>CAZPTD010000100.1:0-12409 GCA_964588915.1 uncultured Neomegalonema sp. | reverse complement strand
GCGCTCGAGACGGGCTGCGACGCGCTCTGGAAGGCGACGCAGGTCGACGGCGTCTACGACAGCGATCCGAAGACCAACCCGTCGGCGCGCCGCTACGAGGAAGTCGACTATGACGAGGTTCTCCTCAAGAACCTCAAGGTGATGGACGCGGCGGCGATCGCACTCGCGCGGGACAACGGCATGCCGGTGGTGGTGTTCGCTTTGGAGGCGCCGGAGGGCTACACGCCTATACTTTACGGCCGCGGCCGATATACGCTGGTCCGGCCCGCATGAGGGCGGGCTGAGCCCTGCCGCGCGCGCCTCGTTCGGCGCATGGTGCGGCGCCGTCCGGCCGGGCGCGCCGCCGCATGGCGGCCGATAAGAATAGGAGCAGTCAATGTCGGACGAACCTGATCTCGACGATCTCGAGCGGCGCATGGAGGGCGCGATCGGCGCGCTCAAGACCGAGTTCGCGTCGCTGAGAACCGGCCGCGCTTCGGCATCAATGCTTGAGCCCGTGATGGTTGAGGCCTATGGATCTCCGACGCCGCTCAATCAGATCGGCACCATCAACGTGCCGGAGCCGCGCCTCGTGGTCTTGAATGTTTGGGATAAAAGCCTGGTCGGCGCGGCGGAGAAGGCGATCCGGAGTTCGGGGCTCGGGGTAAATCCGGTCGTGGACGGGACGCTGATCCGCGTGCCGATCCCCGAGCTCAACGAGGAGCGCCGGCGCGAGTTGACCAAGGTCGCCGGTCAGTACGCCGAGAAGGCGCGGGTCGCGATTCGCAATGTGCGCCGCGACGGCATGGATCAGATCAAGAAGGCGAAGGCGGGCGGGCTGTCGGAGGACGAGCAAAAGCTCTATTCCGACGAGATTCAGGCCCTGACCGACAAGCTGATCGCCGCCGTCGACGCCGCGCTTGCGGAGAAAGACAAGGAAATCATGCAGATCTGAGCGGCGCGCCCGCGTCGGCGCGGGCCGGGTCTTTCGGCGGGATTGGGTGCAGCGTGGCGGAAAGCGGCGGTACGATAGGGAACGGCGCGGCGGATCTCGGGCTCGCCTCCGCCTTTAACGGCGCCGATGCGCGGGCGTCGGAGGCGATGGCGCCGCTGTTGCCGCCGCCGCGCCATGTCGGCGTGATCATGGACGGCAACGGCCGTTGGGCGCGCGCCCGCGGTCTGCCTCGGCTCGAGGGCCATCGCCGCGGCGCCGAGAGCGTCCGCGCCGTCATCCGCGCCTGCCCGGATCTCGGCGTCGAGGTGTTGACGCTCTACGCGTTCTCGACCGAGAATTGGCGGCGGCCGGCCAGCGAAGTCGCGGGATTGATGGAGCTTTTTCGCGCCTATTTCCTGCGCGAGGCCGACGAGCTCGAGCGCGAAGGCGTGCGCGTCACCTTTCTCGGCGATCCGAGACGGCTGCCGGGCGACGTGCAGGAGATGATGCGGATGCTCGAGGAGCGCACGCGCCACGGACGGCGGCTGCGTCTCGTCGTCGCGCTCAATTACGGCGCTCGGGCGGAGATCGTCTCGGCGGCGCGGCGGCTGGCCGAGCGGGTCGCGGCGGGCGAGATCGCGGTCGACGATGTCGACGAAGCGGCGTTCACGACGGCGCTCGACACGGCGGATCTGCCGGATCCGGACCTCGTCATCCGCACGTCGGGCGAGCAGCGGCTGTCGAACTTCCTGCTCTGGCAGGCGGCCTATGCGGAGTTCATTTTCCTTGAGGAGACCTGGCCCGAAGTTACTCGCGAGAGTTTTGAGCGCGCGATCGCGGCGTTCCGGACGCGAGACCGACGCTTCGGCGGCTCCTTCGACTGAAGGCGCCGAAGACGGCGCCCGAAACGGCGGCCAGGACGGCGGCCAGGACGGCGCTCATGTCGGGCCGGACGCCGCGCCGTCGGCGGATGCGGACGCCTTGCGGGCCGGCGGCGGCGGCGCCTTCGCGGATCTCAAGGTCCGGCTGATCTCGGGGCTCGCGCTCGGCGCGGCGGCGGCGGCGGCGCTCTGGCTCGGCGGCTGGTGGTCGGCGATCCTCGTCTCCGCGGCCGCCGGGGCCATGGCCTACGAATACCGAGCGATCGTTTCGGCGCGCGAGGGCGGCTTCGAGCGGCGCGACGTCTTCTTTCCGGCGCTGGTCGCCCTCGCGCCGCTGATCGCCCATTCCGAGCGCGAGGTCGGGCCGGCGCTCTTCTTGATCCTCGGCGGCGCGATCGTCACCGTGAGCCTCGACCGCGGCGGCGGCCGCGACTGGCGGTGGACGGCGCCGGGGCTCCTGCTTCTCGGCGGCGCGAGCGCGGCCTTCGTCTTCTTGCGCGATCAGCCGACCTACGGCCTCGAGACGTCGATCTGGCTGGTGCTGGTGGTCGCGTCGACGGATATCGGCGGCTATTTCGTCGGCCGGCTCATCGGCGGACCGCTGCTCGCGCCGCGGCTCTCGCCGAAGAAAACCTGGGCGGGGCTGATCGGCGGCGCCGCGCTTGCGGCCTTCAGCGGCTCGATGTTCTCTTGGGCGACGACCGGCACGCTCTATCATGAGGTCGCGCGGGTTTCGGTCGTCGCGGCGCTTCTGGCGCAGCTCGGCGATCTGGCGGAAAGCGCCTTCAAGCGCCATTTTGGCGTGAAAGATGCGAGTCGGCTGATCCCGGGGCATGGCGGCGCGCTCGATCGCCTCGACGGGCTTCTGGCGGCGACGCTGGTCGCCGCGGCGCTGACCTTCGCGCGCGACAAGGAGGTGTTCGTCTGGTGACCGGGCGCGGCGCTCGCCGGCGTTTGATCGGGTCGCTCGGCCGCCGGTAATTAAATATGCGCACCGGCCGCGCTATGTAAGGTGTCGCGGCGCGTCTGGGCGCGAGGGGCGGCGGTCCGATCCGATTGCGCGCCGGCCGATGAGGGGACAGCGAATCTGCGATGAGTTTGATCTACGACATTCCACTGCTCGGGCCGTTGATCGAGACGCTTTTCACGGTCGTCGCGCCGTTTCTGGTCGTGCTCTCGATCGTCGTCTTCATTCACGAACTCGGCCATTACCTCGTCGGGAAATGGTGCGGCATCAAGGCCGAAGTGTTCTCGATCGGCTTCGGCCGCGAGCTCTACGGCTGGACCGATCGGCGCGGCACGCGCTGGCGGGTCGCGCTGTTGCCGCTCGGCGGCTACGTCAAGTTCAAGGGCGACGCCGACGCCGCGAGCGTCGGGACCTCGGACGAGGTGGTGGCGATGTCCGACGAGGAGCGGCGCCAGACCCTGCCGGGCGCGCCGCTCTGGGCGCGGACCTTGACCATTCTCGCCGGGCCGTTCGCGAATTTTCTGCTGACGATCGTCATCGTCTTCTGTCTCACCTTGGCGCGCGGCGTCGCGAGCGACGCGCCGGTGATCGGCGCGATCGCCGAGGCCGGGCGCGCCGCCGCCGCCGGGCTCGAGGTCGGCGACCGGGTTCTCGCGGTCGGCGGCCAGCCGATCGAGACCTTCGTCGATCTGCAGCTCGCCTTCGAGCGCGCCGTCGAACCGACGACCGAAATCGACATCGTCCGCGACGGGCGCGAGACGACGCTCGTTGCGGATCTGGCGCAGCCGGCGCGGGTCGCCGACGTGACCTATGGCGGTCCGGCGGACGTCGCCTGCGTCGTGGCCGGCGATCTCGTCGTCGCCGTGAACGACGAGCCGATCTCGTCGTTTCAGGAGCTCCGCCGGCTCATCTTGAGCTCCGAGGGCGCGCCGCTGCGGCTTACGCTCGAACGCGACGGCGAGACGGTCACGCGCGTCGTCGAGCCCGAGGCGACCGACACGCTGGATCCGCGCACGCGTCTGCCGACCCGCCGCTACATGCTCGGCGTCGTTCCCGAGGCCGGCATCGGCGCCGCTCGCGAGATTCGCCCGGCGACCGTCGGCGACGCGCTGTCCGCCGGCGTCGGCATGCCGATTCTCGTCGCGGAGCAGACCTTCGGCTATATCGGCGCGTGGATCTCCGGCGAGGCCGACGGCTCGCAGCTCAACAGCCTGATCGGCATCGCCAACACTTCCGGGCAGGCGCTGAGCATCGGGCTCCTCAGCTTCATCAACCTCATCGCGCTGATCTCGGCGGCGATCGGATTGATGAATCTCCTGCCGATCCCGATCCTCGACGGCGGTCATCTCGTGCTCTACGGCGTCGAGGCGGTGCGCGGGAAGCCGATCGGCGAGAAGTCGCTCGAGGTGGTGACGGCGATCGGGTTGGCGGCGATCCTGCTCTTGATGGTGTTCGCGACGGCCAACGATCTGACGCCGTGGTTCAACAAACTCACAGGCCCGAGCTGTTGAGCCGGTCGGGGCGTCGGTCTTGTCGGCGTCCGAGCGAGGCGTTGCGCCATCAAATCAAGATTTTCCGTGCGTCAGGTCCAGGAACAACTTGATCCGGCGCGTCTTTCGTCGGTACCTCCTACGCGAGGGCGAGTCACGGCCGGCCGACCAACGGTCGCAGGTCGACTCAGCGGGGAAGGTGCAGCGGGCCGACGGCCCGAACGGAACGGGGCAGCGCCGTTCCAGCCGCCGGAGGAGAGCCGGCGCGCCGGGGTAGGCGAAAGACGCGGCTGAACAATGCGCCGCAGAGCAGGGGTGTGACGATGACGCTTCGGACGATGATTCTTCGGACGATGACTCTTCGAATGTCGCAACTCGCCAAAGCGGCCTTCATCTGCATGGCGATCGGCGCCGGCGCGGTCGGGCTCGTTCGGCTGGCGTCCGAGAGCGCGGTCGCCCAATCGACGCAGCGGATCTCCTCGATCGAGGTTCAAGGCCAGCAGCGGATCGAGACCGAGACCATCCTTTCCTATCTCCAGCTCGCGCCCGGAGACGAGGTCAACCCGAGCGTCGTCAACGACGCCTTGAAGCGGCTCTTCGCGACCGGTCTGTTCCGCGACGTGCGGATCACGCCGCGCGGGGGCGGCGTGCTGCTCGTCGAGGTGGCCGAGAACCCGGTGATCAGCGAGATCTCCTTCGAGGGCAACCGCGAGATCGAGGACGACCTCCTGCTCGCGCAGATCCGCTCACGGCCGCGCGGGGCCTTCACGCGCGCCCGGGCCGAGGCCGACGCGCAGACGATCCTCGACATCTACCGCGCCTCCGGCCGCTTCTCCGCCACGGTCGAGCCGAAGATCATCGAGCGCGAGGGCAACCGCGTCGACCTGGTCTTCGAGATCGCCGAAGGCGACGCCGTCGGCATCAGCTCGATCAACTTCGTCGGCAACACGGAGTATTCGGATCGTCGCCTGCGGACGGTGATCGAAACCTCCGAGAGCGCCTGGTGGAAGATCCTCGCGACCTCGGACAATTACAATCCGGATCGCCTCGAGCTCGACAAGGAGCTGCTGCGCCGCTTCTATTTCGCGCGCGGCTACGCCGATTTCGAGGTGATCTCCGCCGTCGCCGAGCTCAGCCCCGAGCGCGACGGCTTCTTCATCACGTTCACGGTCTCCGAGGGCGAGCAGTACGACGTCGGCGAGGTCGAGGTCTACACGGAGATCCCGGGCTTCGACGTCGAGGCGTATCGCGGTCTCGTCGAGACCGACACCGGCGACACCTATGACGCGGATCTCGTGCAGAGGACGGTCTCGCAGATACAGGCGGAGATGGGCGCCGAGGGCGTGCGCTTCGTCGAGGTTCGGCCCGAGGCGCGCAAGCGGCGCGCCGAGGACGGCGCGCCGGTCGTCGACATCCGCTATAATTTCCTCGACGCGCCGCGCGTCTATGTCGAGCGGATCGAGATCGAGGGCAACAGCCGGACGCTCGACGAGGTCATCCGCCGCGAGTTCGAGTTCGTCGAGGGCGACGCGTTCAGCGCCTACGCTCTGCAGCGCAGCCGCTCGAACGTTCAGTCGCTCGGCTTCTTCAGCAAGACCGAGGTCGAGACCGAGCCGGGCAGCGCCGAGGACCGCGTCGTCGTGCGCACGACGGTCGAGGAGCGCTCGACCGGCGATCTCTCGTTCGGCGTCGGCTTCTCCTCGGTCGAATCCTTCGGCGGCACGGTTTCGTTGACCGAGCGCAACTTCCTCGGCCGCGGACAGCTCGTTCGGATCGCGGTCTCCGCGACCTCGTCGCGCCAAACCTACGACTTCGCTTTCGTCGAGCCCTATTTCCTCGGCCGCGACCTCGAGGCGGGCGTCAACGTTTACCATGTCGAGATCGACCAGGTCGACGAGTCGGACTACGAGACGCGGCGCACCGGCTTCGCGCCGTCGATCGGCTTCAGGGTCGACGAGAACAGCCGGATTCGCTTCCGCTACCGCATCGAGGCTGAGGACATTCAGCAAACGCCGAACGACGCGTCGCCGCTCGTGCAGGCGGACGAGGGCGACCGCGTGATCTCGTCCCTCGGCTTCGACTACACGCTCGACTTCCGCAACGACCGCAACGAGCCGACCGAAGGCTTCATTCTCGAGCTGAAGCCGACCTTCGCCGGCATTGGCGGCGACGCGCTCTACCTCCGCGGCGAAGGATCGATCAAGGGCTACACCTCCTTCTTCCGCGAAGACGTCATCGTAAGCCTGGAGCTGGCGGGCGGCGCGATCGTGGGCTTCGACGACGACGACGTGAAGATCTCCGACCGCTTCACCTTGGGCGGCGACAGCTTCCGCGGCTTCGACGCGAGCGGCGTCGGCCCGCGCGACACCAACGACGCGACCTTCGGCCTCGACACGTTCAGCTACGACGCCGCGCTCGGCGGCAACTATTACGCGATCGCCCGCGCCGACGTGTCCTTCCCGATCGGCTTGCCGGAGGAGTACGGCGTCTATGGCGGCGTCTTCGCCGACGCCGGTTCGGTCTGGGGGCTCGACGACACGAGCTACGAGGACGATTTGGGCACGCTGACCGTGGACGACAGCTTCGCGCTCCGGGCGACGACCGGCGTCAGCCTCTTCTGGTCCTCGCCCTTGGGACCGCTGCGCTTCAACTTCGCATGGCCGCTCCTGAAGGAAGACGAAGATAAGGACGAGTTCTTCTCATTCGGCGGCGCCACCCGCTTCTAACGGCCTGATGCGACGCGCGGCGGCGGCGCGTTGCGGCGCGCCTAGTCTCTTCGGTACGAACCGCCGCGCGGCCGACGCCGGTCGCGCGGCGGATCTTGTCACGCGGTGGTCGATCGCGCGCGTGCTTGTCATCGCGCTTCTGGCGGCGGCCGCGCTGGCGCATGCGCCGTCGGCCGGCGCTCAGACCGAGACGAACGGCGACGCGCCCGAAGGCGGCTTCGAGACGCTGGCGGCTTCGGCCGTCCTCATCGTCGACATCGAGCGGATCTATCGCGAGTCCTCGGCCGGACGCTCGATCGCCGACGCCGAGGCGGCTCTCGTCGCGCGAACGGAGGCGGAGCTTTCCGAGCGCCGCGCGGCGCTGCAGGCGGAGAGCGAGGCGCTCACCGAGGGGCGCGGCGTGATCCCGCAGGACGAGTTCCGGACGCGGGAGGAGGCGTTCCGCAGCGCCGTCGCCGCGTTGCGCCAGTTTCGCCGCGATCGCGCCCGGGCGATCCAGCGCGCCGCCGCCGAAGCGCGCAACGATCTGAAGCGCGCGCTCGAGCCGGTCTTGGTCGCCATCATGCGCGAACGGCGGGCGGGCGTGATGTTGGACGCGCGCGTCGTGATCTTGAGCGCGAGCGCGCTCGACATTACCGATGAGGCGATCAAACGCCTTGACGAACAGACTCCGAGCATCGAAGTCCGGATCGACGAGACCGAGGGCGAGTAGAGCGTCGCACGGCGGAGGGGCGGACGGCGCAGATGGAGCGGCCAATGAGTGAATTCAGCGCAGACGGCGGCGCAAGGCAGGTCGACGAGCTCGACATCGAGCACATCATGCGCATGATTCCGCATCGCTATCCATTTCTGATGATCGATCGGGTTCGCAGCATCGTCCCGAATGAAAGCGCGCTCGGGGTCAAGAACGTCACGATCAACGAGCCGTTCTTCCAAGGCCATTTTCCACCGAAGCCGATCATGCCCGGCGTCCTTTTGATCGAGGCGCTGGCGCAGACCGCCGCCGTTCTCGTCGTTCACACGCTCAATCTCATCGACCAGGGCAAGCTCGTGTATTTCATGACCGTCGACAACACGCGGTTCCGAAAGCCGGTCGTGCCCGGCGACAGGGTCGAGCTGAAGGTGGACGTGATCAAATCGCGCGGGCCGGTCTGGAAATTCAACGGCGTGGCGAGAGTCGCCGACGCCATCTGCGCTCAGTCCGAATTCTCGGCGATGATCGTCGATCCGCCGGCCCCGCCGCCGTCGGACCGCAAATAGAGAGGCGCGCCGCCGGCGCCGCCCGAGGAGACCTGACATGTCGCGCGCTCCAAGCGCCGAAATCCATGCGACGGCGGTTGTCGACGACAGCGCCGTGATCGGCGAGGGCGCGCGGATCGGTCCGTATTGCGTCGTCGAAGCCGAAGTCGAGATCGGCCCGCGGGTCGAGCTGAAGGCGCATGTCGCCGTCGGCCGCTGGACCACGATCGGCGAGGGCTGCGTCGTCTGGCCGTTCGCGTCGCTCGGCTCCGAGCCGCAGGACCTCAAATTCAAGGGCGAGCGCTCCGCGCTCGTCATCGGCCCCGACAACCGCATCCGCGAGCACGTCACCATGAGCCGCGGCACCGAAGGCGGCGGCGGCGTGACCCGCGTCGGCTCGGGCTCGCTCTTCATGGCCGGCGCGCATGTCGGCCATGACTGCAAGGTCGGCGACCACACCGTCTTCGCCAACAACGCCACGCTCGCCGGCCATGTGACCGTGCAGGATTTCGCGATCCTCGGCGGCCTGAGCGCGGTGCACCAGTTTTGCCGCATCGGCGCGCATGCGATGGTCGGCGGCATGACCGGCGTCGAGAAGGACGTGATTCCCTTCGGCTCGGTGCTCGGCAACCGCGCGGCGCTCGGCGGGCTCAACATCATCGGCCTCAAGCGCCGCGGCTTCGATCGCGAGACCATCCAGGCGCTTCGGCGCGCCTACGACCTGCTGTTTTACGGCGACGGCGTTATCGCCGAGCGCATCGCGAAGGTCGAGGCGACGTTTCCGGACGTCGATCCGGTGCGCGAGATCGTCGCTTTCGTCGCCGCCGACAGCTCGCGCTCGTTCTGCACGCCGCGGGATGTCTGACGCGGCCGCGCCCGAGGCGTCGCCGCCGGTCGCGTCGGCGGGCGCCTTGGGCGTGCTCGCCGGCCGCGGGGCGTTGCCGCGGCTCGTCGCCGAGGCGGAGCGAAGACGCGGCGGCGCGGTGTTCGTGATCGCGCTGCGCGGCTTCGCCGAGGCGTGGGTCGAGGACTGGCCGTCCGCGACGGCGGGGCTCGGACAGGTCGGCCGGATCTTCGGTCTGCTGCGCGCGGCCGGCTGCGACCGGGTCTGCTTCGCCGGCGGGCTCTCGCGGCCGTCGCTCTTCAGCCTGCGCTTCGACTTCACGGCGCTCAGGGTCGCGCCGATGATGGCGCGGCTGCTGCGCAAGGGCGACGACGGGCTCCTGCGCGGGCTCGCGGCGATCTTCGAGTCGCGCGGCTTCGCGATGGTCGGCGCGCATGAGCTGCTCGGCGATCTCGTCGCGCCGGCCGGGCCGCTCGGGGCGCGGCGACCGAGCGCGCGGGACCGGGAGGACATCCTGCGCGCGGCCGAGATCGTCGAGGCGGTCGGCCGAGTCGATGTCGGCCAGGGCGCGGTCGTCGCCGAGGGAAGATGCCTCGGCGTCGAGACGGTGCAGGGCACCGACGCCATGCTCGCCGCCCTAAAGGGCGAACGCCGCCGCGGCGGCGCGCCGCGGCCAAGCAGGCATCTCTAAAAGGCGCCCAAGCCCGGCCAGGATCAGCGCCTCGACAAGACGGCAGTCGGGCCCGAGACGATGCGCCGCGCCAAGGAGGCCGGGCTCAACGGCGTCGCCGTGCGCGCGGGCGGCGTCATCGTGCTCGACATCGCGGCGACGGCGCGCGCGGCGGACGAGGCGGGCGTCTTCTTCTACGGCTGGGATCCCGCGGCGGACGCGCCTGCGGCCGCCGACATCGAAGCCCGGCCGGCCGCGGAGGCCGGCGCGTGAGCGACGTGCTGACGCTCTTCATGCTCGCCGGCGAATCCTCGGGCGACCGGCTCGGCGCGGCGCTGATGCGCGCTCTCAAGGCCGAGCGTCCGGGCGGCGTGCGCTTCGTCGGCGTCGGCGGCGTCGGCATGACCGAGGAGGGGCTGGAGCCGCTCTTTCCGATCAGCGAGATCGCGGTGATGGGGCTGACGGAGGTGTTGCCGCGGCTGCCGACGATCTTGAGGCGCATGCGCGAGACCCGCGAGGCCGTGGTCGCGGCGCGGCCGGACGCGCTCGTCACCATCGACGCGCCGGCCTTCGGGCTGCGCGTCGCCAAGCAAGCGAAGCCGATCATCTGCGCCGAAACCGCGCTCATCCATTACGTCGCGCCGAGCGTTTGGGCGTGGCGCCCGAAGCGGGCGGCGAAGCTCGCCGCGATCGTCGACCATCTCCTGGCGCTCCTGCCTTTCGAGCCGCCCTATTTCGAGAAGGAGGGGCTTTCCTGCGACTTCGTCGGCCATCCGGTCGCGGCGACGCCGCCGCCCGATCCGGTCGACGCCGCGGCGTTCCGCGCCGAGCGCGGGATCGCGCCCGACGCGACCTTGGTCGCGGTTCTGCCGGGCAGCCGTCGCTCCGAGGTGTCGCGCCTCGGTCCGGTCTTCGGGGCGGCGCTAGAGCCGATCGCGCGGCGGCGGCCCAATCTCGAGGTGATCGTGCCGGCGGCGGAGAACGTCGCCGACGAGGTGGCGGCGCTCGCCGCGGAATGGCCGTTTCCGGCGCAGGTGCTCGATCCGCGCGGGTCGCCCTTCGACGAGGCCGAGCGGCGCAAGCGCCGCGCGATGGCGGCCGCCGACGCGGCGCTCGCGGCGTCGGGAACGGTCTCGCTCGAGCTCGCGGCGGCGCGCACGCCGATGGTGATCGCCTATCGCGTCAGCGCGCTCTCGGCGGCGATCGCGCGGCGGCTGATCAAGGTCGACACGGCGACGCTCGTCAATCTCGTCTCCGAGACCCGAACGGTGCCCGAGTTTCTTCAGGAGCGCTGCCGACCGGATCTCATCACGCCGACGCTCGACCGCCTGCTCGCGCGCGACGCGCCGGAGCGCAACGCCCAGCTCGGCGCGGCGGATCTGACGTTGGAGCGGCTCGGCCGGGGCGGCGCGGCGCCGTCCGTCCGCGCCGCGCGCTCGGTGCTGGCGGCGATTGCGCGCAAGAGGGGCGCGTCGTCCGCGTCGGCGGACGACGCGTAGGCGGACGCGGCGCCGCCCGCTCGGCCGGTCGAACCGCCTCAGGGGCAATCGCCGTCGGTCAGGACGGCGTTCGCCGCGGCGGCGGCGTCGGCGATCCGGTATTCGAAAGTCGCCCCGGCCTTAAGAAGCGTGCGCATGGGCGGATCCGAGCAGAGGATCGTGTCGAGGGTCGTGGCCGCTTCCTCGAGATCCATCGCCGCGCCGGCGGCGATGTCGAAACGGAGCCGCGTTCCCTCGGGCTCGACGCGCTCGATCGCGATGTTGTCGGCGATGAGCTTGGATCGCTCCTCGCCCGCGATCCGCGTCAACGCCGCCTCGAGGCCGATCCCGTCGATCATCGCGGCGATCCGCACGTCTTCTTCGGGAACGCCCGACGTCGCGAAGGCGCCGCAGAGGCGCGGATCGACGGAGATCACCTCGATCTCGCTCTCGTCGGCGGCGAGATAGGCGAATTCGAACCCGGCGCCGCGCCAGAGCAGCCGCATCGTCTCGTCGTCTTGGCACGAGGCGCCGAGCAAACTCGGATGCAGCCGATCGACGCTGTCCTCGAGCTCGGGCGGGATCGTCACGCGGATCCTGAGCGTCGAGTCCCGCGCTTCGCCGCCTTGCAGAGCGAGTCCGTTGCCGAAATCGAGCGGCGTGATCCGTTCGGCGGCGAGCAGCACGTCGTTCGCGAGCGACGGCGGCGGATACATCGCGTCGATGCTGGTTTGCGCCCGCGCGGCGCTAGGGGCGACGAGGAGGATGAAAGCGGCGGCGAGCATGGCGCCGCCGCGCCGAAGCCGGCGCTGATGCGCGCCTCCAGGCTGTACGTTGCTCAAGGCGACTCCCTGCCCGATCTGGGTCGAATCTAGCGTCATCAGCGGCGTATGCTATTCCCGAGGAGGTCGTGCGCCAATCCGGATCTGCCGGCGCGCGCGACGCGATCGTCGAGCGTCGCGCCGACGTCGAGCGTATCGATGTGGCCGGCGGCGAGCGCGCCGCGTCGCGACGCGCTCACGGCGGCTCCGATCAGCCGCGCTCCGCGCGCGGCGCGTAGTTGCGCTCCGGCGCGCCGGTGTAGAGCTGGCGCGGCCGGCCGATCTTCTGCTCGGGATCCTCGATCATCTCCTTCCACTGCGCGACCCAGCCGACGGTGCGGGCGAGCGCGAAGATCGCGGTGAACATCGAGGTCGGGAAG
>CAZPTD010000099.1:5867-12479 GCA_964588915.1 uncultured Neomegalonema sp. | reverse complement strand
CGCCGTCATCCCGGAAAGCCGCAGGCTTATCCGGGATCCAGGACCGGTTCGCCGCACGCTCGGCCCCTTGGGCCCGGATCCCGGCTCTGCGCGCTTGGCCGGGAGGACAAGGGCGAGGTTGGCTCCATCAGAACCGATCAGACGATAGAGCTGTTGAGAGTAGACCGACGCGATTGCAATTGCGCCGCCCCGGTCCTGAGCCCGGGCCTCGGATCCCATTCCAGCGCGCGCGTTCTCGGCGCGGCGCCGCCGCTCGGCCCTCGATCCCAAGCTTCGCGGCGGCTCTGAGGCCCCTGGTCGAGCCCGGGGCGGCGACAATCGTGAGGGCGCGCGCAAGTCTCGGGCGCTCATCCGGCGTCGCATGCTTTCCTCGGAGGCGCTCGCCGCGAAGCTCCGACATGCGTCAGCGGTCTGCGACGCGACGCCGTCGCCAGGCGCTTCATCCGCTTCTCGTCTCGCTCCGGTCAGATCGCGCGGCGGCGCCGCGCAAGGCCGACCAGGCGATCTCGCGCAGGCGCGGGCGCGGCAGCGCGTCGAAGGGCAGCGGCCGGCAGACCTCCATCGCCGCGACGCCGATCCGCGCCGTCATCGCGCCGTTGACGACGCCCTCGCCGAGCCGGCGCGAGACCTTGGAGGCGACGCCGCCGCCCATCAGCGGCTCCAGAATGTCGTCGCCGAGGGCGATGATGCCGGCGGCCATCGCGTGCTCGACCACGCGGCGGGCGAGCCTGAGCGAGCCGAAAAAGCCGGCGCGGCCGCCATAGATCTGGGCGACGCGGCGGATCATCCGGAGATTGAGATAAAGCGCCGCGACGGCGTCGATCAGGATCGACGGCGCCAAGGCCGTCGTGGTGGCGACGTCGCGGGCGGCGCGGCGGACGGCGGCGCGGGCGCGCTCGTCGAGCGGGCCGCAGACGCGGCGCTCGAAGACGCGGAGCTTCTCGACGGCGTCGAACTGGTCGCGGGCGAGGCGGAGCGCGACGCCGGGCTCGGCGCCGAGATCCGGCCTGCCGTCATAGAGGCCGCGGAGGCCCGCGAGCGTCGCGTCGGCGTCCTTGGTCGCTTGCGTCTTCGCCGTGAGCTCGGCGAGGCGCCGGATGCGGCCGACGCGGCGGATGCGGCCGAGCGCGGCGAGCTCGCGCAGGACAAGAGCGGCGAGCGCGGCCACGAGCGCGAGCGTGATCGCGCGCATGACCCAGCCGACCCAGGGCGCGATCTCGCGCGCCTCGACCACCAGCCGCTCGAGCGAGAAGGCGATCATCACGCTGAGCACGATCCCGCCGGCGAGGAGGAAGAGCCGCGCCCAGAAGCCGAGCCGCCGCCGCGATCCTTTCTCGGCCTCCCGCGTCGGCTCCGGCGGCGCGTCGATGATCGGCGCGTCCTGCGGCGACGGGCCGGCGGGCGCCTCCTCGCCCTCCGGCTGGACGATCAGCACCGCGGCGGGCGGTTTCCGGTTGTCGTCGCTCATGCCGTTTCTCGCCCCTTCCTCACGCCAGCCGGTCGCCGATCAGATAGTCGATCGCCCGGTCGAGCCGGATATGCGGCGGCCCTTCGCCCTCGCGCGCCTCCAGACGCGGCGGCGCGAAGGCGACCGAGCGGAAGGCCGCCCGGTCCCAATTCTCGGATTTGAGCGCGGCCAGCGTCTCGGGCGGCGCGCCGGCGTAGAGGACCGCCTCCTCGCCCGAGCCGGAGAGCCGTCCACGGACCGCCGGCAGCTTCGCGCCGTTCTGTCGGATCTCGTCCTCGACCGTCGCGCGCACCGACGCGATCGCCATCGCCTCGACCGACGCGCCCTTATAGGCGGCGCGGTCGATCGACTCGGCCAGAAGATCCTTCACCAGCGCGGCGAGAGCGCCATGCTCGGCGTGGTGGATGTGGTCGGCCTTCGAGGCGGCGAGAAGCACGCGGTCGATCCGCCGCGGCCGGAGCGGCCCGAGCAGGAGCCCGAGCCAGGAGCGCTCGCCCGGCCGGAAGGCGCCGAGGATGTCGCGCAGCGCCGCCGCCATGTCCTCGGTCTGCGCCGGCCCGGCCGACGCGGCGCCGAGCGCGTCGACGAGCACGATCTGCCGGTCGAGACGGGCGAAATGGTTCTGGAAGAACGGCCTCACGACCAGCGCCTTATAGGCCTCGAAACGGCTCTCGAAGGCCGCGGCGAGCGATCCGCGCAGGCTTCGCGTCGCCGGCGGGAGCGGCGCGAAGGCGAGCGCCGGCGCGCCTTCGAGATCGCCGGGCAGCAGGAATCGCCCGGGCGCGAGCCGCGAGAAGCCGGCGTCGCGCTGCGCGGCCAGATGCGCCTTGAAGAGGGTCGCGCCCGTCTCCGCCGTCGGCTCGTCGAGCGGCGCGGCGAGATCCGCCTGCCCGAGCCAGTCGAGATAGGCCCGCGCCGCCGCCGCCTCCGGTCCGCCGCCGCCGGCGCGCCGCTCCGCGGTCGCCAGCGCGCCCTGCGACCAGGCGCGGAAATCCTTCTCCATGAGCGCGAGATCGAGCAGCCACTCGCCCGGATAGTCGACGATGTCGAGATGGAGCCGCGACGGGCCGAGCGCCTCGCCGGTCAGGCGGCCCAAAAACGCGTCCGAGCGGAAGCGGAGCGAGATCCGGAGCTGCGCGATCTGGCGCGTGCTCTCGGGCCAGACCGGCGGCGCGCCGTAGAGATCGCCGAGATGGCGCTCGTAGTCGAAGCGCGGCGCGTCGAGATCGGCCTGCTGCGTCAGCATCGCCGCGTCGATGCGGCCTTGCGCCTCTGCGAGGAGCGCCGGCATCCGGCCGCGGCGCAAGAGGTTGGCGACGAGCGAGGTGATGAAGATCGTCTTGCCCGAGCGCGAGAGTCCGGTGACGCCGAGCCGCAGGGTCGGCTCGACGAGCCGAGACGCCTGCTCGCCCAGGCGCTCGACCTGGCGCGCCGCCGCGTCGGCCAGATCCGTGATCGAGATTTTGCCGAGCACGCCGTCCCCGCCTTGCACCCTTCCGCCGCCCGCGTCTCTGCGCGCTCGCGATCTTTGGCATATAGGCGCGCCGTCCTCTATACGCCCGGCATGGCGCGCTATCGGATCGACATCGAGTATCACGGCGGACCCTTCGTCGGCTGGCAACGCCAGGAGAACGGTCCGTCCGTGCAGGCGGCGATCGAGGCGGCGCTCGCGAAGCTCGGCGAGACGGCGCTCGTCTACGGCGCCGGGCGGACCGACGCCGGCGTCCACGCGCTCGGGCAGGTCGCGCATACGGATCTCGCGAAGGACTGGGATCCGTTTCGGCTCTCCGAGGCGCTCAACCATCATCTGAAGCCCGATCCGATCGCGATTCTTTCGGCGCGGCGGACGGCGGACGGCTTCCACGCCCGGTTCAGCGCGGTCAGGCGGCGCTATCTCTACCGGATCGCGCCGCGCCGGGCGCCGCTCGCGCTCGACAAGGGCCTCGCCTGGCGCGTGCCGCCGCCGCTCGACTTGGGCGCGATGCGGAAAGGCGCGGCGCAACTGATCGGCCGGCACGACTTCACGACCTTCCGCGCGGCGCAGTGCCAAGCGGCCTCGCCGGTGAAGACGCTGGATGCGATCCGGATCGATCGGAACGCCGATCTCGTCGAGTTCGAGCTCGAGGCGCGGAGCTATTTGCACAATCAGGTGCGCAGCGTCGTCGGCACCTTGGAGCGGGTCGGCGCCGGCGCGTGGACGCCCGAGGACGTCGCCGCCGCGCTCGCCGCCCGCGACCGCGCCGCCTGCGGACCGGTGGCGCCGCCGGGCGGCCTCTACCTCGCCGAGGTCGGCTATCCGCCGGGCGCGGAGACGGCCGAGGCGGCGCCGGAGGCGTCCGAGTAACGCGCCCGCTTGCGGCTTCAGCGCCGCGCTCGGTCGAGATGCAAGCGCCGATAGCGGCCCGGCGTCAGCCCGGTGAGTCGCCTGAACGCCCGCGTCAGATGCGCCTGGTCGGCGAAACCGGTCGCGTAGGCGGCGTCGGCGACGGCCGCGCCTCTCGACAACAGCTCCTGCGCCCGGCGCACCCGATACTGCACGTGCCAGGCGTGCGGCGGCAGGCCCTCGATGCGCCGAAACGCGCGGGCGAGGCGGTATTTGTCGACGCCGGCCGCCGCCGCGAGATCGTCGAGGCTGACCGTCTCGTCGAGCCGCGCCGCGAGCAGCGCCTTCGCCCGCGCGGTCGCCCGAGCCTCGGCGCCGACATTCGGCGGCGGCGCGACCGCGCGCGCGTAGCGGTTCATGAAGAGGTTGAGCGTCGCCATCAGCGCGGATTCCTGCGCGAGCCGCGGCGCGGCGCCGAAGCGGTCGAAGAGCCCGGCGAGCGCTCGCGCCAGGCGCCGGTCCTCGATCAACGTCGCGCAGGCGAAACGCGCCGACCGTCCGCCCGCAAGCGCCGAGACCTGCGCCGTCGGCACGGTGATGGTGCGATAGCGCCAACCCTCGGCGTCGTCCGGCGCGCCCTCATGGACCTCTTCGGGCGGGATCGCGATCACCGCGCCGCGCCCGCCGAGATGGTCCGCGCCGCGGTAGCGCACGCGCTGAAGGCCGTCATCGATGAGCGACAGCATCAGACCCTCATGGCTGTGCCGCGGAAAACGGTGATCGCGAAACCGGCCGACCACGATCTCGACGCCGCCGAGTTCGTCGAGCCGCAAGCCTCGCGGAATGTCGTCGCGCGCGTCCATCGCTCGAGTGAAGCGAGCGCGACGATCGAAAGCAAGCTCAATTAAGCGACTGAAAAAATAAAGCTTTCCGAATGGACGAACCGCCAAGAACGTTCAAGAGCGCTCGCGCCGTCGGCGCCATGATGCGACGCGCGACCATAAAGGAGAGCCGCCATGAACGAACACGCCCGACCTCAGCAGAGCGCCTATCGGACGCTTTGGCCAGGCGGCGCGCCGGCCGTCCCGGTTTTCGATCCGGCGCCGCGCCCGGCCGCGCTCGACGATCTCACCGTCGCCTTCGTCTGGGACTACGTCTTCCGCGGCGACGACATCTTTCCGATCCTGCGCGAGGCGTTGGCCGAGGCCTATCCGGGCATGCGCTTCGTCGACTACGACGCCTTCGGATCGACCTTCGGCGGCGACGAGCAGGCGGCGCTCGCCGCGCTGCCGGAGCGGCTTCGCGCCGCCGGCGTCGACGTCGCGATCTCCGGCGTCGGCTGCTGCGGCGCCTGCACGCCGGCGGTGATGCGCGCGAGCGCCGTCATCGAGAGGGCGGGCGTGCCGAGCGCGTCGCTCGTCTGCGAGGGCTTCGTCGGCCAGGCGCGCGCCGTCTCGCCCGGCCTCGGCTGCGCCGCCTTGCCCGTGGCGACGCTTCGCGGCCATGTCGACAGCCAGAGCGCCGACGAGCTCCGCGCCGCCGTCCTCGAACACACGCTGCCGCAGGTCGTCGCCTGCCTCGCCGAGCCGCCGACCGCCAGCGGCGCCGCCGCCGAGAGCTTCGCGCCCGACGAGATCGTCGCGGTCGGAGATTTCGCCGAGATCAACCGGATCTACGAAGAGAAGGGCTGGTCGGAAGGCCATCCCGTCGCGCCGCCGACCATGGAGGCGGTCGAGGCGTTCCTCGCCGAGACCGACGACGCGCCGGACCGCGTCATCGGCGCGCTCCAGCCCTCGGGCGCCGCCGCGACCGCCTGGAACGTCGCCGTCAACGGCGTGATGGCGAATTGCCGGCCGAAAGAGACGCCGATCCTCATCGCCATCGCCGAGATCCTCTGTGATCCCCGCTACGCGGTCGAGCATTCGGGCGACACCACCGGCGGCGACCCTCTGATCGTTCTGAGCGGCCCGATCATCGAGGCGCTCGGCTTCAATTGCGACAGCGGCGCGATGCGCGAAGGGCGGCGCGCCAACGTCGCCGTCGGCCGCTTCCTGCGGCTCTTCCTGCGCAACGTCGCCGGTCTCCGGCCGGGCGGCGGCGACAAATGCACCTTCGGCCACAGCGCGCGGATCGTCCTCGCCGAGCACGAGGCCGAGCTCGCCAAGATCGGCTGGTCGAGCTTCGGCGCCGATCGCGGCTTCGCGCCGGGCGAGGACGTCGTGACGGTCGGCCGTTTCACCGGCGACACGGTCGTCGGGTCGATCTACGGAAGCGAGCCGGAGGCGATCGCGCGCTATCTCGCGGACGGGCTCGTTCGGCAGTCGGGCTGGGAGCTGATCTTCACCGCCGGCTTCGCGCCGGGGACGCATCGCCCGCTCGTCGCGATCAGCCCGATGATCGCCAAGACGCTGGCGAAGGCGGGGGTCGACCGCGACGGGCTGCGTCGGCTGCTCTTCGAGCATGCGCGCATGCCCGCCTGGAAGCTCGAGCGCTATATCGGCGCGTTCACCAATCTCGTGCCCGGCCGGCGAACGCTCACGGAGCTTCATCGCGAGGGGCTGGTCTCCGATCAGTTCGCGCTTTCGGACGATCCGGAGCGGCTCGTCCCGATCGTCGAGCGGCGGGAGGACATCCTCCTCGTCGTCGCGGGCGATCCGTTCCGCTCGAACGCGATCGTTTTCGGCAGCAACGGCATGCACGGCTTCCCGACCAGCCGGAAGATCCGCCGCCGCTGAGCCGCGCGCCGGCCCCCGCCGCGCCGCCCGCCCAAACCAAATCAAATTAACACAACCCACACGCCACGCCGATGCGCCCCGGGAAC
>CAZPTD010000099.1:0-5857 GCA_964588915.1 uncultured Neomegalonema sp. | reverse complement strand
CCTCCCCGGCCCCCCCCCCCCCCGAAGCCCCGCCGCCGGCGCCCGCGCGCCCGGGCCCCGGCGCCGCGGCCGGCGCTCACATCTGCATGTTCACGCAGCCGACGCGCCAGGCCTTGGCGCCGCGGATCCAGTCGATCCGCGTCAAGGAGAGCGGCGAGATCTCGAAGGCGAGGGCCGAACGCGGCGGCAAGGTCAGCGCCAGCGCCAGCGCCGCCCGCACCACGCCGGCATGGGCGACCGCGACGATCTCGTCGGCCTCGCCGCGCGACAGCTCCATGATCGGCGTCGCGACGCGCGCGCAGAGGGCGGCGAAGCTCTCGCCCTCGGGCGGCGCGGACGTGGCCGGATCGCGCCAGAACTGGTCCGAATCCTCCGGCTCGTCGTAGTTCAGACCTTCCCAGGCCCCGAAATTCTGCTCGCGGAGGGTCGGATCGGGCGGCTTGCGCGACCAGGTGCGGCGCGCGATGGCGTCGGCGGTGTCGACCGAGCGCGAGAGGTCCGAGGTCAGCAGAACGGCCTGGTCCGGCAGCGCGGAGCGGAGCGCCGAGAGGCTGCGCCCGTCGGACAGATCCGCCGCCGCGTCCGTCCAGCCGCAAAAGCCGCGCGCGTTCGTCGGCCCGTGCCGCACCCACCACCACCGAACCATGCCGGTCAAATCGGGGACTCCCCTTTCAGCGTCAGCGGCAGGCCCGCCGCCATGAACACCACGAGATCCGCCGCCGCGGCGACCGTCTGATTGAGCCGGCCCTGCGCGTCGCGAAAGCGCCGTCCGAGCGGCGTCTCCGGAACCAGGCCGAGACCGACCTCGTTCGACACCGCGACGATCGGGCAGGGCGCCGCGCTCGCCGCGCGCAGAAGCGCCGGTCCGAGCGCGTCGACGTCGCGCGCATCATGGCTCAGCATCTCGTTCGAGAGCCAGAGCGTTAGGCAATCGATCAGCATCGCCGCGCCGAGCTGCGCTTCCCGGGCCACCACCTCGTCGAGCGCCAGCGGCGCCTCGACCGTGCGCCAGCCGCAACCGCGCCGCGCCCGATGGATCATGATCCGCGCCGCCATCTCCTCGTCGAACGCCTCCGCGGTCGCGACATAGATCCGCTCCGCCGACAGCGCCGCGGCGAGCCGTTCCGCATAGGCGCTCTTGCCCGAGCGCGCGCCGCCGAGAACGAGCGTGAGCTTGGGCCAAGCGGTGACAAGCGGCGTCGGCAAACCCGTTCTCCCTTTCGTCGCGCGCGCGCTCACGCGCCTTCACGGAATCGAAACCCGGAAAATATCTGACCGGAGTGTGAACCAAATGCGGCTCTCGCGCGTCTTAGCTGCAGACACGCGATCACAACCTATGAGGCGACGCGATGAGCCTGCGCAACTCCGATCCGATCGACCGCAAAGTCATGGACACGGCGATGAAGGCCGAGATGCTCGATGCGGAAACGGAAGCCGCGCTTGCTCGCGCCTGGCGCGACCACAAGGACGAGAAGGCGATGCATCGCCTGGTGACGGCGTATATGCGCCTCGCCGTCTCGATGGCCGCGAAATACCGCCGCTACGGCGCGTCGATGAACGACCTGATCCAAGAGGCCGGCGTCGGCCTGATGAAGGCGGCGTCGAAGTTCGACCCGGATCGCGGCGTGCGCTTCTCGACCTACGCGGTGTGGTGGATCAAGGCCTCGATCCAGGACTACGTGATGCGCAACTGGTCGCTGGTGCGCACCGGCTCGACCTCGTCGCAGAAGGCGCTCTTCTTCAACATGCGCCGCGTCCGCGCGCGCATCGAGCGCGAGATGGGCGCCGATTTTTCGGAGACCGCGTCTCCGGAGGTGCTCGCCGAGATCGCCGAGGAGATCGGCGCGCCGATCCGCGACGTGCAGATGATGGAGGGCCGGCTCTCCGGACCGGACTTCTCGCTGAACGCGCAGCAGGCGGGCGAGGAAGGCCGCGAGTGGATGGACACGCTCGAAGACGACGCGGACACGCCCGATGTCGAGATCGCGCGCCAGACGGACGCGGAGACGGCGCGCAACTGGCTCGTCGACGCGATGGGCGCTCTGACCGAGCGCGAGCGCTTCATCATCAAGCAGCGCAAGCTCGTCGAGGCGCCCGAGACGCTCGAATCGCTCGGCGATCAGCTCGGTCTCTCGAAGGAGCGGGTGCGCCAGCTGGAGGCGCAGGCGCTGCGCAAGATGCGCAACGCGCTCGAGTCGCGTCACGGCGCGGCGCCGATGGAGCTGGCGGTCGGCTAGACCTAGCCCTGATTTCGCCAAGCTTCTCCGGTTCTCTGAAGGGCGCGCCGATTGCGTCGGCGCGCTGAAGAGGACCTAGACATGCGGATCAAGTCCCTTTCCCTCGGCGTCATCGCTCTGGCCGGAGCGGCGTCGATCGCCACGGCGGGCGTCGCCAGCGCCTGCATGCACCACGAGTCCGAGGACTCCGCCGCGCTCGACCAGCCGGCGGCCGACGCCATCGAGGCGCGGTATGTCGGCTTGACCGTCGGCGACGCCGAGGAGATCGCCGCGGCCGAAGGGCGCCTCTTCCGCGTCGTCCGGATCGACGGCGAGGAGCAGATGACCACGCGCGACTATCGCCCGGGCCGAATCAACGCCGAGATTGTCGGCGGCGTCGTGACGACGATCACGGTCGAGGGCGACGAGCCGGCCTCCTGAAACCCTGACGTCGGCCGAGACGGCGCCTCGCGCGTTGCTCTTCGGGCGCGCGCCCTCTATTTTCGCGCCGGGCGAAGGTCTCGTAGCTCAGATGGATAGAGCAACCGCCTCCTAAGCGGTAGGTCGCAGGTTCGAATCCTGCCGGGACCGCCAAGTCGCTTGGCGCTGCGCGGGATCGCCGTCGGCGCCGGGCCGCCCGAAAAGGGCGAGCGAGGGAGGCAGGCATGGGCTTTTGGGGCCGCGATCTTCGACGGGCGGCGAGAACGGCCGTGGCGTCGGCGCTGTGCGCGGCGTTCTGCGCGGCGGGCGTCGCTCTGGCGCAGAATCCGACCGAGGACAGCGCGACCGCCGCCGGAGACGAGCCGCGGCTCGCCTGCGTTTACGAACAGCTGCCGACACGGATCAAGCTCCGCTTCGAGCTCGCCGCCCGCGTCGGGCCGGACGCCGTCGCCAAGGTGGTCGGCGGGCGGCTCGGACCGGCCTTCGCCGAGCTCGTCGAGCGCTGCGGCTTCGTCTCGGACGCGGCAGGCATGGCGCGCGCCGAGGCCTACTGGTCGGCCCGCGCCGCGCGGATGGTCGCCGCGATCGACGCCGATCGCGCCGGGCTCAATGTCGACACGCTCGAGCTCGCGCTCCTCGCCTCGGGCGACAGCCAGGACTTCCGGCCGCTCGCCGAGGAGATGATGGGTCTCGGCGCCGAGGGCGCCGCCGAGGGCGAGGCGGGCGCGCGGGTGCTGGCGGCGCTCGAGGTCTACGCCGACGCCGCCGCGCCGCTCGACGAGGCTCAGGCCCGGCTCGCCGCCACTTTCGTCGCCGCGGAGATCGTTCGCTTAGGGCTCGAAGGCGGCGCCTTGCCGCCGACGCCGGAGGCGCCGCCGACCGAAGAGGCCGCGTCCGACTGATCGGCCGACTTGATTCGTTCTCTTTATGTTTCTATATTGCGCTCCGACTGAATGCGAAGCGGAGCCGCGACCATGGCGGAGACGAAAGGGCGCGGCGCGCGCAGCAACGCCAGCGGCCGCTACGAGGCCGAGCGGCGCGAGGCGTTCGACGACGGCTGGGACGCGGAGGAGGATCTTCCGCCGCTCCGCACCGAGGTCGCCGTCGACGCGTCGCGCTCGATCCTCGCCCGCAACAGCTCGCCCGATCTCTCCTTCGACCGGTCGATCAACCCCTATCGCGGCTGCGAGCATGGCTGCGTCTATTGCTTCGCGCGGCCGACGCACGCCTTTCTCGGCCTCTCGCCCGGGCTCGATTTCGAGACCAAGCTGACGGCGAAGCCGAACGCGCCGGAGCTCCTGCGCGCCGCGCTCGCCAAGCGCGGCTACAAGCCGGCGCCGATCGCGATCGGCACGAACACCGACCCCTATCAGCCGATCGAGAAGAGCTGGCGGATCATGCGCGGGATCCTCGAGGTCATGCTCGAGGCGCGCCATCCGGTCACGATCGTGACCAAGGGCGCGCTCGTGCTCAGGGATCTCGATCTTCTCGGCGAACTCGCCGAGCTCGGCCTGACGCGCGTCGCGGTCTCGGTGACGACGCTCGACCGCGGCCTCGCGCGGCGCATGGAGCCGCGCGCCTCGACGCCGTCGCGGCGGCTCGAAGCGATCGAAGGTCTCGTCGGCGCCCGCGTGCCGACGGCGGTGATGATGGCGCCGGTCGTTCCGGGGCTGAACGACCACGAGATCGAGGCGGTGCTCGCCGCCGCCCGAAACGCCGGCGCGAGCGCGGCCGAGTTCGTCACGCTGCGCCTGCCCTTGGAGGTCTCCGAGCTCTTTCAGGAATGGCTCGCCGCGGCCGAGCCCAACCGCGCGGCGAAGGTGATGCGGCTCGTCCGCGAGACGCAGGGCGGGCGCGACTATGATCCCGAATGGGGCAAGCGCATGCGCGGCTCGGGGCCGGTCGCGGAGCTGATCGCGCGGCGCTTCGAGGTGGCGGCGAAGCGGCTCGGCTTCGGCCCGCGACGGAGCCATGACGGCGAGGGGCTCCGAACCGATCTCTTCCGGCCGCCGAAGAGCCGCACGGCGCAGCTCGATTTCGATTTCGGCTGAAATCCTGCTGGCCTTGGGAGCCGGTTCTCGCTAGCGTCATTATATGGATGGAGAGACCAGATCTAAGGGGCGAACGCCTGCGGAGCGCCAAGTGTCGGGGTCCGCGCTTCCGGACTTCGGGCGCGAGCGCGCGCTTCTCGCGACGCTCGGCCCGTCGGCGCGGATCGTCGGCGTCGACGAGGTCGGGCGCGGGCCGCTCGCCGGACCGGTGGTCGCCGCCGCGGCCTGGCTCTCGGAGAAGGCGGCCGACCGTCTCGCCGAGGCGGGCCTCCGCGATTCGAAGCTGCTCTCGGAGACGCGGCGCGACGCGCTCGCGGCGCTCATCGACACGCTCGCCCGCGACGGTCTCGCCGCGGCCGCGCTCGGCGCGGCGAGCGCGCGCGAGATCGAGGCGCTCAACATCCGCCGGGCGACCTTCCTCGCCATGCGCCGCGCGCTCGCGCGGCTGCCCTTCCGGCCGACTCACATCCTCGTCGACGGCGACGCCGCGCCGCCGGGCGTGGAGGCGTGCGAGACGATGGTGAAGGGCGACAAAAGCTCGCTCTCGATCGCCGCGGCGGCGGTGCTGGCCAAGACGGTGCGCGACCGCGCGATGACGCGTCTCGCAAGGCGTTGGCCGGTCTATGGCTGGGACAGCAATGTCGGCTATCCGACCGCCGCGCATCGCGCCGCCCTCGCCGAGCGCGGGCCGAGCCCGCATCATCGCCGGACCTTCGGACGGCGCGCCGCCGCGCCGATGAGCGCGCGCGGCTGAGGAGCGGCGAAGGGCGATGCCGCCGACGCTGTTGGACTTGATGGGCGCCGAGCCCGCGTCGAGGCCGGCGCCCGAGAAGAGGGACGAGCCGCCGATGCCGTCGCGCCGCTTGCGTGAGGAGGTCTCCGAGGCCGAAGCCGCCGCGCTCGAGGCGGCGCTCGACCGGGTGATCGAGGGCGACTGCGTCGAGGCGATGAGCCGGCTGCCGGCGAAATCGGTCGATCTCGTCTTCGCCGATCCGCCCTACAACCTGCAGCTCCGCGGCGAGCTCCGCCGGCCGAACGACAGCCGCGTCGACGGCGTCGACGACGCCTGGGACCGGTTCTCGAGCTTCGAGAGCTACGACCGGTTCACGCGCGATTGGCTCTCGGCGGCGCGGCGCGTGCTCAAGGACG
>CAZPTD010000098.1:0-12721 GCA_964588915.1 uncultured Neomegalonema sp. | reverse complement strand
CGATGCTCCCCGGCGTCGCTATGGAGGTCGATGGCGGGCGCTGCGTCTGACCGGAGCCTCAGAGTCCGCCCGCCGCCGCCGCGGGCGGATCATCTTCCCCAGTCGAGGACGACGGGACGGAGCGGCCGGATCAGCCTGAGGAGCGCGTCGCGGGTCTGCGGATGCAGCGGCGGGATCGGATGGCGGCACGCCTCGGACCGGACGACGCCGCCCTCCTTCATCGCCGCCTTGGCGGCGCGGAAGCCGCATTGACGGTTCTCGTGGTTCACCGCCGGCAACACGCGGACGTAGGCCGCCGTCGCGGCGTCGAGATCGCCGGCGGCGAAATGCGCCAACGCCGGCTTGATCTGGTCGGGGATCGTCGCGCTCGTCATCGCGCCCGTCGCCCCGGCCTCGAGATCGGCGAGGAGCGTGATGCCTTCCTCGCCGTCGAACGGCCCCTCGATCGCGTCGCCGCCTTCGGCGACGAGCGCGCGCAGCTTCGCCGCCGCCTGCGGGCACTCGATCTTGAAGAGCTTCACCATCTCGATCTCGCGCGCCATCCGCGCCAGCAGCGTAACCGAAAGCTAGACGCCCGAGAGCGGCGCGTATTGAACCATGATCGGCAGGCCGACGGCGCCGACACGAGCGAACTGCTCGAAGGTCTGCTCCGGCGTCCCGCGCATCAGCGCGCCGTGATAGGGCGGCATCATCATCACGATGGCGGCGCCGCAGTCCTTCGCGTGCCGCGCCCGCGCGACGGCGATGTCGGTGGCGAAATGGCTGATCGTCACGATGACCGGCAGACGCCCGGCCATATGCTCGAGCGAGAGCTCGGTCAGACGCCGCCGCTCGTCGTCCGTCAACAGGAACTGCTCGGAGAAATTGGCGAGAATGCAGATCCCGTCGCAACCCTGATCGACCATGCAGTCGATCACGCGCCGCATGCCGTCATAGTCGACCGCGCCGTCCTCGAGAAACGGAGTGGGCGCTACGGGCCAGATGCCGGAGAATGTGGTCATTCGCTGCTTCCGAATCCTCGACGCGCCTGTCCGCAAGCGTGATCCCGAGCCCGGCGCGTCGTCGTCGCGCTGCGGGACGCTGGGCGGGCCTCGGAGCGGCCCTTCATGACCTCATAGACCGATCCGTCGCCGAGTTCGACGGCCATCGCAGGAACACGCGCGCCGGAGCGCGTGCGGCCGCCCGATCACCGCCCTCGGCTCAGGCCGCCGCCAGCGCGATGTCGAAGCGCACCAACAGGAAGGGCGGGTCCAGCGTCTCGCGCGCGGCCAGCTCGGCGGGCAGTCGGCTGCGATCGTCGGTCGCCTCGTAGCGCAGGATCAGATCCGAGCGCACGCCGAACACCGCGTCCTCGTCGAGATACGGATCGTCCTCCGGAAACAGCTCCGTCACCAACGTGCGGAGCCCGGGCGCCTGGACGATGAAATGGAGATGCGACGGGCGCCAGGGATGCCGGCCCGTCGCGCGCAGGAGCTCGCCGACCGGCCCGTCCTCGGGCACGGTGTAGGGCGCCGGCCGCACGGTGGAGAAGAGATAGCGGCCGTCGGCGCCGAGCCGCATCTTCGCCCGCAGGTTGTAGTCGGGCTGCGCCGCGTCCTGGTTCGAATAGAGGCCGTTATCCGCCGTCTGCCAAATCTCCATCACCACGCCCTCGACCGGCGCGCCGTCCTCGGTCGCAACGCGGCCGTCGACGACGAGCGTCCGGCCCGCATTGTCGCGCTTGAGGTCGCCGCCGACCGGCAGCTCCGGCGCGCCGAGGATGTGGAACGGGCCGAGCACGCTCGACGAGGTCGCGCCCGCCGGCGAGTTGATCATGTCGACCAGCGAGGAGAGGCCGAGCACGTCCGACATCAGGATGAACTCGTTGCGCTCGTCGGTCGTGATCTTGCCGGCGGCGGTCAAGAGCTCGAGGCCTTTGCGCCACTCGTCGTGGTCGAGCTCGACCTCCTTGGCGAAGGCGTGCAAGTGATGCGCGAGCCGCTCGAGCACGAATCTGAGCCGAGGGTCCGTCTCCGGCCCGCAATAGTCGAGGAAGGCTTGGGTGATGGTGTCTTTCGAGACCGTTCTCATGGGCCTGCGCCTCCGAGCTAGCCGAGGATTCCGATCGAGAGCGACGGGAACCGAATGATGACGATGAGCACGAGCAGCATCACGAACGCGAAAGGCAGCGCGCCGAGGAAGACGTCCTTCAAGGTGATGCTCTGATCGTCGAGCGTGCTCTTGATCACGAAGCAGGAGATGCCGAGCGGCGGCGTCAACAAGCCGATCTCCGCGCCGATCACGGTGACGATGCCGAACCAGATCAGGCTCAAGCCCATCGGCTCGACCACCGGCAGGAAGAGCGGCACCACGATCAGGATGATCGACGCCGTGTCGAGGAGCGTGCCGAGAAACACCATCAAGAGGACGTAGACGACCATCAGGCCGACGAAGCCGAGCTGGTAGCTCTCCAGCGTGTCTCCGATCGCGTTCGGCAGGCCGGCGAAGCCGAGCATGCGGCTGTACATCGACGCGGCGGTGATGAGGAACAGGATCGCCGCGGTGATATGCCCGGTCTCGAGCAGCGCCGACCAGAACGTCGCCAATGTCAGCCGCCGTCGCAGGATCGCGATCAGGAGGCCGACCGCCGAGCCCGCCGCGCCGGCCTCGACCGGCGTCAGCCAGCCGGTGTAGATGCCGCCGAGCACGATCGTGATCAGCGCGACGATCGGCGCGGTGAGGCGGACGCCCTCCAGGAGGCTCACGTCATGCGCGCTCGAACCGGACGACGTCGCGCCGCCGACGAAGCGCGGCGTCAGCACGCCCATCAGCAGGATCGCGCCGACATAGGCGGCCGCGAGCAGGAGCCCCGGAACGATCCCCGCCAGGAACATCTGCCCGACCGACTGCTCGGCGACGATGGAGTAGATGATCAGCATCGCGCTCGGCGGGATGATCATGCCGAGCACCGACGAGCCGGCGACGACGCCGACGGCGAAGCGCGGCGTATGGCCGAGCCGCAGCATCTCCGGCACCGCGACCTTGGTGAAGACCGAGGCCGAGGCGATCGACGAGCCGGTCACCGCGGCGAAGACGGCGTTCGCGCCGACCGTCGCCATGCCGACGCCGCCGCGGATGCGCTGGAAGAGAGCGTTCATCACCCGGTAGACGTCGGCGCCGAGCCCGGCCTTCGAGACGAGCAGCCCCATGAAGGTGAAGAGCGGCACCGTCGCGAAGGCGTATTCCGTCACGCTGTCGCCGACCGAGACTTGCAAGAGATTGAGCGCGAGCTGAAAATTGTCGCGCATCAGCCAAACGGCCACGAAAGAGACGAGGCCGAGCGCGACCGGAATATAGACGCCGAGATAGATGAGCGTGACGATCGCGACGACCGAGAACGACCCGATCTCGAACGCCGTCATGCGCCCGACTCCTCGAGATGCAGAAGCTCGGGCCGCCGGCTGCCGGTGACGGCCTTGACCAGAAAGATCAGACAGCTGAGCGAGCCGGCGAAGGCGATGGCGAGCTTGACCGGCCAAGTCGGCGCGGTGAAGATCCCGGGCGTGCCGTAGAACTCGCCGCTTTCATACGTCTCCAAGACTTCCGGCCACATCGTATAGGCGATGAACGCCATCAGGACCGCCGCGGCGACATCGATGATCCGCGCGATCCCGCGCGCGATCGACGGCCGCCGATTGGCCAAATAGGCGAGAAATCCGTCCGAGCGCGTCAACCGGTTCACGCGCACGACGTCGGGCAGCTGCAAAAAGACGATCAGCACCATCGAAAACTGCACGAGCTCGACCGTGCCGCGGAACGGCGCGTGAAAGAGGTTTCGCGCCACGATGTCGGCGTTGACGCACGCGACCAGAAAAAGCACGACCAAAGTGCCGAGCGCGTTCGAGGCGCGCGAGACGAGCGAGAGCAGATGCGCCAGTCCGCGCATCTGCTTCGATCGTCCGAGCACGCGCCTCTCATCCGCCGATCCTGGCGCGTTCGTCATCCCGGTCAGCTGAGGTCGGCGGCCCAATCGCGCGCCGGCGTCTCGCCCGCGTCGCGCAGCTTGCCCATATAGGCGCGCAGCATCTCCGAGCCCTGTTTGCCGGCTTCGTCGAGGCCTTGCGCCCATTCGACCGCGATGTTGGGCATCGCGTCCGCCCAGGCGATGCGGTCCTCGGTGGACAAATCGACGATCGCGCCGCCGGCGGCGACATAGGCCTCGACGCTTTCCGCGGCGCGGTCCATCGCCACGCCGGCGACCTGATCCCGGTAGCCGATGGCGACCTCGCGCAGCACCGCGCGGACCTCGTCCGGCAGGCCGTCCCAGACGTCCTTGTTGACCGTGACCGTCTTCGAGTTCACCGCGCCGATATCCGCGCGCAGCATGTGCGGCGCGACCTCGACGATGGCGAAGGTGTTGGCCGCCTCGGGCCACAGCATCGCCGACTCGACCACGCCGGTCTGCAGCATGTTGTAGAAGTCGGTCAGGCCGCCGCGGACGCCCGCCGTATCCGGAATGCCTTCGAGATAGCGCAGGTTGTAGCCGGCGCCGGCGACCTTCTGGCCCTGCAAATCCTCGAGCGACGCGAGCGGCGCGCTCGAGAACATCTGATAGCTGTCGAGCACGACGCCGGTGGCGAGATAGACCTGGTTCTGCTCGGCGAACTCCTGCTGCATCGCCGGGAACTCCTGCGCGATCTCGTCCACCGCCTTGGCGACGATCCGCGCGTCCGTCGAGATAAAGGGCGTGACGGCGGAGATCGCCTGGCTCGGCAGGGTCGAATTGTGGAAGATCGTCGTGACGATGCCGATGTCGCCGAGACCGAGCTGGATCCCCTCCAAAACGCCCTTCGGCCGCACGATCGAGCCGCCATAGGCCTCGTTCCATTCGATCGCGTAGGAGCCCTGCTCTTCGAGCCGCCGGTTCACCTCGGGAATGAAGTAGTTGGTGAACTCCTGAACCCACATCGCCCGCGCCGGATAGCCGTCGATCGCCGTCATGTTGATCGTCGTCTGCGCCTTGGCGCCGCCGGCGACGCCGACGCAGCCGAGCGCCGCGCCGTATCCGAGGAGCGTTCTGCGTGAAATCGTCGAGTTCATGTCTTCCTCCCTTGACGTCGGTTTTCTTGTTATTGTTTGGTGATCAGCGGCTCAGCTCGAGCGCCACGTCTCGTTGATCGTCGCCCCTCCGGCGCGGAACAGCTTGGAGAGCGGGCAGTACTTCGCCACGTCTCGGGCGACGCTTTGGAGCTCTTCGTCGGTCGCCGGCCCGCTCGCCTCGACCAAGAGATCGACATGCGTGAACGGCGTGTCGATCTCTTCCGCAAGCGTGACGCCGCGTCGATCGAACTCGACGGTCGCGGTGATCGTCAGGTTGCCGATGTCGACGCCGAGCTTGGCGGCGACCTTGTGGCCGATCGTGTTGGTGCAGCCGACGAGCGCGGCGACCGCCGTCTCCGTCGGCGCCGGGCCGAGATTGCCGCCGCCGCGCTCTTCCGGTTCGTCGATCGTCAGGGCGACGTCCCGGATCGCCACGTCGATCTGCGAATGCGAGGCGCCGGCGCCTTGCGCGCGAATCTTGACGATCGTTTTCGGTTTGATGCTCACCATGTCGAACCATCCCGCCTCAGATAAAGGAGCAAACGTCGTCAAACGCGAAGCGCGGCAATTTCGGAAAAAGCGCGGCCTCGTCGGCGTAACCGAGATTGATCAGGAAATTCGACCTGAGGCTCGCCCCGGCGAAGAACTCCGCGTCGACGGTCGCGTTGTCGAAACCGGACATCGCGCCGACGTCGAGGCCGACCGCGCGGGCGGCGAGCATGAAATACGCGCCCTGAAGCGTGGCGTTGCGAAACGCCGTCTCTTCGGCATAGGCCGGCTTGCCGTCGAAATGCGGCTTGCGGTCCTCATGCGGAAACAAGAAGTCGAGCCGGCGCCAGAACTCGAGATCATGCGCCAGGATCGCGGTCACCGGCGCCGTGCGCATCTTCTCGACGTTCTTCGCCTTCAGCGCCTTGGCGAGGCGCTCCTTGCCTTCCGCGCTCTCGACGAAGACGAACCGCGCCGGGCAGCTGTTCATGCTCGTCGGCCCTTGCGCCGCGATCGCGTAGATCTCTTCGAGGAGCGCCCGCGGCACCGGCCGGTCGGTCCAGGCGTAGTGCGAGCGCGCGTCGCTCAGGATGAGCGCCAGCGCGTCCGGCGACAGGCGCTCGATGCGGCCGCGCAGATCGCGCACGCGCTGCTGCGCCGCTTCGCGCGCCGCTCTGAGCGCGTCGTCGTCCGACGCCGCCGCATCCGAGCTCGTCGCGCGCTTTCCCGACAACGCCTTCAAGAAAGCCGTCACGACGCCGCCTCCGCGATCGGATTGCGGCAGACGCCGATCCCTTCGATCTCGACCTCGACCACGTCGCCCGGCCGCATGAACACCGGCGGCGTGCGCGCGTAGCCGACGCCCTTCGGCGTGCCCGTCGCGACGACGTCGCCGGGCTCCAAGGTCATCACCTCGGAGAGGATGGCGATCGTCGAGGCGATCGGGAAGATCATGTCGGCCGTGTCGCCGTCCTGAAGGAGCTCGCCGTTCAGCCGGGTGCGGATCGCCAGGCCGGCGGCGCCCTCGGGCAGCTCGTCGGGCGTCACCACCAACGGTCCGAGCGCGCCGGTCGCGTCGAAATTCTTGCCGGCCGTCCATTGCGTCGTCCTGCGCTGAAATTCGCGGACGGTGCCGTCGTTGAACACCGTATAGCCGAAGACGCGGCCGAGCGCCTCGCTCTCAGGGATGTTCCGACCGCCGCGGCCGATGACGACGGCGAGCTCGGCCTCGTAGTCGAGCGTGTCCGAGACGCCCGGCCGGATGATCGGCGCTTCGGCGGCGACCAGCGACGTCGGCGCGCGCAGAAAGGTCGTCGGATAGTCCGGTATCGGGTTGCCGCCCTCCTTCGCGTGCTCGACATAGTTGAGCCCGAGGCAGACGAATTTGCGCGGCGACGCGATCGGCAAGGCGGGCCGGATCGCCGCGAGATCGACCCGCGGCGCTTCCGCGGCGAGCGCGGCGAGATCGAGGCCGCTGGCGATCACCGGCAGCAGATCGCCGCTCAGCTCCGGCCGCAGAGCCGTCAGATCCGCCGCTTCGGCGCCCTCGACGAGATAGACCCGCTCCGCTGCGCCGCCCGACGGCGCGCGCGATCGATCGACGCCGACCAAGAACCTCATCCCGAAGCCCCCTAGCTCGCTGATCCTCGGACGAGGCTAGGCTTCGTTTCGCCATGACGTCAATGAAAAATCGATTTTTCTTATTGATGGGCGATCCCGCCGATATTATGGCCGATATCGCGCGCGCTTCGACACGCGGCGCAGAGAGGACGATAGGGGCGGCTCGAGCGTGCTGAACGATCTCATGGCGTCGATTCTCGAACGCGGCGCGCGTTTGCTCGATTCGTCGGCGCGGCCGGCGTCGGGCGATCTCGGCGGGAGTCGAGAACGCGCTTGCGCGTTTCAAGCGGCCGAGGCGCGTGCTCGTCGTCGACGCGCCGCCTCGCAATACGATGGGCAACGTGTTGAAACAGAAGCTCGGCCAGAGCTGCGCGGGGCTTTTCATGAGCTGACGTCGGAGGCGGCGCGGCGGGACGGAAGGAGGACGGACGATGGAGTTTGACGCATATCGCCAGAAGGTTCGCGAGCGTGGCGCGATGGGCTTCGAGGTCTTCGTGGCCCAATCGGCGCTCGTCGTCTCGGCGGAGGAGGCGGCGAGCGCGCTTCCCGACCATCTCGGCTACATCAAGAGCCTCGAGGAAAGCGGCGCGCTGATGCTTGCGGGACCGCTCTCGGACGCCGAGGGAAGCGCGGTGGCGGGCGGCATGTTCGTCTTGAGGGCCGAGACGATGGCGGAGGCGCGGCGGCTGATGGACGGCGACCCGATGCATGCGAGGGGCTTCCGGCGCTACGAGCTGCGGCGGTGGCTGATCAACGAGGGCGGCTTCACCGTGCGGTTCGGCTTCTCGACCGCGCCGGCGGTCTTGAAATAGCGCGCGAAGAGGCCGGCGGCCGCGCGGAAACGGGCGCCGGCTCAGCAGGCGCCTTGAGGTCGGCGTCGAGCAGCCTGTTCAGGAACGCGCCGGTCTCGTGATAATGCGCGGTCAGGCGCTCGACCGCCAAATCGGCGTCGCGGTCCACGGCCGCCTCCAGGATCGCCGCATGCTCGGCCGAGACGTCGCGCTGCTGGTAGTTCAGCGACGTGCCGGCGAGATAGCGATAGCGGATGTTGAGATCGTAGAGCTGGTTGCAGAACTTCAGCAGGATCGGCGAGCCGCAATTGGCCAAGAGCGCCATGTGAAACTCCTTGTGCACCGTCTCGAACGCGTCGATCTCGGCGCGCGGCGTCCGCGACATCTTGTGATGGCGGATGACGAGATGGTGCTCCCAATCCTCGGTCGCGCGCGCCAGGCTCTTGCGCAGCGCCATCGCCTCGATCGAGCATCTGAGCGCGAGGATCTCCTCGAAATTCTCGCGGCTGACGCGCGCGGCGCGAAAGCCGCGCTGGTCGATGCGTTCGACGAGGAGATCCGACGTCAAAAGGCTGAGCGCCTCGCGGATCGGAGAGGCGCCGGTGTCGAGAACGACGCGCAACCGATCGATCTTCAGCTTCTCGCCGGGGCTGAGCTCGCCGACGAGAATCATGCGCCGGAGCCTGTCATAGGCGCGCCGCGTCGCTGAGGTCTCCACCGGCGCGGCGCCAGGCGTCGAAGGGGCGTTCGTCTGCATGTCGCGATAATCTCGATTTTTTCGCCGCCTTCAACTCTTTGACGATCAAACGGCGAAACAGCCGAGGAATCTAGCCGCATTTGCGCGATCGCGTCGCGGCGTCCGGAAAGCGCCGCCGAGGCGCCTTCGCTCATGTCCAATCGGCCGCGACCGTCGCCAAGAAGACGACGCCGAGCATGGCGATCGCCATCCCGTAGTTGATGATCCGCTGCGTCCTCGGGCTGAGATCGAGCTTGTGCAGCGTCACGCCGGCGAAGAGCCAGGCGAGATGGATCGGGATCCAGATCGCGTTGAGGATCACGAGCTTCGACAGCGTCTCGAGCAGCAGGCTGTCCGGCAGGAACGGGAAGCTCGAGAACAGCGTCGTGTTGACGACATAGGCCTTGGGATTGATCAGCTGCAGGAGAACGCCGGCGACGACGCCGGGCGGCGCCTTCGCCTCGATGAAGGCGATGCGCGAGCCGGCGAAGGCGATCCGCGCGGCCAGATACAAGAGATAGCCCGCCGAGGCGATCGTCAGCACGATCCGCAGCGTCGGCACGCCGAGGACGACCGCGGCGAGCCCGCTGATCACGGCGAGCGAGACGAGGTTGGTGCCGATGAAGAGCCCGAGGATGTAGTTGAGCCCGGGACGGACGCCATAGGCGGCGCCGACGCCGGCGGTCGAGAGCACGCCGGGCCCGGGCGTGATGATCAGGAGGAAGACGGCGACGGCGAATGTCAGCACGCGGCGGTCTCCAGAGGCGCGTTCATCGCGTCGCCGTGGATCGGGGCGGTCAGGAACGTCCATGCGACGTTATCGCCGAGCCCCTCGGCGCGTATCGCGCGCGCTCCCTGCGCCGTGCGAGCCGCAGCCCCGCCGGCCTGAAGGGCCGGCTGGCGACCGACCCGCGGGGCGGCCGCCGCTGAGCACCGACGCCGCCGTCTTCGTTCGCCTCGAACGGTCTCCGACCCGAAAGCCTGGGAATCCCGGAACGAAAGCGGCGGCGCGCCGACAAGACGCAGATCCTCAGCGGTCTGGAAATAGAACGCGTGCATAGAGCCCCCCGCGCAGCCCGGCGCGGGCTTGCGTCGCCGCGCGGACGGTATACGGTTTTCGGCGCGCATCAAGATGGTCCAGGAAGAGACCGCGGACAGCGAGGGCGGAGCGATGCTGAGCGAAGCGGACAAAACATTCTACGCCGAGAACGGCTATCTTCTCGTCGAGGACGTGCTGAGCGCCGCCGAGCTCGACCGGCTGCGCAGCGTCGCCTACCGGCTGATCGACGCGTCGCGCGGCGTCGCCGAAAGCAACGACGTCTATGATCTCGACCGCGGTCACGGGCCCGACGCGCCGCGCCTCACCCGGATCAAGATCCCGCACAAGCAAGACCCGGCCTTCGACGAGACGCTGCGGAGTTCGCGCGTGACCGAGGTCCTGACCGATCTGCTCGGGCCCGACACCACGCTTCTGACCTCCAAGCTCAACACCAAGGCGCCCGGCGGCGGCGCGGCGGTGGAGTGGCACCAGGACTGGGCCTTCTACCCGCACACCAACGACGACCTCCTCGCGCTCGGCGTACTGCTCGAGGACGTGGACGCGGAGAACGGCCCGCTGATGGTCATTCCCGGCAGTCATCGCGGGCCGATCCTGAGCCATATGGCGAACGGCGTCTTCGCCGGCGCCATCGACCCGGCGGATCCCGCCTTCGAGAAAGACAAGGCGGTGACGCTGACCGGCCGGGCCGGATCGATGACCGTTCATCACGCCCGCGCGCTGCACGGCTCGGCGCCGAACGTCTCGGACCGCCCGCGGCTGATCCTGTTCTACGAATGCGCCGCCGCCGACGCCTGGCCGATCCTGGGCTCGAACAGCTACTTCCACGCGCTCGGCCAGCGCCGGTTCTGGGACGATCTCAAGGAGCGGACGATCACGGGCCGCCCCTGCCTCGCGCCGCGGCTCGAAAAGGTGCCCGTGACCATGCCGCTGCCGCCGGCGTCCGACACCTCGTCGATCTTCCGCACCCAGGAAAGCGCCGGCGCCCGCAGCGCCTTCGGCTGAGCCGCCGTTGGAGCGCGTCGACGTCAAAGCGCATTCGACCCCTTCGGAGCCGAAACCCTGGAGCTGAGCGGCGGCCCGACCTTCTCGCCGAGCATCGGCGCGGCCAGCAGCGTGACCATCACCGGCACGGCGAACATGATCGTCGTCGTCAACGTGATCGGCAGACGCCTCAGCGCGACGGAATTGCAGGCGGCGACGCCGAGAAGCGCCAAGGACCGCAGGAGCTGCAGCCCGGGCCGGTTCGAGCGCAGCGCGCCGAGTCCTTCGCTGCGGATGTAGACGCCGAACGCGACGACGAAATGCCCGGCGTAGCGGGCGAAGACGACCTGCAGGACCGGCAGCCCGGAGAGGACCAGCCGCTTGGCGGACGCGTCGATGCAGGTGAAGAGCGCCACCGCGAGCGCCATCAGCGCCAGGCCGGCGCGCGTCCGATCCTCGCGCGGCCGCGCCCGCCCCGTTCAGCCGCCCGCCCGACGGCGCTCGATCTCGAACGGCGCAGGCGCCGCCGCGTTCGGCGCGTCGGTCACGCGCGGCGTCCTTCGAGACCGTCCCAGTCGAAGGCGACGCCATGTCCCGGCCTGTCCGGCGCCCGGGCGATCCCGTTCTCGATCGCGAGCGGCGTCTCGACATACGCGTCGAGGCCGAAGCCGTGCGCTTCGAGATAGCTGCGGTTCGGACAGGCGGCGAGCAGGTGAACGGTGACGTCATGGGCGCCGTGGCTGGTCACCGGCAGGTGAAAGGCCTCGGCCAGCCGAGCGATCTTCATGAACGGCGTGACGCCGCCGCAATTGGTCACGTCGGGCTCGGCAAAGCTCAATCCGCCGGTCTCGATCAGCGTCTTGAACTCCCAGAGCGAGCGCAGGTTCTCGCCCGCGGCGACCGGAACGCCGCCTTCGCGCAGCACGCGGGCGTGGCCGGCCGGGTCGTCCGGCGGGATCGGCTCCTCGAACCAGACGAGGTCGAACTCGGCGAAGGCGCGGGCGGCGCGGATGGCGGCGTCGACCGTGTATTTCATGTTGGCGTCGACCATCAGCGGCAGATCGGCGCCGAACGCCGCGCGCATCGCCGCGATCTTGGCCACGTCCTCCGAAAGCCGCTCGCGGCCCACCTTCATCTTGATGGCGCGGTGGCCCTTGGCGATGTTCTCATGCGTCTGCTCGACCAGCGCCTCGGGCGAGAGATCGAGGTCGATGCCGCCGGCGTAGCAGGGCGCGTCCGGGTCGAAGCCGCCGAGCAGGCGCCAGCGCGGCAGCTCCGCGCGCCGCGCTTTGAGGTCCCAGAGCGCGATGTCGAGCGCCGAGAGCGCGAGCACGGTCGGGCCGCCGCGGCCGCCATAGTGGAACGCCCACCAGAGATCCTTCCAGATCGCCTCGATGAGATCGGCGTCGCGCCCGACCACGCGCGGCGCCATCTCGCGCCCGAGAATGTCGGCGATCGCGCCGCCATTGACGCCGCAGGTGTAGGTGTAGCCCGTCCCTTCGGCGCCGTCGGCGTCCCGGACCCGCGCGGTGACGAGCTCGAAGGCGGCCATGGCGCCGTGCGTCGAGTCTTCCAGCACCCGATCGAGCGCGATCAGGTAGCGGTCCGCCTGAAGGGACGCGATCTCAGCCATGCGCGCCTACAGGAACACTGTGGCGATCTGCGGCCAGATCAGCAGCACCGACAAAGCCAGGAGCTGGATGCCGATGAACGGCAGGAACCCGCGGAAGATGTCGGTCAGCTTGATATGCGGCGGCGCCACGGATTTGAGGTAGAACGCCGCCGGTCCGAAGGGCGGCGACAGGAAGCTCACCTGCATGTTCATGCAGAACACGACGCCGAACCAGATCGCCACATGCGCCGGCTCGATCGACCCGAGAAAACCGAGCTCCGCCGGCGGCAGCCGCTGCACGATCGGCAGGAACACCGGGATGATCAGCAGCACGATGCCGACCCAGTCCATGA
>CAZPTD010000097.1:0-12901 GCA_964588915.1 uncultured Neomegalonema sp. | reverse complement strand
GCCGCTCGCGCTCGCCTATTGCACGCTTTGCGGCTCGGGCATCCTGTTCGAGACCGCGGTCGACGGCCGCGACCAGCCCTTCGTCTTCGGCTCCTCGGGCTTTCTCTACCGCTCGAACAAGCTGATGTTCGACCGCGAGACCCATTCGCTCTGGAACCAGTTCACCGGCAAGCCGGTGGTCGGGCCGCTGGTCGAGAGCGGGATCGAGCTTCGGCAGCGGCCGGTGGTGATCACGCCCTGGTCGGCGTGGCGGGCGGCGAACCCGGAGACGACCGTGCTGTCGCTCGACACCGGCCATTTCCGCGACTACGGCTCCGGCGTCGTCTATCGCGACTATTTCGCCAGCGACGATCTGATGTTTCCGACCCGCGTCGACGAGAGCCGCCTGGCGCAGAAGGACTATGTCTTCGCCGTCCGCACCGTCGGCGCGGCGAAGGCGTGGCCTTTGGCGGCGTTCGAGGGCGGCCGCGTGATCAACGACAGCGTCGGCGCGCTCGATCTCGTGCTCATCGGCGACGCGGGCGGCCGCACCGTCCGCGCCTATGACCGCGGCGATCGCGTCTTCGAGGCCGCTGACGATGGCGGGCTCGTCGCGGACGGCGCGGCCTGGCGGATCACGGAGGAGGCGCTGATCGGCCCGGACGGCGCGCGCGCGCCGCGGGTCGCCGGCCATATCGCCTATTGGTTCGCCTGGGACGGTTATCTCGGCGCGAGCGCGGAGTTCTACGCCGACTGACGCGCCGCTATTTGCGCGGGGCGCCGTCCGAGCCGACGCTGGTCCAGCTCTCCTGGCCGATCTCCGACGCGCCGACGCCCGCCCATGGTCCGCTCCAAACGCCCGGCGCGATCTCTTCATAGGCCGCAAGTCCGGTGAAGCCGCCGGTATAGGCGGTCGAAAAGACGCCGTCCGTATAGAGTCCGGCGCCGGTGAACGTCGCGCCGGCGATCGTCCAGGTGACGTTGTAGGTCTCGCCGGACGACGTGATCTCGACTTGGCCGCTATAGGTCGTGCCGTCCGGATTGACGCCTTCGACCTTGAACACGCCGAGAGGCTGCGCCGCCGCCATCGCCGCGCCGATCGCCAGGGCCGCCGCGCCGCCCGCCAGTTTGGTCGCCAACTGCATGTCTTTTGCTCCCGTTTCGGCGGCGTCGTTCTCGGGCGACGTCGGCCTCGCCGCGCGGCTGACACGTCATGCCGCCGCAGTTCTACTTCCTTTTGCCGATGCGGCTCAATCTGGGCGGATCACAGGGATGCGGTCCGACAGGCGCCGCCTCCGCCGCGGCGGCGCCGGACGCGTTGTCCGCATTGCGCTCGGACCGCTCGGCCAATAGACGACGCGTGTGAACGGCGGAGCCTATAGATATCAGTTCCTTGGCTCCTGTTTCTGGCGGGGCGAGCGGTTCGATGACGCCGGTCGGTCCGGTGGATACGCCGTTCGGCAAAGCGTGTTCGGCCTCGGCGGCGGCTTCCTCCACGACGCGATGGTCTTCGATGCGATGGTCTTCGATGCGACCGTCGTCGAGGCCGATCTCATCCCTGCCGCCGACGCGATGTCGGTCTTCGGCTCCAGCACGCGGAACGTCGCCGGCAATCACATCGCCTGACGCGAAACGGTCTCGAAGACGGCGCGCCGACCTCTATCGTCTGATCGGTTCCGACGGAGCTAACCTCGCCCTTGTCATCCCGGCCAAGCGCGACGCGCGCAGAGCCGGGATCCAGGGCCGAGGGGCTGAGCGTGCGGCGACCTGGCCCTGGATCCCGGATACGCCTGCGGCTTTCCGGGATGATGGCGTCATCCCGGGATGACGGCGTCATCAGCGTCGCATCCACCTCAACAGATCCTGCTCCAAAGCCGGCGCGCCGGGAGAGGACAATCCTTCGGCAACCATAAGCGGATACCCTTCGGCGCATCGTCGCTCTTCGGCGCAACCGATCGGATCGTCATGCCCAAACACCGCACCAAGGCGCGCCGGTCGGGCGCGCCTTCGCCGAAGCCGTCGCGCGCCGCCGGCCCTGAAGCCGCCGCCCGCGCCTTCGAGCAGGCGAGCAAGGCCCGCGACTACGCCCGCGCCCGCGCGATCATCGAGGACGCCGTCCGCCGGCATCCCGGGTGGACCGCGGCGAAGATCGTCCATGCGCAGCTTCTCTACGAGCATTTCGGCGAGGTGGAGCGTCCGCGCGCGATCCTGGAGCCGCTCGCCGAGACCGAAAAAGAGGACCCGAACGTTCTCGCGCTGCTCTCGACCATCTGCGCCGGCGCCGGCCAGGGCGCGGACGCGATCGCCTTCGCCGAGCGCTCCATCGCGCGCTTTCCCGAGGCGGCGGACGCCTATCAGATCATCCAGCGCATCGCGCCGGCGCGCGGGCCGGAGCTGCGCAAGGCGATCGAGGCGGTGATGGCCTCGCGCCGGATCACCGATCGCCAACGCCTCGTCTTCCACGCGACGCTCGGCCGGATCGCCGACAAGGAAGGCGACAACGCGCGCGCCTTCGCCGAGTATCGCCGCGCCAACGCGCTCCAGCCCGGCCGCTACGATCCGGCGGCGATCAAGCGCTATTTCGAGGAGATGGCGCAGAGCTTCGACGCCGAGACGCTCGAGCGGCTCGAGGGCTTCGGCGCCGCCGACAACCGGCCGGTCTTCATCATCGGGCTGCCGCGCTCCGGCTCGACCCTGCTGGAGCGGATCCTCGGCCAGCACGCCAAGGTCGACACCGCCGGCGAGCGCGCCGAGCTCGCCGTGCTCTCCGAGGAGCTGCGCGGCCGCTACGCCGCGCCGCCGCAGGGCCGCCCCGGTTCGGCGGCCTTCTTCACCGAGATCACGCGGCACGAGGCGCGCGCCGTCGGCGCCCGCTACGCGGCGCTGATCCGGCCGGCGCTCAAGAACCCGAACGCGCTGCGCTGGCTCGACAAGATGCCCGGCAACTTCATCCTGATCGGGCTGATTCGGACCGTGCTGCCGCAGGCCCGCATCATCCATGCGCGCCGCAGTCCGCTCGACGTCGCGCTCTCCTGCTTCACGCAGTCCTTTCAGAACGGCCATCCCTACGCCCAGAGTCTGCCGCTGCTCGCGCATTACCTCGTCATGCAGCGCCGGCTGATGGCGCATTGGCGCGGCGTTCTCGGCGAGGACCTGCTCGAGATCGACTACGAGGACGTCGTCGAGGATCTCGAGCGCGAGGCGCGGCGCGGGCTCGGTCATCTCGGGCTCGACTGGGACGCGGCCTGCCTCTCGCCGCAGGAAAGCGACCGGCCGGTGGTGACCGCGAGCATCTCCCAGGTGCGCCAGCCGATCTACAAGGGCTCGATCGGCCGCTGGCGGCGCTACGAGGCCGAGCTCGCGCCGCTCTTCGAGACCTGGCGGGCGATGGGCGACGACGTCTATCGGGACATCCTAGCGGCCGTGCGCGACGCATAGAGCGTTTTCGCCCCGTCGGCGGCCGCGCGCGCGAGCCCCGCCGGCCGGCGACCGACGTCGCCGACCATGTTCGGCTCGAACGGGTTCTCGCCGTTCCACGCCGTCGAGGGTTGCGCCCCGCCCGAGGCGCGGTAAGCTCGCCGCCAAAATTCGGCAGGCGGGAAGAGACGCATGGCAAGCGACCGGCGGCGCGGCGGAAGAGGCTCGCGATGGGCGGCCGGCGTCTTGACGGCTGCGCTCTTCGTCGTCGCTGGCGCCGTCGGACCGGAAAACGACGCCGGCGCGAACGAGCATGCGCGCGCCGAGCTTCCCGCGCCGCTGACCGACGCCGATTTCCGCGCCTATCCCGAGGCGCGCGTCGTCCTCGGCCGCGCGCTCTTCTACGACAAGATCCTCTCGGGCGGCCGCAACATCTCCTGCGGCTCCTGCCACGATCACGGCCTCGCCTCGGGCGACGCGCTCAGTCTCAGCCTCGGCGAGGGCGCCGTCGGGCTCGGGCCCGAGCGCCTGCCGCGGCATGCGGGCGACGCGGTCGAGCATCGCACGCCGCGCAACGCGCCCGCGCTCTTCAATCTCGGCGCGACCGAGTTCACCGCGCTCTTCTGGGACGGGCGGCTCGAGATCGATCCGACGGCGCGATCCGGCTTCCACGCGCCGCAGCGATTTCGGCTGCCCGAAGGCCTCGACAGCCTAACGGCGGCGCAGGCGCTCTTTCCGATCGTCTCCGAGATCGAGATGGCCGGCGCGCCGGCGGAGAACGACGTCGCTCTGGCGTCGTTCCGAGACCCGGCGCTCGGCTGGGCGCTCCTCGAAGAGCGGATCCGCGCCGTGCCGGACTATTGGCCGCTCTTCGCCGCCGCCTATCCCGAGATCGCAAGGCCGGAAGAGGTCACGATCGTCCATGTCGCCAATGCGCTCGGCGCCTTCATCGAGACCGAGTGGCGGGCGGACGGCAGCCCGTTCGACCGCTGGCTCCGCGGCGACGCGCGCGCGCTCTCGCCGGACGCGCGGGCCGGCGCCGAGCTCTTCTACGGCTCGGCCGGTTGCTCGAGCTGCCATGCCGGCCCGCTGCAGACCGACCACGATTTTCACGCCATCGCGATGCCGCAGATCGGCCCCGGCCGCATGCCGCTGATGCAGGGCGTGTTCAGCGATTTCGGACGCATGGAGGCGACCGGCGATCTCGCCGACGCCTATCGTTTCCGCACCCCCTCGCTTCGAAATGTGGCGGAGACGGCGCCCTACGGCCATTCCGGCGCCTATGCGACGCTCGAGGCTGTGATCGCGCATCATGTCGATCCCGAGGCCGCATTCCTGGCCTACGACGCGGATCAGGCGGTTCTGCCGAGCGATCCGGCGCTCGACGCGCGCGACGGGCGGGCGATGGCCGACGCGCGCGAGCGCGACGCGATCCTCGCGGCGAACGAGCTCGCGCCGAGCGCGCTCGGCGCCGACGAGGTCGCCAAGCTCGTCGCGTTTCTCGAGGCGTTGACGGACGAAGGATCGCTCGACGGCCGGCTCGGCAAGCCGGAGACGGTCCCGAGCGGGCTCTCGCCGGACTGAGCCGGCGGTCGAGGCCGACGAGCGAAAAACGATAGGCGCGCGATGTGGCGCGAGATGGAGGGCGCGATGACGAGAATGACGAGACTGCGCGCGACGGCGGTCGCGGCGCTGACGGCTTTGGCTTTCGCCGGACCGGCGGCGGCGCAGAACGACGCCGACGCCCGAACGCCGAGCGCGCGTCAGATCGCCGACGCGGTGATCGCCACCGAGCCCGAACGGATCGGCGAAACGGCGCTCGCGCTCGCCGCCGCGCCGGACGCGCCGCTCGCGCGGCGGCTGACCGCCCTCGAGGTCTTCCTCGCCTTCCATCCGGACGCCTCGGCGACGCTCTTCGCGGCGCTCGCCGCCGGCGCCGATCCGGCCTCTGCGGCGCCGCAAAGCGCGCGGCGCGCGTGCCGCGCCGAAGCGCTCGCCGCGGCGATCGTCGGCAAGGAGGGCGCGGCGCTCTGCCCGCCGCCGGCCTTGCCGATCGCGACGCTCGAGCCGGAGCTTCTCGCGGCCGCTCTCGAGGCCGCGGCGCCGAGCGGCGCCCGCCGCGACGCCTCCGTCGCCGAGATCCGTCGCGTCGTCGCCGAGGCGTTGGCGCGCTTCGCCGCCGACGCCGCCGCCGACGCCGCCGTCTATGGCGGCTTCCTGACCCGCGCCGGCGAGGCCGGGGCCGACGAGGCGATGGCGCGGATCGGAGATTTGACGGTCGAAGAGCAAGTCGACGAAGCGCGGCTGGCGCTGCTCGTCGACGCGCTGGCCGCGTCGAGCGCGCGCGCGACGGCGGACGCTCTCGTCGAGTGGTTCGCCGCGGTTCGCGACGGCGACGCCGCGCCGGCCGTCCTGACCCGCCAACGCCTCGCGGCGCGCGGGCTCGCGCTCCTCGATCCGGCGGCGCCCTTCGACGACGCCGATCGCCGCGCCTGGCTGGCGGCGCTCCTCGACGCGCCGGACGCGGCGGGACCGCCGCTCGGAGCCGAGATGCTCGCGCCGCTCCTCAGGCCGACCGCGCCGGAAGCGGTCGAGGAGTGGGGAACGCTGTTCGAGCCGCGCCTCCAAGGGGCGACGCCGGCGCGTCGCGACGCGATGTTCCGGGCGTGGGTGGCGGCGGTCGAGCGCGAGTCGTCCGTCGGCGGCCTCGCGCCGGTCGCGGACGCGATCGTCGCCGCGGCCCTCGACGATCCGACGCCGGCGCTCTCCGGCGACAGGGTCGAGCGCGCCGCCCTCGCCGAACTCGCGCCGTATCTCTCGACCACGATGGCGGCGGCGCTCGCCGATCGGACGGTCGAGGACGCGGCGCTTGCGGCGACGCTTGACCGCGGCGCGACGCTGCTGTGGCGCGCGGTGCTCGACCGCGCCTTGGCGGATCAGAAGTCCGGGCTCGCCGACGCGCTCGGCGCGCAGCTCTTCGCGCTCGCCGAAGACCCGGTCGCGGCGCTCAATCGCGGCCTCGGCGTTCAGGCGCCGTCCGGTTCGGCGGCGACGGCGGCGACGGCGGCGCTCGGCGCCCTCGGCGATCGCGTGGCGGACGGCGCGCCCGCGGGGCCCGCCTTCGCGTTCGCCGGACGCGTGATCGACCGGCTCGGCGATCCGTCGGATTTCGAGGCGCGCAACGCCGTCGCGGCGGCGAACCTGCATCTTCTCGACGCCGTCGCGGCCTCGGGGCCGGCCTCCGAGCAATTCGCCTCGACGCTCGAGCCCTATCTCGCCTGGCGCGGCGCGGTCGCCGACGCGGCGCCCTGCGACGGCGCGGGCGCGCTGCGCGGCGACGCCGCCGCGTCCTGCCGGCTGCCTCTCGGCGCCGGCGCGTCGCTGATCCTGAGCGCCGACGCCGACGCCGCTTTCAGCTACATGCTGATCGACGCCGTTGACGACCGGGTTCTCGCCGCTGGCGTCTGCGCCGCCGGCGACGCCTGCGTCAGCGGCGGCGCGCGATCGGCGTCGGGCGAGGCGATCCTTCTCCTCGAGACGGCGGGCGCGCCGATCACCGTCGCGTTCCGACCGATCGAGCCCGTCATCCTCGCGCCGAACGCGCCGCGCGCCGATTATGGCGACGGGCGCGCGCTGCTGCTGGACGTCGACTACGCGGTCGAGGCGGCGGTCGAGGGCGAGGTCTGGCTCGACCTGCCGAGCGATCTCGGCGACGTCGTCTTCATCGAGACCGTCGATCTCATCGACGCGCCGGACGGCTTCGGCTCGGTCGACCCGATCATCGGCGTCTATCAGCCGGGCGCCGGCCAGCCGCTCTTCAGCGACGACGACGGCGGCGAGGGCTTCGCGTCTCGGCTCGGCTTTCAGCCGCAGCCCGGACAATCCTATCAGCTCTATGTCGGCAATATCGGCGCCGCCGGAACCTTCACGCTGCGCGTCCGGCGGCCGGTCGACGGCCGCTCGTTGCCGCCGCTCGAGAGCTTCGGCGCCTCGGCGACCGCGCGCGTCGACGCCGCGCTGATCGAGCTCGGCGTCGACTACGTCGTCGAGGCCGACGCCGGCGGCGCCGCATGGTATCAGCTGCCGCCGATCGAAGGGCGCGGCCTCCGGATCGAAACCTTCGACCTCATCGGCGTCGACACCGTGCTCGACGTCTACGCCTCGGGCTCGAACACGATCGTCCTTTCGGACGACGACGGCGGCGGCGGCCTCGCGTCGCTCGCGCTCGTTCTCGGCGAACCGGGCGATCTCTTCGAGCTCCAGGTCCGCAATATCGGCGGCTCGGGTCGATTCGGGCTGCGCGCGACGCCGGCGCTCGAAGGCGAGCTCGGGCCGCGGCTGACCCAATCGCCGAGCCTGCCGCCGGCCGACATCGCCTTCGGCGACCGATTGGCGATCGTCGTCGACGACGGCGAGACGTCCGCCTGGCTCGCCTTCGAAGCCGCGTCGAACGCGCCGATCCTGCTCGAGACCTTCGATCTCGTCCGGGTCGACACTGTGCTCGAGATCTGGACGGAGGGCGGCGATCGGCTGCTCGTCACCGACGATGACGGCGGCGTCGGCCTCGCCTCTCGGCTCCAATTCACGCCGGAGGCGGGCGAAGTCTATTGGGTCAAGGCGCGCAACATCAGCTACCAGTCGGGCGCGTTCATCTTGACGCTGAGCGAAGCGCCGGCGCCGTGACGGGCGGCCGGGGGGACTAGAACGGCGTGGCGTCGGAGGGCGAGGATCCGATCTGCGGGCTCTGCGGTCGGCCGATCCCGCCGACCGCGCGATCGAGCGTGCATCATCTGACGCCGGTGCTCAAAGGCGGCGCGCGCGGGCCGACGGCGCGCATCCATCAGATCTGTCACAACGAGATCCATTCGGTTCTGACCGAGGCGGAGCTCGCGCGGGGCTACAACAGCTTCGAGGCGCTGCGCGCGCATCCGCAGCTCGCGCGCTTCATCGCCTGGGTGGCGACCAAGCCGCCGACCTTCCATTCGAGGACCGTCGGCTATCATCGCCGGCGCGCGAAGCGTCGTCGATGACCTGCGGGCGTCGGCCGGCGCCGCGACGAAAAAAGGGACGCGGCGACGCGTCCCTGCGAAAGCGCCTGGCGCGCTCTTCTTAGTGTCGGGTGCGCGGATAGACGACGCCGCGATAGATCTTGCGGTGACCGGCTTCGATCGGCTGCGCGTCGCGCTCCGCCGCCTCGCCGTCGAGTTCGGCGCCGCGATAGCGCAGGCCGTCGGCGTGGTGGTGGTCGTTCTGCGGCTTGTCCTGAGAGTCGTATGCGACGCCGCGGTAAACCAGCTTGCTCATCTCCTCACTCCCTTTCTCGCTTCGGGTCGCCGCTTCCGGCGCGGTCGAACCGTTAACCCTTCGGCACGCTCAATATGCGTAAGATGTGTAAGTTATGCAAGAGCTATTTGCGTCCGATCGACATTTCCGCGGGCTCTGGTTAGGGATTGAGATCTGCGCTGCGGCGCACAGCGGATTGTGCGCCGCCGCAGGCGCGGCGCGGAGAGGAACGCCGGATGGAGAAGCTCGATCAACGCATCCAGCTCGTCGCGTCGAAGCAGTTCAACGAGCTCGTCGACGACTGGCGGCGCAATCAGAGCGACCTGCCCTCGCGTTCGGAGGCGATCCGCCGGCTGGTCCAGCAGGGCTTGGAGTTCGAGGAGGCTTTTCCGATGCGGGTTCTCTCGGCGGTCATTCGCCCGGATCGCTACGAAGCGGTGCGCGAGGCGCTCAACACCCTGGGCGTCGCCGGCCTCACGATGACGGAGGTGCGCGGCTTCGGGCGCCAGCGCGGCAAGACCGAGTTCTACCGCGGCGCGGAATACGAGGTGTTCGAGGTTCCGAAGATCCGGATCGACGTCATCCTGCCGGCGAGCCTGGCCGAGGAGGCGGCGGACGCGGTCACCGAGGCGGCGCGAACCGGCAAGGTCGGAGACGGCGTCGTCTGGCTCGCGCCGCTGCAGATGGTGCGGCGGATCCGGACCGGCGAGGAGAACGCCGAGGTGACGGGCTGAGCGCGTCGCCGACGACAAAACGTTACGCGCCGCGCCTTTTCCGAGTCCGGCCCGGCGCCTAGGCTTGGGCGCGCGGCGATGTCGGCCGCGGACGAGCAAGGAGGGCGCGATGGCGGAGGCGGCGGCGGGCTTCCAACCGGCTTCTGGGCGCGACCTCGGCGGATATCGGCCGCCGACGATCGCGCCGCCGACCGAGCGCCTCGGCTTCGTCCGCGGGCTGAGGGCGCTTGTCCGCAATCCGATCACGATCTGGCCGGAAGAGATGTATGACGGCGCGATGATGGCCGACCGGTATTTCGGCCAGCTGACAGCGCATGTCGCCGAGCCGGCGCTGGTGCGCCGCGTGCTGCTCGAGGACGCCGACAGCTACCGGCGCGCGCGGCTGATGATCGCGATCCTCGGACCGGCGCTCGGCGACGGCCTCCTGACCTCGGACGGCGAGAAGTGGCGGCGGCAGCGGCGGATCGCGGCGCCGTCCTTCCGGATGCAGGAGCTGAGAGCGCTCACGCCGATCATGTCCCGCGCCGGCGCCGCGGCCGGCGAGCGACTGGCCCGAGCCGCCGGCGGCGCGCCCGTCGACGTGATGCCGGAGATGGTGCGCGCGACCTTCGACGTCATCACCGACGCGATCATCGGCGACGCGGCCGCGGACGCGCCGGGCCTCATCGACCGGCCGGCCTTCGCGCGCGACGTCGACACGTATCTCAACACGCTCGGCAAGGTCGATCTGCTCGACGTCTTCGGCGCGCCGCGCTGGCTGCCGCGGCTCTCGAAGCTCTCGGCGCGCGGCGCGACGCGTCGGATCCGCGCGACGGCGGCGCGGGTGGTCGCCGCGCGGCGCGCGGCCGGCGCGACCGGCGGCGCGCTCGTCGATCGGCTGATCCGGGCGGTCGACCCGGAGGAGGGCGGCGGCCTGACCGACCGGGAGGTGGTCGACAACATCGTCACCTTCTTCGGCGCCGGGCACGAGACGACGGCGATGGCGCTGACCTGGACGCTCTCCATTCTCGCGCATCAGCCCGAATGGCAGGACGCGCTCCGCGACGAGGCGGCGTCGGTCGCCGGCGCCGCGCCGATCACCGCCGAGCATGTCGACGCGCTGACGCTCCACGGCCAGGTGATCAAGGAGGCGATGCGGCTCTATCCGCCGGCGGCGGTGATGAGCCGCCGGGCGGCCGCGCCGACGCGGATCGGCGACGTCGAGCTGCGGCCGGGCGACGAGGTGGTGATCGCGACCTATGTGATGCATCGCAGCCGCGCGCTCTGGGACCGGCCGGACGCGTTCGATCCGAGCCGCTTCGCGCCCGACGCGCCGCCGATCGACCGCTACGCCTATCTGCCCTTCGGCGGCGGCCCGCGCATCTGCATCGGGATGGCCTTCGCGCTGATCGAGGCCTCGGCGATCCTGGCCGAACTCTTGCGGCGGGTCCGCTTCACGCCCGGCCCGCGGCGCGCGCTCGAGCCGGTCCTGCGCGTCACGCTCCGCCCGAAGGGCGGCATGCCGCTCGGGGTCGAACGCCTCTGACGCCGGCTCCGACGCGGCGTCGCTTCGGGAGAGGCGTCGGCGGCGGGCGCCGGCGATTCGGCGCGGCTTTACGCAATCGAAGGGAGTTTGCGTCAATAGATTTGTAATAAGGGGAATAAGCGCTGAGCCGGATGCGAACATGGTCAAGACACAGTCCGACGACTCCGATGGGCAACGTCTCTTTGGACGGACAGAGCGCGCGGTAGAGGGCGCGAAGTCCGCGAGCCGAGGGCAACGGTCGCGCGCGTCGTCGAGCGATGGCGCAGAGCGGGATCCGGCCGAGATCCTGCGGTCGTATTTCTCGCGGCTGCGCGAATCGGTGAAGGTCGAGTTCTTGAAGACGGTCGACGGCCAACTGATGCGCAAGGCGGGCTACGAGCCGATCGACGAGCAGCCGAGCGGCGACGCAGATTCCGACGGGTCGGCGGACGACGGCGCGTCGGACGCCGACGGCGACGCCGCGCGGACGCGACGACGCGCGGAGCGGAAACTGTCCGACGCGCATGTCCTCGTCATCATCAATGACGGCGAGGTGATGTTCGAAGGGATCATGCTCGACTACACGCGCTATGGCGCGCGCATCGCCTTGCGATCGGGCGACGCCGTTCCCGCGAAGATGAAAGTGCTCGAGACGGTGACGGGACGGTCGCATCGAGCGCGGAAGATCTGGTCCGAAGACGGCGAGGTCGGCATCGAGTTCGCCTGAGCGACGCTGACGCGCGGCGAAGCGCCGGCTTGTCGCATCCGACCTGATCGTGGGTATACCGGCCTCGACATTCGTCGCAGCCGCAGGATTCCCATGCCTTTCGCCTCTCTTCGCGACTTCCTGGAGCGCCTCGAAGCGGACGGACTGCTCGTCCGGATCCGGGAGCGCGTCTCGACCGACCGCGAGATCACCGAGATCCACAAGCGCGTCCTCCACGCCGGCGGGCCGGTCCTCTGGTTCGAGAACGTCGTCAAGGAGGACGGGACGCCGTCCGAGACGCCGGTGGTGGTCAATCTCTTCGGCACGGTCGAGCGGGTCGCGCGCGGCGTCACGCTCGACGGCAAGGAGCGGCGGACGGCGACGGATTTGCGCGAGGTCGGCGAGCTCCTGGCCTTCCTGCGCCAGCCCGAGCCGCCGGGCGGCCTCAAGGAGGCGCTCGGGCTCCTGCCGCTCGCCAAGACCGTCATGCAGATGCGGCCGAAATCCTATGGCGGCGTGCTCGGCGGCAAGGCGCCGTGTCAGGAGGTGGTGCTGCGCGGCGAGGAGGTCGATCTCGACCGTCTGCCGATCCAGACCTGCTGGCCCGGCGAGCCGGCGCCGCTCGTCACCTGGCCGCTGGTGGTGACAAGAGGGCCCTCCGGCCGCAAGGAGGACGGCTACAATCTCGGCATCTACCGGATGCAGAAGATGGGCAAGAACCAGCTGATCATGCGCTGGCTGAAGCATCGCGGCGGCGCGCAGCAGCATCGGCGCTGGTCGAAGGAGAAGGCCGAGCCGCTGCCGGCCGCGGCGGTGATCGGCGCCGATCCGGGCACGACCCTGGCCGCGGTGACGCCGGTCCCGGACAATTTCTCCGAATACCATTTCTCCGGCATCCTGCGCGGCCGCGCGGCGGAGCTCGTCGACTGCGTCTCGCAGCCTTTGAAGGTCCCGGCGACGGCGGAGATCGTTTTGGAGGGCGAGGTCAGCCTCGAGGACTATCGCGACGAAGGTCCGTATGGCGACCACACGGGCTATTACAACTCGGTCGAGAAGTTTCCGGTCTTCACGGTCACCGCGATGACCATGCGCGAGAAGCCGATCTATCTCTCCACCTATACCGGTCGGCCGCCCGACGAGCCCTCCGTGCTCGGCGAGGCGCTCAACGAGGTGTTCATCCCGCTCTTGCAGCAACAATTTCCCGAGATTGTCGACTTTTGGCTGCCGCCCGAAGCGTGTTCGTACCGCATCGCCGTGATCACCATGAAGAAGGCCTAT
>CAZPTD010000096.1:0-12927 GCA_964588915.1 uncultured Neomegalonema sp. | reverse complement strand
CGTCTGATCGGTTCTGACGGAGCCAACCTCGCCCTTGTCGTCCCGGCCAAGCGCGCAGCGCGCAGAGCCGGGATCCAGGGCCAAGGGGCTGAGCGTGCGGCGAACTGGCCCTATCGTCTGATCGGTTCTGATGGAGCCAACCTCGCCCGTGTCATCCCGGCCAAGCGCGAAGCGCGCAGAGCCGGGATCCAGGGCCAAGGGGCCGAGCGTGCGGCGAACTCGCCCTGGATCCCGGATAAGCCTGCGGCTTTCCGGGATGACAAAATCAGCGTTGCGTCCACCTCAACAGATCCTGCTTGTCTTATGACTTTCGCAGTCGATCACGGCAAAAAGAGACGCCGCCGGTGAGCACAACCTCCCCGACGGCGGCGAGGGTCGGCTCGGAATTTCGCCGGCCGCCATAGGGGCCGAGCTAGAGTAGGAGCGCCCTCGTCTTTTCCTCAGGCCTGAACGGATACGCGGCCACAAGGGCCGCATGACAAGCAGAGGCGGAGAGAAGATGACGCAAAACCTGGTTGGTGTCGATGTCTCCAAAGACGCGCTGGACGCCCATCGCCGCGCCGACGGCGCTGAGCGGCGCTTCGCCAACTCGAAGGCCGGCCTGCGCGCGCTCATCACATGGAGCTGCGGCGCCGCCGTCGCCTTCGAGCCCAGCGGCCGCTATCACCACGCGCTGGAGCGCGCCTTGGGCGATGCAGGGATCGACGCGGTGAAGATCAACCCGCTCCAGGCCCGCCGCTTCGCCGAGGCGACCGGAGCCCGCGCCAAAACCGATCGCGTGGACGCGCGCCTGCTGGCCGATATGGCCGCGCGGCTCGAACTCGAGCCGACCCCGGCCAGGGGCGAAAGCTTCATGACGATCAGGGAGTTGCGCATCGCTCATCATGGGCTCATCAAGGATCGAACCGCCGCCAAGAACCGCGCCAAGGGCCTGACGCTGGCGATCCTGCGCCGCCAGAACGCCGCGCGGCTTCGCCAGATCGAAGCGCAGATCAAGGCCGTCGAGGCGGAGATCGACGCGCTGATCGACCAGGAGCCGAGCCTGGCCGACCGGCGCGACATCCTTCTCAGCATTCCCGGCGTCTCAACCCGAACCGCCGTCGCGCTCTTGATCGACGCGCCGGAGCTGGGCGAACTCGGGCGCGCAGAAGCCGCCAGCCTCGCCGGGCTCGCGCCCTACGCGCGACAATCCGGTCAGTGGACCGGGCGCGCCGCGATCCGCGGCGGTCGAGCCATGCTGCGCGAGGCGCTCTACATGCCGGCCCTGGTCGCCGCCCGATTCAACCCAGATCTCACCGCATTCTACGACCGGCTAAAGCGCGCTGGAAAACCCGGAAAAGTCGCCATCGCCGCCGTGATGCGAAAGCTCCTCCTGTTGGCGAACGCGCTCCTGCGCGACGGTCGAAAATGGACGCCGCGCAGCGCTTGACCACAACGGATACTCTAGGACCCGCCGCTACGCGATGCGGCGCTGCTTGAGCGGCGCCGTCTCGCCGGCGAGACGGGCGAGGCCGACGGGCAAGAGTTCGGCGATCTTCTCGGTCAACACCGTCGGGCTGATCGGCTTGGTCAGAAAGAGATCCATGCCCGCCTCGGCGCAGGCCCGCTCCATCGCGCGGTCGTTGTCGGCGGTGAGCGCGACGATCAGCGCCGACGCCGACGGGCCGTCCGAGGCGCGGATCTCGCGCGCCGCTCGCAGACCGTCGACGACCGGCAGGCCGACATCCATCAGAATGATCGGAAAGGCCTCCTCGGCCGCGCGCGCGATCGCGGCGGCGCCGTCGAGCGCGATCTCGACGTCGTGTCCGGCGCGCTCGAGCACCGCGCGGAAGAGCACGACGTTCGCCTGCATGTCCTCCGCGATAAGGATTCGCCGCTCCGCGTCCATCTCGTCGCCTTTCCGCTCGCCCGCTTTGGTTGACGGGAAGGCTAACCGGCGGGTCCCTAACGCCTCTTAAGGAAACAGGGTTAACGCGCGATCTGCGTGCGACGCAGGCGCGCCGCCTCGGCGACATGGACGCGGCGGATCGGATCGGAGGCGGCGAGATCCGCGATGGTGCGCGCGACGCGCAGGATCCGCCGATAGCCGCGCGCGGTGAGCCGCATCTTCTCGGCGGCGAGCTCCAGCAGATCGAGCGCGTCCTCCTCGGCGGCGGCGATCGCGTCGAGCGTCTCGCCGTCGGCCTCGGCGTTGAGCGAGAGCTCCTCGCGGCCGATCGCCTCGAATCGCGCCTTCTGCCGCGCCCGCGCGGCGCGGACGCGGGCGGCGACCTCCGCGGTGCCCTCCGCCGCCGGCGGCAGGCGCATCTCCGCCGGCGTCGCCGCCGCCATCTCGATCTGGATGTCGATCCGGTCGAGGAGCGGCCCGGAGAGCCGCGCCTGATAGTCAAGGCCGCATTTCGGCGCCCGCGAGCAGGCCTGCGCCGGGTCGGCGAGGTAGCCGCAGCGGCACGGGTTCATCGCCGCGACGAGCTGAACCCGCGCCGGATAGCGCGCATGGGCGTTGACCCGGGCGACGATCGCCTCGCCGGTCTCGAGCGGCTGGCGCAGCGCTTCGAGCACCGGGCGCGAGAACTCGGGCAGCTCGTCGAGAAAGAGCACGCCGCGATGGGCGAGCGAGACCTCGCCGGGCTTCGCGCTGCGCCCGCCGCCGACCATCGCCGCCATCGAGGCGGAGTGATGCGGCGCGCGATAGGGCCGGCGCCGCGGCGCCGCCCCGTCGCGCATCAGGTCGGCGATCGAATGGATCATGCCGACCTCGAGCGCCTCCGCGGGCGAGAGCGGCGGCAGCACGCCGGGCGCGCGCGCCGCGAGCATGGATTTGCCGGCGCCCGGCGGGCCGATCATCAGCATGTTGTGGCCGCCCGCCGCCGCGATCTCGAGCGCGCGCTTCGCCGCCTCCTGGCCGCGGATCTCGCGCAGATCCGGCGCGCGGCCCTCGGTTTCGGGCGCCCGCGGCGCCGGCCGCGCCAGCGCGCCGCGGCCGTTGAAGTGATTCGCGAGCGCCAGCAGCGACGACCCGGCGACGATCTCGCCGATCGCGACCAGAGCCGCCTCGGGCCCGTTCGCCTCCGCGCAGACGAAGCCGCGATCGGTCTCCGAGGCGGCGAGCGCCGCCGGCAGCGCGCCCGGCACGCCGATAAGCGCGCCGTCGAGCGAGAGCTCGCCCATCGCGACATGCCGCGCCGGCTCGTCGAACGGGATCGCCTCCATCGCCGCGAGGAGCGCGAGCGCGATCGGCAGATCGTAATGGGCGCCCTCCTTCGGCAGATCCGCCGGCGAGAGGTTGACCGTGATCTTCTTCGCCGGCAGGGCGAGGCCGATGGCGTTGAGCGCCGCGCGCACCCGCTCGCGCGATTCGACGACCGCCTTGTCGGGCAGCCCGACGACGGTGAAGGCGGGCAGGCCGCTCGAGAGCTGGCATTGGACGTCGACGAGCCGCGCCTCGAGGCCGGAGAAGGCGACGGTGTAGGCGTGCGCGACCATGCCGCGCTCAGGCCGACGCGCGGACGGGCGCGGTCTCGGCCGTCCGGCGCAGACGCGCGGCGAGGAAGCGGCCGGCGGAGGCGACGGCGGCGGCGGACTCCTCGACATAGGGCGCGAAGAACTGCCAGGCGTGCGGCGTCGCGCGCCACATCTCGACGCGCACGTCGCCGCCGGCGCGCTTCAAGGCGTCGGCCATGCGCGCCGCGTCGTCGCTGAGCGCTTCGGCGCTCGAGGCTTGGATCAGGGTCGGCGGCGGCGGCGCCGCCCAGACGGCGTAGAGCGGCGAGGCGCGCGGATCGCGCGGATCGGCGCCGTCGAGATAGGCGTCGACCACGTCGTGGACGCGATGGGCCGGCAGCATCGCGTCGCGCCGCGCGTTGCGGTTGAGGCTGCGTCCGGTGAGGGCGAGATCGACGAAGGGCGAGAAGACGGCGAGCGCCGCCGGCGGCCGCCCGTCGCGGCGCGCGAGGATGGCGGCCGCCGCGGCGAGCGCAAGGCCGCCGCCGGCGGAATCGCCCGCCAGAGCGATCTGCGCCTCCGGGCCGAGGGCGCGGACGAGCGCGTCGTACCCGGCGAGAGCGTCCTCGAAGGCGGCGGGAAACGGATGTTCCGGCGCAAGGCGATAGTCGATGGCGGCGACGGGCGTCTCGGCCGACTTCGCCAGCGCCCAGATGAGGCTCCGATGGGTCTCCGGCGAGCCGGCGAGATAGGCGCCGCCATGCAGAAAGAGGATCGCCCGCGCGCTCGGCGCGCCGGCGGCGGCGTTTCGCGACGTCGTCGGGGCCGAGCACCACCGCCAATCGAGACCGCGCTCCGAGAGCGAGCGCAAACGCGGCGCCGGCCCGAACCGCGCCTCGGAAGGCGGCGGCGGCAGCATCGCCGCGGCGCGCCTGAGCCCGCGTCGGAGCGCCTCGGCGTTGGACGCGCGGGCCAGGCTCGGCTTCACGACATTGCGCAGATAGGCGTTCAAGAGCGTCAGACGGATCGACATCGGCGGCTGGCCCGTTCCTCCGCGACGAGCTTAGGCGAACGGTGCCGCCATGCCCACATTTTCGACGACGGCGACGGTCCCGTTCCCGTCGACCGCCGCCAGATCCAGCCTGAGATCGTTCGCGCCGAGCTCGTCGGCGACGATCTCGGCCGCGAGTCCGAGCCGCCGCCACTGCGCCGGCCGCGCCGCCGCGAGCGCCGCCTCGACGCTGCGCCGCGCCTTGACCTCGACGATCGCCAAGATCTCGCCGAGCTCGACGACGAGATCGATCTCGCCGGCGGCGGTGCGCTTGCGCCGGGCGACGATCCTGCCGCCGCGCGCGCGGTACCAGTCCGCGGCGACGTCTTCGGCGGCGCGGCCCCATTGGTCGGCGCGGACGCCGCGCGCATGGGCGCGGCCCGGCTTGCGCCGCCCGTCCGGCGCGGACCGCGCCTTCGCGGGCGCCGTCCTAGCGGGCGCCGTCCGAGGAGGCGCGCTTTCGATGATCAGCGTCATGCCGGCTCGTCTCCCTTGCTCGTCTCGTCGCCGCCCTGGCGCTCGGCGTCGTCCGTCGCGCCTGCGCCGCCCTGGCGCTCGGCGTCGTCCGTCGCGCCTGCGCCGCCCTCTCTCAGCGCGACGGCCCGCGCATAGACGAAATTGCGGGGTTCATCCATTTGTTCTGTAACAGTTCGAACCGCGTCCTTCAAGGATTCGATTTTCATTCGTTCTTTGAGCGCGTTGTCGACGGCGGCGGCGCGATCGGCTTCGGGCGCGGTCGGCTCCGAGCTCCTCGGCGCGACGACGACGACGGCCTCGCCGCGCGGCGGCGGCGCGCCGGCGTCGCCGGCGGCGAGCGCGCCGAGCGATCCATGGCGCGCCTCCTCGAATTTCTTGGTGAGCTCGCGCAGCACGGCGGCCGGCCGGTCGCCGAGGATCGCCGCCATGTCCCCGAGGCTTTCGGCGAGCCGGCGCGGCGCCTCGAAGAAGATCAGCGTGCCGGGCGTCGTCCGCCACGCCGAGAGCCAGCTGCGGCGGCGCGCCGATTTCGGCGGCGGAAAGCCGCAGAACGAGAACGCGTCCGTCGCGAAGCCCGAGGCCAGGAGCGCGGTCAGCACCGCCGACGGCCCGGGCAGAACGACGACCGGCGCGCCGGCGGCCCGCGCCGCCTCGGCCAGGCGGTAGCCCGGATCCGCGACCAAAGGCGTGCCGGCGTCGCTCGCATAGACGACGCTCTTGCCCTCGGCGAGCAGCCGCAGGATCTTCGGCCGCGCCGTCGGACCGTTCCGATCGTGATAGGAGAGGAGCGGCCTGCCGCCGAGCGCGACGCCGTGGATCTCCATCAGACGGCGCAGGACCCGCGTGTCCTCGGCGACGAGCGCGTCCGCGCGGCGGAGCGCGTCGAGCACCCGCAACGTCACGTCGTCCGCCGCTCCGATCGGCGTCGCCGCGAGAAAGAGTCCCGGCGGCAACGGCGCCCCGTGATGGTGAAGGCTTTCTTGCCGGCCCGTCTCCGCGTTTTCCAATCGTTTACTTCCTGGCATAAAGCTCTTAGCCGTTGCCGCGCGACTTGGCGCGAGAGTCGCCCAAAAAACCGCGGCGCGCAAACGATCCGGCGGCGCTCGCCGGCCAACCCGACGCCCAGGAGCGCCGAAGCGCGTTCTCGCGGCCCGATCTTGGGCGCGCGACGGCGCGAATTGAAGAGATAAGGGAAGCGAAGCAATGAGCAGTTCTTGCGGCGCGCTCCGATCGAGCCGCCTTTCCATCGGCGATGCGGCGCGACGCGTCGCGCGCGTCGCGGTCGTCGCGATCCTCGGTCTCGCCGTCGCCGCCTGCGGCGCCCGGCGCGGCGTCGAGGGCGGCGGCGAAGCGGACGCCGACATCCGCCCCGAGCTCGCCGCGCCCGAGGTCGGGCGGAGCGTGCCGGTCGAACCCCAGGGCGGCCGCGCGGTGATCGCGGTGCTGGCGCCCGTCGGCGCCGCCAACGCCGGCGTCGCCGAGGTCGGCCAGGGCCTCGCCAACGCCGCCGAGCTCGCCGCCGAGGACATCGGCGATCCGTCGCTTATCGTCCGCGTCTACGACACCGGCGGCACGCCGGAGGGCGCCCGCGCGGCCGCCGAGCTCGCGGTCGCCGACAACGCCGCGATCATCGTCGGGCCGCTCTTCGCCCGCTCGGTCGAGGCGGTCGGACCGGTCGCGGCCGACGCCGGCCTGCCGGTCGTCGCCTTCTCGACCGACGTCGCCGTCGCCGGCGACAACGTCTTCCTGATCGGCGTCCTCCTCGAATCCGAGATCGACCGCATCGTCGAATACGCGTCCCGGCAGGGCGTGATCACGATGGGCGCGCTCGCGCCCGAGACGTCCCAGGGCGACGTCGCGATCGGCGCGCTCACCGCCTCCGCGGCGCGGCACGGCGTCGATCTCGTCGCCGCCGGGCGCTACGTGCAGGACTTCCAGGGCATCGAAGAGGCGGTGAAGCGCTACGCCGAGCTCCATGTCGAGATGAGCCTGGCCTCGCCGGTCGACGCGGTCTTCCTCGCCGATTCGGGCCAGGCGCTGCAGTCGGTCGGCGCCTATCTCGCCTATTTCGACGTCTCGCCCGCCGACACCCGCTATATGGGCGCGGGCATCTGGAACAGCCCGACGACGTTGCGCGAGCCGTCGCTCAGAGGCGGCTGGTTCGCGGCGCCCGAGCCCGGCCCGCGGCGCGCCTTCGACCAGCGCTATTTCGACGCCTTCGGCGAGCGGCCGCACGGCCTCGCGTCGCTCGGCTTCGACGCGGTCGCGGCGGCGGGCGTGATGCTCTCGGACGCGCGGGCGCGCGGCGAGCGCTATCCGTTCACCATCGAGGCGATCACCGCGCCGACCGGCTTCGTCGGCGTCAACGGCGTCTATCGCTTCCGCGGCGACGGCCTCAACGACCGCGGCCTCGCCGTGCTCGAGGTCGGCGACGGCGCGTTCACGGTCATCGAGGCGGCGCCGACGACCTTCGTCGGCTACTGATCGCGCCCTTCCGAGCGGCGGCGCGTCCTCGGCGGGCGCGCCGCCGCTCTCTTTTTGCCTTTCCCGCGGATCGGAGCTAACCGGAGCGGACACGCCGGCGTCGAAGGACAAGGAGGTCCGCCATGGCCGACGATCGCCTCGAAACCCAGGATCGCGCGGCCGAGGAGCCGGGAGCGGGGCCGGCCGCCGGGCCCGAAGAGCGCAGGGCGCCCGACTCGGCGGCGGGCGCGGCGCTCGCCGAGGCGCTCTTGGAGCGTCTTCGGCCGATCGCCGAGTCCGACGCGCCGATCGCGGCGAAAAGGCTCGAAGCGGCGAAGCTCCTGCGCGCCGCGCACGAGGAGCGCCGCGCGGCGATCAAGGCCCGGTTCCTCTCCGGGCGTCGGCTCGGCGCCGAGACGGCGAAGGAGATCGCCGTCGCGACGGACGCGGTCGTGGTCGCGGCCTTCCGTTTCGTCAAAGAGCGGCTCTTCCGCCTCGGCGCGCCGACCAAGGCCGAGCGCATCGCGCTCGCCGCCGTCGGCGGCTACGGCCGCGGCGAGATGGCGCCCTATTCCGACGTCGATCTCCTCTTCATCACGCCCTACAAGCAGACCGCCTGGGGCGAGAGCGTGATCGAGACGACGCTCTACATCCTCTGGGACATGAAGCTCAAAGTCGGGCACGCCACGCGCAGCATCGACGACTGCGTGCGCCTGGCCGGACAGGACGTCACCATCCGCACCTCGCTGGTCGAGAAGCGCTTCCTCGCCGGCGAGTGGGACGTCTTCGACACGCTCGCCGAACGCCTCTGGACCGGCCTCTTCCGCGCGACGGGACCGGAATTCGTCGCCGCCAAGCTCGAGGAGCGCGACAAGCGCCATGCGCGGCTCGGCGGCTCGCGCTTTCTGCTCGAGCCGAACGTGAAGGACTCCAAAGGCGCTCTGCGCGATCTGCAGACGCTGTTCTGGATCGCCAAATACCTCTACCGCGCCGACACGCTCGAAGAATTGGTCGCGAAGGGCGTGTTCTCGGTCGAAGAGGCGGCGCGGTTCCGGGCCGCGTCCGACCATCTCTGGACGGTGCGCTGCGCGCTGCATCTCGCCGCCGGCCGCGCGCAGGAGAAGCTGACCTTCGATCTTCAGGTCGAGCTCGCCGAGCAGCTCGGCTACCGCGCCGCGCCCGGGCAGCGGCCGGTCGAGCGCTTCATGAAGCGCTACTATCTCGCGGCGAAGGCGGTGGGCGATCTGACGCGGATCTTCTGCGCCGCGCTCGAGCATCAGCACAAGAAGGCGCCGCCGCTCCTCGGCGGCCTGATGCAGCTCTTCTCGAGCGGGCCGGCGACGCCGGAGGAGGAGTGGCTGACGCTCAAGGACGGGCGGTTGATGGTCTCGGATCCGACGCTCTTCGAGCGCGACCCGATCGCGATGCTCCGTCTCGTCGACGAGGGCGTCCGGCGCGAGGTGCTGATGCATCCGACGGCGCTCCGGCTCATGCACCGCAACCGCCGCCGCATCGACGACGCCTTCCGCGCCGATCCCGAGGCGCAGCGCCTTCTCGTCCGGCTGATCGCGGAATCGAAGGATCCGGTGCGCGCGCTCCGGCGTCTCAGCGAGGCCGCGCTCCTCCAGCGGCTGATCCCGGAATTCGGCCGCGTCACCGGCCTCATGCAGTTCAATATGTACCACCACTACACGGTGGACGAGCACAGCATCCTCGCGATCGACGTGCTCCGGCGCATTCATTCGGGCAAGCTGCGCGACGCGCATCCGGTCGAGACCAAGATCGCGGCGGAGCTCGACGATCTCCGCGTGATCTCGATCGCGCTGTTCGCGCACGATATCGGCAAGGGCCTGCCCGAGGATCATTCGATCGCCGGCGAGCGGATCGCGCGCGCGGTCTGTCCGGCGCTCGCGATGACGGCGTCCGAGACCGAGCAGGTCGCCTGGCTCGTCCGCTGGCATCTCGCGATGTCGGACACGGCGCAGAAGCGCGACATCGGCGATCCGGCGACGATTCGCGATTTCGCCGGTCTCGTGCGCAGCCCGAAGCGGCTCAAGCTCCTCTATCTTCTGACCGCCTGCGACATTCGCGCGGTCGGGCCCGGCGTCTGGACGACCTGGAAAGGCCAGCTTCTGCGCGCGCTCTACGACGAGACCTGGGCGGCGCTGACCGGCGACGATCGCGGCCGCAGCCGCGCCGATCGGGCGGCGGCGGCGCAGGAGGCGTTCCGCGCCGCGCTCGAGGAGGCCGGCGTCCATCGGAGCGAGGGCGTCCTTGACGCCTATTGCGGCCGGTTCACGCCGACCTACTGGCTCGCCCTGCCGACCGAGGCGCATGTTCTGCACGCCGAGATGGCCGAGGCCGACACGCGCGCCGCCGAGGCGGGCGAGACGCCGCCGCTGATGCGGATCGAGATGGGCCGCGCGCCGGATCGCGGCGCCGCCATGGTCGCGATCATGACGAGCGACCACGCCGGGCTCTTCAGCCGCATGGCCGGCGCCTTCGCGCTCGCCGGCGCGTCGGTCGTCGACGCGCGGGCCTTCACCACGAAGGACGGCATGGCGATCAACACGTTCTGGATCGAGGACGAGGCGGACGACGAGGAGGAGGAGCCCGCCCGGCTCGCGACCATCCGTCGGGCGATCGAGCGCGCGCTCTCGGGCGACGTCGTGGCGCGCGACGCGCTGCGCGAGAAGCGCCGGCTCCGCCCGCGCGAGCGGCCGTTCGAGGTCGAGCCCTTCGTCTCCTTCGACAACACCGCCTCGGACGTCTTCACCGTGATCGAGGTCAACGGCCGCGACCGCGTCGGCCTGCTCTACGACCTGGCCCGCGCGCTGACCTCGGAGAACGTGAACATCTCCTCGGCGATCATCGCGACCTATGGCGAGCACGCCGTCGACGTGTTTTACGTTAAGGATCTTTTCGGCATGAAGATCACGCAGCCGGCGAAGCAGAGGCGGATCGAGGCCGCCCTCTTGACCGCTCTCGAGCGGGCGGGCGAGGCGGCGCTCGGAGACTGAGCCTGCGGCGCGGCCGCTCGAGGAGAAGAGGCTGGGGTGGGCCTGTTACGCGCATTCATGACCGTCAGCGGGCTGACCATGGTCTCTCGGCTGCTCGGCCTCGTCCGCGAGATCATGATCGCCGCCTTTCTCGGCGCCGGGCCGATCGCCGAGGCGTTCTTCGTCGCCTTCCGGCTGCCCAACCTCTTTCGGCGCTTCTTCGCCGAGGGCGCCTTCAACATGGCGTTCGTGCCGATCTTCGCGAAGACGCTGGAGGGCGACGGGCGCCGCGCCGCGCGGATCTTCGCCGAGGACGCGCTTTCGGGACTTCTCACGATCCTGATCGGTCTGACGCTCTTCGCGCAGCTGGCGACGCCTTGGCTGGTGCTGGTGATCGCGCCCGGCTTCACCGAGGATCCGGAGAAGTTCGACGTCGCCACCGCGTTCACGCGGATCCAGTTCCCGTATCTGTTGTTCATCTCGCTGACGGCGCTCTACAGCGGCGTGCTCAACTCGATGGGCAAATTCGCGGCGGCGGCGGGCGCGCCGATCCTGCTCAATCTCTCGATGATCGTCGCGATGGCGATCGCCGACGCGGTCGGCGCGGATATCGGCCACTGGATGTCCTGGGCGGTGTTCGCGGCCGGCGTCGCGCAGTTCCTCCTCGTCGCGCGGGCGGCGTCGCGGCTCGGCGTCTCGCTGCGGCTCAAGCGGCCGGCCTGGACCCCGGATCTGCGGCGCCTGGTGCGCGTCGGCGTGCCCGGCGCGATCGCCGGCGGCGTGCAGCAGATCAACATCCTGATCGGCACGGCCATCGCCACATGGTTCGCCGGCGCGGTCGCCTGGCTCACCTACGCCGACCGGATTTATCAGCTGCCGCTCGGCGTCGTCGGCGTGGCGATCGGCGTCGCGCTCCTGCCGGCGCTGTCGCGGCGGATCCGCGCGTCGGACCAACGCGGCGCGATCCACGCGCTCAACCGGGCGCTCGAGCTCTCCTTCGCCTTCTCGATGCCGGCGGCGGTCGCGCTCGTCGTGATCCCGGACGAGATCGTGCGCATGCTGTTCGGACGCGGCGCGTTCACCGAGGCCGACGTGCGGACGACCGGCGCGGCGCTGGCGCTCTACGCGCTCGGCCTGCCGGCCTATATTCTCGCGAAGGCGCTCGCGCCGGCCTATTTCGCCGCCGAGGACACCAAGACGCCGCTGCGCTACGCCGCCTGGTCGATGGCGACCAACACCGGTCTCAGCGTCGGCCTCGCGCTGCTGATCGGCGGTGAGGAGGGATGGTACTCCGTGCCGGTGGCGACGGCGGTCGCGGCGTGGCTCAACGTTTTGCTGCTGTGGCGCGGCCTGAGGACGGGGCGCGGCGAGACCGCGGCGTATCGCGCCGACGAACGGCTGATCCGGCGCGGGCTCGGCGTCGTCGCGGCGAGCCTCGGGATGGGCGCGGCGCTCTGGGCGGCCAAGGCGGCGCTCGGCGACGTTCTGCTCGAGCCGTGGCTGCGCTATCCGGCCGTGATCGGCCTCGTGCTCGGCGGCATGGGCGTCTACGGCGTCGCGGCGATCCTGCTCGGCGCGCTCCGGCCGAAGGAGCTGCGCAACATGCTGCGGCGGCGGCGCGGCGGCGGCGACGCGCGGGCGGAGGCGGACGCCTAGTGTGGTGGTTTCGAAATTCGCCACATCTATCCGCAAGCGCCGGAGCGCGTCTCGAAACCGAGACCACACGAGCGACGTATCGATTCTCGCGTCCTTTGAGGATCCGGAATTCGCAACGCCCTCGGCCGCGACGATGAAGCGAGGTTCAGATCCAGGACGCTAGCGCAGGCGCTCATCGAGGCTCTCCACCTCTCTTCGCGCCGTCCGGGGCCGCCGTCGCGCGCTTGACCCGCGCCCGGTCGGAGGCGATATCCGCCGCCTGATTTCCGTTTTCCAGGGCGAGGATATGAGCGACAGCATCGAGGCCGCGGAGCGAGGCGCGGCGCGCCGCAATCCGCCGCGCGTCTTTTCCGGCGTGCAGCCGACCGGCAATCTCCATCTCGGCAACTATCTCGGCGCCGTCCGCGAGTTCGTGCGGCTGCAGAACCAGGATCTCGACGGCGTCGCCTTCGAGCATCGCTTCTACTGCGTCGTCGATCTGCACGCGATCACGGTGCAGCAGGATCCGGCGCAGCTGCGCTCGGCGATCCGCGAGCTGACGGCGGCGTTCCTGGCCTGCGGCCTCGATCCCGAGAAGAGCATCATCTTCAATCAGAGCCAGGTGGCGGAGCACGTCGAGCTCGGCTGGATCTTCAGCTGCGTCGCCCGCATCGGCTGGCTGAACCGCATGACCCAGTTCAAGGAGAAGGCCGGCAAGAACCGCGAGAACGCCTCCGTCGGCCTCTACGCCTATCCGGTGCTCCAGGCGGCGGACATTCTCGCCTATCGCGCGACGCATGTGCCGGTCGGCGAGGACCAGAAGCAGCATCTCGAGCTCAGCCGCGACGTGGCGCAGAA
>CAZPTD010000095.1:0-12942 GCA_964588915.1 uncultured Neomegalonema sp. | reverse complement strand
GGCGGAGGCGGCGCGCGTCGGCGCGCCCATCCTCGGCGAGATACCGCTCGATATAGACATTAGCCTCGCCGGCGACGGCGGCGCGCCGATCGTCGCGAGCAAGCCCGAGCGCCCGCAAGCGGCCCGCTTCCGCGAGATCGCGCGGCTGCTGATCAACGCCGGGATGGGCTGAGCGGCGTGGGCGGCGACGCAAGCGGCCTCGGGCTGCCGCCCTTGATGCGCGACGTCGCGGTCACGCCGGACGTCGATCCGCTCGCGGCGTCGGTCGCGGCGGCGCGGGACGGCGTCGACGCCGGAACGGTGTTCTGGGCGCTCCGCGAGGATCGGCTGGAGGCGGCGATCGTCTTCGCGCCCGAGGCGCCGCTCCGGCGCGCGCTGACCGCGATCTTCGCGCTGGAGCAGGCGCTGACCGACGCGATCGGCGCGCTCGGCCCGCCCGAGACCGCGGTCTATTGGGCCTGGCCGGACGTCCTCCTCCTCAACGGCGCGCGCGCCGGCCGGATCCGCGTCGCCGCTGCCGGCGACGACCTCGACGCGGTTCCCGGCTGGCTCGTCTTCGCGCTCTCGCTCCGGCGGTTGCCGCGGGACGACGCGGATCCGGGCCTCAGGCCGGACGAGACCAGCCTCGCCGAGGAGGGCTGCGGCGATCTCGGCGTCCGAGAGCTCGCCTCGGCCTGGGCGCGGCACGCGCTCTATCGGGTCACGAGCTGGGAGGAGGGCGGGCTCGCGCCGATCATGCGCGAATGGCGCGGCCGGGCGGAGGGCGAAGGCGGCGAGGTCGCGATCGCGCTCGGGAAGGAGGCGCCCGCCGAAGGCGCCTGGCTCGGCCTCGACGAGGAGGGCGCGCTGACGGTCCGGACCGAGGCCGGCCCGCTCCGGCTCGATCTTGCGCGCGTGCTCACGCCCGACTTCATCGACGCCGGCGCCGACCCGCTCGACCGCAAGGCGGCCTTGACCCGCAAGGGCGCGTTCGCTCCCTTGGGCGGCGAGGCGCTGCGCTGACGCGAGCGGCGCGCTCCGACAGAGAGGACCGCGCATGCTCCTGGCCCGCACCATCCGCTTCGACGAATCCGATCTCAACGTCTTCGAGACGCCGGCGGCGCCGGACGAATGGGCGGTCTCCGGCGCCTTCGAGTTCTCGAACTGGACCGAGGACCGGCTCGAAGGCAAGGCGCGCCAGGCCTTCGCCAATGGCTGGCTCGGATTGGAGAGCTTCGGCCGCTCGACTTTCGTCGCGGTCGCCAAGGCCGAACCGGCCGAGCGCGACCTTGCGGTCGAGGCGCTGGCGGCGCATTTCGTCGCCCGCTTCGGCGCGCCCGACCTCGCCGCGGCGCGGCCGGTCGCCGAGGACGAGATCGCCTTCATGGCCGAGCTCTGCGCCGACCACGAGCCGAACACGCTCCTCGTCGTCGAGCGCGCGCTGACCGAGGCCGGCGTCAAGGAGAGCTTCCGGGCGATCAAGCCGCGCGACGCCGACTTGGAGGCCTTCGCCGTCCATGGCGATCTCGAGTGACGTCGCCCGTCCTCCCATGAACCGCGCCCGCGCCGCCCGGCCAGCGCATTGACGCCACATCTTTCCGATCGCCTCGGACCCGCGATTCGAACGCGCGAATCGCGCGACCGGAGAAAAACGACATGAGGACCAAGCACGCGGCGCTGCTGGCGGCCGCCTTCGCCGCCCTGGCGGCGAGCGCGCCGGCGCAGGCGCAGAGCTGGATCGGATCGCCGCAGAGCGGCTGGAGCACGCGGGACTGCCCCTACGGCATGGCGATGATCGGGATCTGGGGCTACGAGAACCAGGACGTCGAGAGCGTCGGCGCGCTCTGCCTGCCGACGGACGCGCCGATGAACGACTGGAGCTATCCGAATTTCGTCGAGGCCGTCGGCGGCGTCACGGCGCGCCAGGACCGGGTCGTCTGCCCGCCGGGCCAGTTCGTCGGCGCCCTGCAGGGCCGCGCCGACCGGGTGATGGCGCGGTTGGAGATCTGGTGCGCGCCCTGGAACGGCGCGTTTCTCGACCCGGACCGAGCGACGCTGATGGGCAATCAGCTCGGCGGCGAGGGCTCGGGCGGCGGCGTCTCCTCGGGGCCGATCCACTGCGAAGGCGGCTTCCTCAACGGGCTCGACGTCAGCGCGGGCGGCTATGTCGTCGCGGTGCGGCCGCGCTGCGGCTCCGCGCCGCCGAGCGATCCGGGCCCGAGCGCGTCGAACGGCGGCGGCGGCGGCGGGCGCGCGACCGGCGCGTACACGACGCTGCCGATCGGCGGCCGACTGCCGGCCGACGTCCGAGAGAGCCGATGCCGCGACGCCTACGTGATCGGCGTCTACGGCCGCACCGGCGCCTGGGTCGACCGGCTCGGCGTGATCTGCGGCGTTCCCTATCCGAACGGCGAGGTGGTTCTGCAAGGCGAGGCGCCGGCCCTTGGCGGCTCCGGCGGCGGCTACAACGAGGCCTGGTGCCCGACGAACACCGTCGCGACGGCGGTGCATGGAAGCGGCACGCCGGATCATCTCCTGTCGCTGCAGCTCACCTGCGTCTCGGTCCGCGGCGCCGGCGGCGACAATCTCGAGGTCAGGCCGCAGGGCCGCTCGGCGATCTTCGGCCCGGCCAACGCCGACGGCGCGGCGATCGAGTGCAACCGCGGCGAGCTTCTGCGCGGCCTCGAGATCGCGGTCGCTCAATACGTGCATTCGGTGGCGCCGATCTGCGATCGGGCGCGGTTCTGATCGGTCGGCCGCGCGCCGGCGGGGCCGCGACCGCTCACCCCTTGCCGAGCACGCTCCGCCGCCGCACCGCCTCGACGAACTTGGTCAAGGTCCGCGAGTACTCGCCGCGCGGGATCATCGCCTCGATGAGCCGCCAGTTGTCCGCGTCCTCATGCGCCTCGAGGAGCGCGTCCCAGAGCGCCGCCCGCGTCGAGACGCGGACGCCGACGCCGCCCATGCCGTTCGCCATCTCGGCGTAGCGCCAGTCGTCGAGATCGTTGTAGCCGGTGTCCGGCTGGAACACCTTCAGCATGCCCCAGGCGGTGTTGTTGAAGAGGAGCACGATCGGCTTCAGCCCGAGACGGCGCGCGTTGCCGAGCTCCCAGCCGGTCATCTGGAAGGCGCCGTCGCCGACCAGGACGAGCGGCCGCCGGCCGCAGGCGACCTCGACGCCGAAGCCCATCGGCACGCCCGGGCCCATCGTCGCGTAGTAGCCGGGCGCGACGAGCTCCGTCTGCTCGATGTCCATCGCGGTGAAGAGGCAGTCGCCGATATCGGCGGCGATCGGCATCTTGCCCTTCTCGGCGAAGAGATCGTTGACCGCCCGCGCGACGTCGTCGGGCAGGATCGGCGCGTCGTCGCGGACGAGGCCCTTGGGCGGCGCCTTGGCCGCCTTCGGCGCGCCCTTGCCGATCGGCTTCTTCGCCGCCTCGATCAGCGCCGCGACGAGCGCCGCGAGCTCGATCTCCGGATAGACGTGATGCGCGAAGCGCACGCGCCGATCGAAGGCGTGGATCATCCGCCGCGCGTCGATCTGCTGCTCGGAGACGCCGAAATTGGTGTCGGCGAGGATGACGCCGAGCATCAGGATCGCGTCGGCGCCCTCGATCGCCTCGCGCACCGCGTCGTCGCCGGCGAGGCCGAGATAGCCGCCCATGAGCGCCTCGGGCGCCTCGACCAGCAGTCCGCTGCCCATGAAGGTGGTCGCGGTCGGGATCTTGAGCCTCTTGGCGAGCTCGGCGACCTCGGCCTCGACGCCGTGGCGGCGGATCTCGACGCCGAGCAGCAGCGCCGGACGCTCGGCGCCGCGGAGCCGGTCGACGATTTCCTCGGCGCAGGCGGCGACGGCTTCCGGATCGCTCGGGCTCGGCGCATAGGAAGGCGCCGGCTTCGCCGGAACCGCGACCATGTCGCGCGGGAGCTCGATATAGACCGGCCGCGAGAAGTCGCGCGCCGCCGTCAGCACGCGCGCGATCTCGCCGGGCGCGGTCTCGGGATCGTCGAGCACGGCCTGAGCGGCGGTCACCTCGCGGAAGACGGCGAGCTGCGAGCCGAGGTTCTTCACCTGGTGGTGCAGCACGAGCCCGCCGTCGCCCTCGCCGGCGCCCGGCGCGCCGGAGATCACCACGACCGGCGACTTCTCCGAATAGGCCATCGCGACCGAATTGATCATGTTGAGGCCGCCGGCGCCGTAGGTGACGGCGGCGACCGAGAGCCGCGAGCCGAACCGCGCCGCCGCGTCGGCCGCGAAGCCGACGCCGGGCTCGTGGCTGAGCGTGTAGAGCGGCAGGATCTTGCTCGCCTCGATCTCCTTGAAGAAGGGCAGCGCGAAATCGCCGGGAATGCCGAAGATCTCGCGGGCGCCGTAGTCCTCGAGCGCCTTGAGGAGCACCCTGGCGAGCGGCTGTTTCTTGGCGGATTTCGGCATGGCGATGCGACCTCGGGAATGCGGCGCGGCGAGGACGCGGCGCCGACTCGCCTGGAGCCAGGCCAGCCGATCGCCGGCACGCTGTCAATCGCGCAGGCTCGACGCGGCCGACCCCGCCATCGGCTGCGGTCAGCGCGACGCCCGCGCGTTGCCTTCGACGCCGATCTTGATCGCGTCCCAGGAGCCGCGCGCGACGATCGGAAAGAAGCCCGCGATCACGCGGTCGAACACCGATCCGACGCCGAGCGCCGTGACCCGGACCGCATAGTCGAGCTCGCGATCGCCGATCTCGATCACGCCGCCGCCGACGAAGCTGATCGTCGGTCCCGTGAGCTCGAGATCGTCGCTCCGGGCGACGCCGTCCGATATCGCGAAGGACGAGCCGAGCGAATCGTAGGGAGTCACGCCGGGCGCGAGCTGCCTGGCGCCGAAGAGGCCGACCAAGGAACCGCCGGCGATCTCTTTGAAATCGAAGAGAAAGAGCGTGCCGTTGGTCGAGGCGACCGCGAGCCGGCCGTCGAGCGACGACGCGATCGCGGCCTCGGACGCGCCGGCGCCGGCGAGCTCGACGTCGATGTCGATCGTCCCGACGGCGACGGATCGCTGCTTCACCGCCTGAAACATCCGGCGCGTCTCGGCGCCGCGCAGGCGTCCGGAGACGGTCTGCGTCGGCGTCGCGCCGGTGGCGTCGAAGCCGACCGCGATCGCGCCGGTTCCGCCGAACGCCTCCACGGTCGGCGCGTCGAGCGCGAGCCGGCCGGGCGCCGCCGTCACGCGGCCTTCAAGCGCGCCGAGCTCGAGCGGACCGGCGCGCAAGCCGTCGAGCTGGAAGTCGATCTCGACGTCGACGCCGTCGAGAAAGCTGAAATCGATCGGCTCCGTGCTCCATCCGGTCGGGACCGCGTTGCCCGCGTCGAGGCCGAAGACGTCCGTCGATCCGGTCCGGATGTCCGCCGTCGCCGACTCGAGCGCCGACGCCTGCGGCGCGGCGGTCGTGAAGGGCGTCAGATCCAGCGGACCGACGCTGACCGCGCCGCGGACGACGAAGAGGTCGCCGTCGACGGCCAGGCTGCCCGCGAAATTCGTCGCCTTGCCGTCGACGCGGAGCTGCGCGAAGGGCGTCGTCAGCTCGGCGCCGTCCCAGGGTTGCTCCGCCTCGTCCTCTTCGCCCTCGATCGCCTCGCGCAACAGCGCGTCCGGCGTCAGCTCGGCGGCGCGGACCGGCGGCTCGGGCAGGACGGCGCGCAGATCGACGTCGAGGCCGACATCGCCGACCTCGCCCGCCGTCTCGGCGATGTCGAGCCAGGCGCGCAGGCGCGCGACGTTGGGCGTCCGCGCCGTCAGCCGGCCCTGGACCGCGGCGAAGGGCGCATCGGGATCGGCGCGGGTCTCGTCGAGCGCCAACCGGCCGTCGAGACCGAGGGTGAAGAAGCCCTCGGCGCGCGCGTCGAGCGTCATCCGGCTTTCGCCGCCGGAGCGCCAGTCCGATCCGCCCTCGAGCTCGCCGGAGAGCCGCACCTCCTCGGCGTTGTAGACGACCGCGCCGGACACGCTCGCGGCGGCGCGCTCGGCGACGAGCGTCGCCGAGCCGGAGATGTCGACGCTCTCCAGGAGCGGCGCCTCGGCGAAGAGCGGCGACGTCTCCGACGCCGTCGCCCACCTGCCGACCGCCCGAACGTCCGGCGCGCGCAGCTCATACGCGCCGTCGACGAGAAGCCCGCGCTCGACGGTCAGGCCGAAGCGTCCGACGAAGCGGGCCGTCACCAGCGGATTGCTCAGCGACGCGTTGATCTGGGGCACGCTCTCGCCGGAAAGCCAGCCCGCCCGCGCGATCGCGGCGAAGGCCGCTTGGCTGTCGACGCCGTTGAACGCGGCCTGGCCCGAGAAGGTGACGTTGAGCTCTTCGGGCGAGAACGAGACGCGCCCGATCGCGTTCGCGGCGCCGAGCGGCTGAAGCTCCTCGGGCAAGAGCGCGCGCAGCCACTCGGAGGCGTCGCGATCGTCCGAGATCGAGAAGCGCATCTGACCCTCGGCTCGGATCGGCCGGTCGGCGGCGTCGCCGCGCGCGGCCTCGCCCTCGAAATAGAAGGCGACGCCGGCGCCCGAGAAATCCGCCCGCATCGAAGACGCGTCGCCGCGGGCGAGCGCGCCGAGCTCCGCGACGGAGAACTCGAACGTCGCCGGATCGCCGCCGAGCGTCCCCGCCGCCGTCACGGCGACCGCGCCGCCCGGCGGCGCCTCGTATGTCGCGTCGAGCTCTTCGACAAGGATCAGCCGGTCGGTCGTCCGATCGCGGTAGCGCGCGGCGCCGCCGACAATCTCGACGCGCGCGATATGGACCCTGTCGCCTTCGGCGAAGGCGGCGACGTCGCGCAGACCGGCGACGACGGCCGGGCCGGCGTCGACGCCGCCCGAGGACGCGACGCCGGGCGCCGACGACGACGACGCAGGGCGCGCGGCGGTCTCGGCGCCCGACGCCGCCGGCTCGAGATCGACGGTCGGATCGACGAGGCGCACCGCCGCGACCTCGACGCGCCCCGAGAGAAGCGGCCAGATCTCGACCTCGACGCGCACCGACCGCGCCGCGATCGGCGCCTCGGCCGCCGCCGCGTCGTCGAAGATCCGGACCGGGCCGGTCTCGACCGCGATATTCGGGAACAGCGCGCGCTCGATCTCGCCGTCGATCTCGATCCGCCGGCCGGTCGCGCCCTCGATCGCCGAGGCGACCTGCGCTTTGACCGTGTCGCTCGGCGCGTAGAGGAAATAGAGCCCGCCGCCGACGACGACGAGCGCGAGAAGCCCGACGATCCCGCCGATCGTCCAAAGCGCAATCTTGAGCCAGCGCGGCATGTGCCCTCCCCGGTCGCCCTCGTGGCCGCGCGCGCGGCGCGCCCGTGTCGACCGAGCATACTCGGGAATCTGGCGAGATCATAACCGCGTTGTTCGGAAGGTTCGTTTTTCGCGCCGGTCGGGAAGAGGCGCGCGCGCCGCCGCTCTACGCCGCGCTTTCGCCGTCGATCGCGTCCGCGTCGTCCGCGAGCCGCTCCATGCCGGCGGCATAGGCCGGCAGCACGGCGAAGGCCGTCGTGCCGACGCCGACCGCGCTCTCGAAGCCGAGCCCGCCGCCCATCGCCTGGCTGAGGCTGCGGCTGATCGCGAGGCCGAGGCCCGCGCCTTCCTTCTTGGCGACATGCGGGCCGGAGAGACGCTGGAACGGGCTGCCGAGCTTGGCGAGGTCTTCGGGCGCGATGCCGGGTCCCGTGTCGCGCACGGCGAGGCGGACGCCGCGCGCGGAGGAGTCGGGCAGCGTCCAAGGCGCCGCGATCAAGGTGATCGAGCCGCCCTCGGGCGTGAACTTGATCGCGTTCGATAAGAGGTTGAGCACGATCTGCTGCACCGAGCGCGCATCGCCCCAGATCTTCGGCGTATCCGGCGCGATCTCGATCGAGGCCGTCAGCTCGGCTTTGGCGACGAGCGGCCGCAGCATGCCGAGCGCGTCCTCGAGCACCTGATCCGCCTCGAGCGCGTCGAACTCGAAATCGCAGCTCCTGGCGTCGATCTTGGCGATGTCGAGCACGTCGTTGACGAGATCGAGCAGATGCTTGGCGCTGTCGTGGATGTCCTTGACGTAGCCGGCGTAGCGCTCGTTCTCGATCGCGCCGAAGGCCTCGAGACACATCAGCTCGGAAAAGCCGATGATCGCGTTCAAGGGCGTGCGGAGCTCGTGGCTCATATTGGCCAGAAACTCGGACTTCGCCTTGTTCGCGGCGTCGGCGAAGTCGCGCGCGTCCTCGAGGTCGCGCATCTCGTTCATCCGCTCGACGATGCGCGCGCGCAAGGTCTCGACCGCCTCGGCGATGCGCGCGACCTCGTCGCGTCCGTCGCGCTCCGGGATCGCGCCCTCGACGTCGCTCTTGGCCAGGAGCCGGATCCGCTTCTCCAGCTTGGCGATCCGCTTGAGGATGGCGTTCGAGAGCGCTCGGCTCCAGATGATCGCGCCGAAGAGGATCGCGACGAGCGCCGCGGCCGAGAGGCCGAGCTTCTGCAGCGCGGCGTCGTGGATCTCGCCGAGACGCGCGTCGAGCCGTTCGGCGGCGGCGCGCCAGAGCGCGTCGGCGGCGGCGACGACCTGGTCGTAGCTTTGCGCGACCGCGCGGCGCATCCGCTCGCTCGGCGCCGTCTCGGCGCGGCCGAAGGCGCGGATCGCGGCGTGAAACTCGTAGGACGCGGCCGAGAGCGCGCGCAGACCGTCGGCGAGGCGGCCGCGGGCCGGGCCGGGCAGCTCGCGCACGCCGCGCAGGATCTCTTCGCCGAGGCGCTCCGAGACGAGCTCGAAGCCGCCGGCGCCCTCCAAGAGCCGCAATCGATCGACCTCGCGGCCCGCTCCGGCGAGGCTGGGCGCGCCGGCGGTCTGGGCGCGGCCGACGAGATCCGGCAGCGCGTCGGCGATGATGCCGGCGAGATAGGCCGCCTCGGGGTCCTTTTGCACCGCGACGCCGTAGCGGGCGGCGACGTCGCCGAGAAGCCGGCGTCCGGCGTCGAGGCGCTGCGCGGTCGCCCGGCCCGGATCGGTCAGCCATTCGAGATCGACGAGCGCCCGCGCCTCGCCCTCGGCGACCGCGCCGAGCGCCGCGCCCGCTTGGCCGAGCCGCTCGTCCCAAGAATCGTCGAGCCCGCGCGCCGATTGGCGCGCGACCTCGCGCCAAACCGGGCCCATGCGCTCGAGCCCGGCCCTCGCGCGCTCGGCGTCGCCGAGCTCCTCGATCGCCGCGCTGGCCCAAAACCAGCCGACGACCGCGATCGGCGCCGAGAGAAGCGCCAGGATCAGCGTCAACTTCGATTTGATCGAGAGAGTGAAGCCGCGCATCTCTTCGGGTCCCTTCGGGCCCTCGGAGGACCGCCCAACCCGCAGTTTACGCAGCTTCAGGTTGTCAAAGTCTGACCGGAAAGCGTGAAGCCCTTCGCGACCGGCCGCGGGATCGTTCTTCGACGGCGGCGCGGCGCGCGCGGCCTCGCTCCGGTAGCGCCGGTCTGCGCCGGCTCCGTCTCCGCCCTCGGCGCCCGCGGTTGACATATTGCCGACCAATCCTGGCGCCATCATCAGCCGCAATTGCGTTCGACGGTCGGCGGCGGAGCGGTCGACCCAGCGGCGCGAGGCGGCTTTGGAGCGCCGCTCGAGAAAGGGAGACCAATCATGAGACGAGGCCTGTTCGGACTGCTCATCGCCGCCGCGGCGACCGCTATTCTCCAGCCGCCGAGCGCCGCCGTGGCGCAGGAGGCGGTCATCCGCCTCGACACGATCAACGCGCCGCTCGTCCCGACCGCGCGCGATCGCGGCGACCGCGAGTTCGGCGGCAACGGCCCGGCGATCGCGATCACGGTGACGCTCACGGTCGAGAACGGCGGAACCGAGATCTTCGCCAACGTGAACATGTCCGCCGAGGAAACCGGCGGCGATCGTTCGACGACCAGCGGCAGCATGCGCCGCAGCGTTTGGCGCGCCGGGCAACCGGACAATTTCCGCGTCCAAAGCATCGTCGGCCCGTCCGGCGACCGGATCGCCTTCGTGAGCGCCAGCGGCGCCAGCGGCGTTCCGTTCGTCGCCCATGGCGGCGGCGACGCGAACTTCGACGAGGCGGTCTATATTCGCGACGTCGGCAACGAGGATGGCGGGCGGATCGTCCGCGTCGGCTCGACCACGCCCGGCAGCTTCATCGCGTCGATCGACGTGCTCGGCGACACCTCGGGCGACGACATCTCCGACGACGCCAATCCGCATGGCGACACCAGCGTCCGCCGGATCGACTTCAACGACATCCGCGTGACGACCTCTCCGCTCTGAGCCACGCCGTCAACGCGGCGGGCCGCCTCATGCGGCCGGTCGCCCATTCGCGGCCGGGGACGGCGATGATCACCGAGATCGAAGACTACTTCGCGAAGGGATGCGGGCGCTGCCCGCGCTTCGACACGCCGGACTGCTCGACGCGGCGCTGGCTTGACGGGCTCTGCGCGCTGCGCCGGATCTGCCTCGACGCCGGGCTCGCCGAGACGGTGAAGTGGGCGCATCCCTGCTATCGGCGCGCCGGCCGCAACATCGCGATCATCGGCGCCTTCCGCGACGATTTTCGCCTCAGCTTCTTCAACGCCGCGCTGATGACCGACCCCGAAGGCGTCCTCGAGCGGCAAGGGCCGAACACGCGGCGGCCCGACATGATCCGGTTCACCGAAAACGCGCAGCCGGCGGCGATGGCGGCGACGATCCGGTCCTATCTCGAGGAGGCGATGGGCTACGCCGAGGCCGGCGTCAAGCCGCCGACGGACGACAGCGAGATCGAGCCGCCCGAGGAGCTGGTCGAGGCGCTCGACGCCGACCCGGAGTTGGCGGAGGCGTTCCACAAGCTGACGCCGGGGCGCCGGAAGAGCTACGCGATCAACCTGAACGCGGCCAAGAAGCCCGAGACGCGGATCGCCCGCATCGCCAAGTTCCGCCCTCGCATCCTCGCCGGCAAGGGCGCGATGGAGCGGTAGGCGGACGGCTGAGCGGTCGGGCCGACCGCCGCGACGTCACGCTCCGCGACCGCGTCGGCGACGGATCCCGCCCGATCCCGCCGCCGCCGGCGTCGAAGCCCCTTTGTCCGTCTAGCCGTTGGCGCGGCAGCGTCGTCGCCGAGCGCTTAGGGCCTATATCTTCCCTGCGAAACGCCCGAACATTCTCTGCAAGATCGAGCATCACGATGAGCATCTCACGCCGCGCCGCTCTGGCCGGACTGACGGCGGCGCTCGTCCAGCCGGCGATCGCTGAGACCGATCGCTGGACCGCCGTCGCCGACGCGGCGCGCGCCTTGCCGCAGATGCGCTCCATTCTGGTCGCGCATCGCGGCGAGACGGTGGTGGCCGAGCGGTTCCGAGGACCGGCGCTCGACGCGCCGGCCAACGTCAAATCCGTCTCGAAGTCGATCGTGGCGCTTCTGCTCGGCGCGGCGATCGACAGAGGCGTCATCCCGTCGGTCCGCGCGACGCTGGCGGAGGTCGCGCCGAAGCTGATCCCGGCAGGCGCCGACCCGCGCGTCGCGACGCTGACGATGGAGGATCTCGTGACCTTGCGCGCCGGCCTCGAGCGCACCTCAGGGCCGAATTACGGCGCCTGGGTCTCGTCGCGAAACTGGGTCGCCTATGCGCTCTCGCGCCCCTTCGTCGCCGAACCCGGCGGGCGGATGCTCTATTCGACCGGCAGCTTCCATGTCCTCGGCGCCGCGCTGGCGGAGGCGGCGGGCGAGGATTTGCTCGCGTTGGCGCGCGAGTGGCTCGGGCGGCCGCTCGGGATCGACATCCCGCCCTGGCCGCGCGATCCGCAGGGCTACTATTTCGGCGGCAACGACATGGCGTTGACGCCGCGGGCCATGCTCGCGATCGGCGAGACCCTGCGGCAAGGCGGCGTCTGGAGCGGCGAGCAGATCGTCCCGCGCGACTGGATCGAGGCGAGCCTAACGCCCGTCACGCGGTCTCCGTTTTCCGGACTCGACTACGGCTATGGCTGGTTCATCAGCGAGCTCGACGCCAGCGCCGGCCGACTGGCGCTCGCGCGCGGCTATGGCGGACAGATCATCGCAACGGCGCCAGAGGCCGAGATCACGATCGCGATCACCTCCGATCCGACGCGCCCGGCGCGGAGCGGCGGCTATTTCGGCGATCTGCTGGCGCTTGTTTCCGAGCGGATCATCGGCGCGCCGTGACGCGGTCGGCGTCGAGCGCGCCCGCCGTCCGGTCGTGAAAGGAGGCGGAGGCGCGGCGGCCAGAGAGTTGATCCTGCGCGTCAAAACCGTCCGAGCAGCGGCTACCCCCGCACCGCGCCATCGCCCTCCACGAGATACTTGAAGCTCGTCAGCTGCTCCGCCCCGACCGGGCCGCGGGCGTGCATCCGGCCGGTCGCGATGCCGATCTCCGCGCCCATGCCGAACTCGCCGCCATCGGCGAACTGCGTCGAGCAGTTATGGAGCACAATGGCGCTATCGACTTCCCGCATAAAGCGATCCGCAGCAGCGCTGTCGTCGGTGACGATGGCGTCCGTATGATGCGAGCCGTATCGGCTGATATGGGCCATGGCGGCGTCCAGATCGGGCACGATCCTGGCCGAGATGATCGCGTCGAGATACTCCGTTCCCCAATCATCTTCGGCAGCCGGCTTGACCGCTTCGTTGACGGCCTGCACGGCCGCATCGCCGCGCACTTCGCAGCCAGCAGCGATGAGCGCCTCGAGGATTGGCCCGAGATGCGTCGGTGCACAGCCTTCATCGACCAGCAGCGTTTCGGCCGCGCCGCAAATGCCGGTCCGGCGCATCTTGGCGTTCACGACGATGTCGCGCGCCATCGTCAGATCCGCGTCCGAATGAACATAGACATGACAGATCCCGTCCAGATGGGCGAAAACCGGGACGCGAGCCTCCTCCTGAACGCGGGCCACGAGGCGCTTGCCGCCGCGCGGCACGATCACGTCGATTGCGCCGTTCAATCCACCGAGCATCATGCCG
>CAZPTD010000094.1:0-12955 GCA_964588915.1 uncultured Neomegalonema sp. | reverse complement strand
GCCTGCCGGGCCTACCCCAAGCTCTCGAACGCCGAGCGCATCACCTTCGAATACGTGATGCTGAAGGGCGTGAACGACAGCGACGCCGACGCCCGCGCGCTGGTGAAGCTCATTTCCGGCGTTCCGGCGAAGATCAATCTCATTCCCTTCAATCCCTGGCCGGGCGCGCCCTATGAATGCTCGGACTGGCGCCGGATCGAGGCCTTCGCCGAGATCGTGAACCGCGCCGGCTACGCCAGCCCGGTGCGCACGCCGCGCGGTCGCGACATCCTCGCCGCCTGCGGTCAGCTCAAGAGCGCCAGCGAGCGCGGTCGGCGCGAGAAGGTCGGGCTGAGCCCGGGATGATCCGGCCTCCGGGCGGCGGAGCGGAACGCCCGCGCCGCCGCGCGTCGTTCGCGCTGTTCGTCGGCGGCGTCTTCGCCCATCTGGCGCTCGCCGCGGCGCTGGTCGCTTCCGTCGCCGCCGCCCTCGCGAGGAACGCGCCCGATCATTGGAACCCGTGGGCGCCGCTCGCGCTCGACGCGCCGTGGACGCCGGTCCAGGATCTCAAGGTCGCTTGGGCGATGGACGACGCCGCGCTCTGTCTCGACGCGGTTCTCGGCGTCGGCGGCTCGACGTCGATGCCGGACCTCGTCGAGACGCCGACCTGCGGCGTTCGGGCGCGCGTGAGCGTCGCTCGGCTCGAGGAGGCGCGGCTCGAGCCGATGGAGACGAGCTGCCGGCTCGCCCTGACGCTCTTTCTTTGGGAGCGCGAGGTCCTGCAGCCGGCGGCGCGCGAGGTCTTTGGCGCCGGCGCCGCGCGGATCCATCATTTCGGCAGCTATTCCTGCCGGACGATCGCCGGCAGCGCCCGCATGAGCCGCCACGCCACCGGCGACGCGGTCGACATCTCCGCGTTCACGCTCGCGGATGGAAGGCGGATCTCGGTCAAAGACGGCTGGCGCGGCGACGCCGACGCGCGGCGCTTTCTGCGCCTCATCCGCGACGGCGCCTGCGACCGCTTCGATGTGGTGCTCTCGCCGGACTACAACGCCGACCACGACGATCACCTGCATATGGATGTCGGACGCTGGGGCTTCTGCGGCTGAGCAGGCCGAGATCAGGAGGCGGTCCCGATCAACAGCTCGCGCAGCGAGGCGTTGAGGACCAACCGGCCTTTCTTGGTCGCCCAAATCCGCGGGCCGTCGCCCTCCAAGAGCCCGAGCTGGAGCAGCGCCTCCAACGCGGCCTGATGCGGCGCCGCGCGCGCGAGCCGAGCGTAGCGCCCGAGATCGACGCCTTCGGCGAGACGCATGCCCATCAGCATCATCTCGGTTCCCTGCTCCGCGCCCGTCAAAGGCGTCCATTCGCGCCAAGCGGCGCCCGCGGCCTCGACCGCGGCGAGCCACGCCGCCGGATCGCGGAGCGTCTCGGTCGCGATCCGCTCGCCGTCCTTCGTCAGCCGCCCATGCGCGCCCGGCCCGACGCCGGCGTAGTCGCCGTACCGCCAGTAGATCAGATTGTGCCGCGATTCCGCGCCCGGCCGCGCATGGTTGGAGATCTCGTAGGCCGGCATGCCGGCCGCCTCGCAGCGCTCCTGCGTCAGCTCGTACATCTCGGCCGCCGCGTCGTCGGGCGGCGGCGCGAGCCGGCCGCGGTCGTAGAGATCGCCGAAGCGCGTGCCGGGCTCGATGGTGAGCTGGTAGAGCGAGAGATGATCGGCGGCCATGGCGAGCGCCGCGTCGAGCTCGGCGCGCCAAGCCTCGAGCGTCTGGCCGGGCCGCGCGTAGATCAGATCGAAGCTGACGCGCTCGAAGGCGGCGCGGGCGACGTCGAAGGCGGCGCGCGCCTCTCGGGCGCCGTGGAGCCGGCCGAGCGCTTTCAGATCCGCGTCGTTGAGCGCCTGGACGCCGATCGAGACCCGGTTGACGCCGGCCTCGGCGTAGCCGCGGAAGCGCCCGGCCTCGACGCTCGACGGATTGGCCTCCAAGGTGATCTCGGCGCCGGGCGCGAGGCCCCAGAGCCGCTCGATCTCGGCGACGAGCGACGCGACCGTCTCGGGCGCCATCAACGACGGCGTGCCGCCGCCGAAAAAGACGGTGTCGGCGCGGCGGTTCGGCGCGGCCTCATGCGCGGCGCGGAGCTCCGCGAGGAGCGCGCTCCGCCAGCGCGCCTGGTCGATCTCGGCCCAGACATGGCTGTTGAAGTCGCAATAGGGGCATTTCGACTGGCAGAACGGCCAGTGAACGTAGACGCCGAAGCCGCCGGCGCGCCAGTCTTCCGAGGACGTCATCTTGCTCCCAACCGCGACCGCCGCCTGCGCCGACCGCTTTCAAAGGCGCTCGCATGGATCACTGCGGCGGCCAGAGCGCCTGTTCGGTTCATGAGAAGACGGTGGCCGCCGCCGAGAATGGCGCTAATTATTGCCCGGCGAGCCGAAATCATCCTGCATAGACCAGAAAGGAAAACGCGATGAAAACCCGTCCGGTCGAACCGCAAGAAGAAGTGATCGAGGCGCAGGATCAGCCCAAGATCCGCAAGAGATACCCGCTGATCACGGCCGCAGTCGTCCTTGGCGTCGCCATTATTGTCGTTGTCCTTGTCACAACTTGAGTCGGCCGGTGATCTCTGCGATCGAGCCGGCTCGACGGATCGGCTCCGATCGGCGCCGCCCGCGCTCGTCACTCGGCGGCGACCGCTTCGACCAACGCCGCGAGACCGGCGCGCAGCGCATCGCCCTCTTCGCTCGTGGGCGCCATGAAAGCCATCGTCGAGACCGGATAGCGCTCCGTTGCGATGATCTCGGCCGCGCCGTCGCCCGTGTCGACGGCCTCCACGACGAGCTCGACGCATCGGGCCTCGTCGCGGCACGCGATCAAGATCTCGAACGCCGCGGCCGGCTCGTAGCCGTAGGGCTTCGCTCGAGCGCGGATCGCGTCGGGCGTCGTTCCGGCCGGCCCGAGACGAAAGACCGCGATCTCCGTCGCCTCGGACACGCCGCTGATCGCGTCGATCGGCATGCGCATCGTCGTGACGTAGCTCTCTTTGTCGGGCGACTCCCGCGCTGGAGCTTCTCGGCCCGCCGGCCGCGGGGCCTCGAAGCTCTCGTGATCGTCGACATAGATGGCGACGATCGTCGATCCCTCGAGGCGCAGGGTCGTTCGTAGCTGAACCAGACCGAGGCCGGGCGCGAACTGATCGTGCTCGAACCAGAACGGATAGTGCTGCGACCAATCCTGCGCCGCCATCGCCGCGTTGATGTCGGCGACGAGCGCGTCCGCCCCGCCCGCCGCCTCCTGCGCCGAGGCGCCGCCCGTGATCGCAAGCGCCGCGAGCAGCGCGGCGACCCGGGCGTCCGCTCGGCGCGAGTGGTCTCGTTGCCGCATTCGTTCGCGTCTCCCAGACGGCGCAGCGCGCGCGTCACTCCTGGCGCATCGCCTCGACCAAGCCGACGACGCTCGCTCTGAGCGCTTCGGCCTCCGCGCGCGTCGGCGCCCAGAAGGCGATGTCGCTCCAGGCTTCGTCAAGGCGCTCGCTCAGATTCTCCTCGCCGTCGCGGAGCGCGAAGATGGAGACCTCGGCCGCGACGCAGTCGCCGACGCCGACGCAGTCGATCCGAAAGCCGTAGGCCGTCATCGGCCGCAGCTCGAAGCTCTCGGGGTCGGCGCGGATCGCCTCGAGCGATGCGCCGTCGGCCGCTTTCGAGAAGAGATCCAGCGCGTCGACCTCCGAGACGGCGCCGATGTCGTCCACCGACATCGTCGCGACCGGCGCCATGCGAAAGCCGTCGACCAAGACCTGCGCCGTCGACCCGAAATAGAGGAGCGTGATCTCGGGCTTCGCGCGCAGCGTCCGCCCGTCGACCTCGACGCGCATCGACACCGCGGCGAAGCCCGGCGCGTCGCCGACCGCGATCTCCGCGAACCAGAAGGGATAGTGGCCGGACCAATCGAAGGCGGCTATCTGCGCGTTCACCGCGTCGGCGCGCGCGGCCGCCGACTGCGCGCTCGCCGGCCCGCTCTGCGGCGCAACGACAAGGACCGAGACGAGCGCGGCGCAAAGGAGCCCGGTTCGACGACGATGACGGCGCATCGGAGCCTCCTTGGCGCTTAGGCCGGCTTGAAGGCGTCGGCCTCGATCTCGATCTTCATCTCCGGCAAGGTCAGGGCCGTCACCACCATCGTCGCCGCCGGCCGGATCTCGCCGAAGGTCGCGCCGAGAACCGGGATGATCGCCTCGTAGATCCCGAGATCGGCGAGATAATACCGCGTCCGGTAGACGTGCTCGAAGCCCATGCCGGCCTCGGCGAGCGCCTTGGCGATGGTCGCGAGCGTGTTGCGCGTCTGCTCGGCCGGATCCTCGGGCATCTCCATTTTCTCATAGTCGTAGCCCGTCGTTCCGGCGACGAAGCACCAGGCGCCGATCGGCGTCTCCTGAAGGACGGCGCGGCTGTAGCCGATGCGCGCCTCGAAGGGCGATCCGCTCGAGATCAGTCGTTTGGTCATGGCGCGTTCTCCTCGAGGCAGGCGGCGGACAGTTTGGCGAAAGCGTCCGAGCGATGGTCGTCCGCCAGCTTCCGGTCCGGCGCCATCTCGCCGAAGGTCTCCGTCTCGCCGACGCGCACGAAGACCGGATCGTAACCGAATCCGTTCTCGCCGCGCGGCGGCCAGGAAATCCTACCCTCCACTCGGCCGAGGAACACCTCCTCATGCGCGCCCGCCTCGCGCTCGGCCGGCCAAACGAGCGCCAGCGCGCAATTGAAGCGCGCCGTCCAGGGCTCGGGCGCGCCGCTCGCGCGGATCTCGTCATGGAGCCGGCGCATGGCGAGGCCGAAATCACGACCCGAGGGCGTCTCGGCCCAGTCGGCCGTGTAGACGCCCGGCCGGCCGCCGACGGCGTCGACCGTGAGCCCGCTGTCGTCGGCGAGCGCCGGCAGGCCCGAGCCCGCGGCGGCGGCGCGCGCCTTGAGAAGCGCGTTGCCCTCGAACGTCGTCTCGGTCTCCTCGGGCGCCGCGAGCCCGAATTCCGCCGCCGACGCCGCCTCGACGCCGTAGGGCGCGAGCAACGTCCGGATCTCGCGCAGCTTGCCCGCGTTGTGCGTGGCGACGACGATCCGCTCGCCGCGTCGGAGCCGCCGGCTCATGCGAAGGAGGCGATCGCCGCCGCCTGGAGCTCCGCCAGCTCGGCGCAGCCCTTTTTCGCGAGCGCCAGGAGCTCCGAGAGCTGCGTCTCGGTGAAGGCGGCGCCCTCCGCCGAGGCCTGGACCTCGACGAGCTTGCCGGCGCCGGTGATGACGAAGTTCGCGTCGGTCTCGGCGTCGCTGTCCTCGGCGTAGTCGAGATCGAGCACCGGCTTGCCCTTGTAGAGGCCGCAGGAGACCGCCGCGACCGAGCCCTCGATCGGCAGATGCGAGATCGTCTTGTCCTTGAGGAGCTTCTCGGCCGCCTGGCGCATCGCGACATAGGCGCCGGTGATCGAGGCGGTGCGCGTGCCGCCGTCCGCCTGGAGCACGTCGCAATCGAGCACGATCTGTCGTTCGCCGAGCGCGACGCGGTCGAGCGCGACCCGGAGCGACCGGCCGATCAGGCGCTGGATCTCCTGGGTGCGGCCCGATTGGCCGTTCTTGGCCTCGCGGCGCATGCGCGTATGCGTCGCCCGCGGCAGCATGCCGTACTCCGCCGTCGCCCAGCCGAGGCCGGTGTTGCGCAGGAAGGGCGGCGGCTTGTCCTCGACCGTCGCGGCGCACAGCACATGCGTGTCGCCGAATTTGACGAGGCACGAGCCTTCCGCGTGCTTCGCGACGCCGGGCTCGAGCGCGACCTCGCGCATTGCGTCCGCGGCGCGGCCGGATGGGCGCATCGATCTCTCCTCTTGACGCGTCGCGGCCTCGCCCGCCGCGACCAGGCGTCCGCCATAGCGACCGGCGCCTTCGGCGTCCACCTTTGCGCGCGCGCGCCGGCGCGCTAGAAGCTTGAGAGCGGCGGCGAAATCGCCCAAATCTGCCGCGGATGCACGGACGGCGCGCAATGAACGGTCGGGACGCGACGGCGACATTGACGGATTTGAACGAGCGGAGCCGAGAGATCTTCCGGCGCCTGGTGGAGACCTATCTCGCGACCGGCGAGCCGGTGGGCTCGCGGACGCTCTCGCGCACGATGTCGCAGAAGCTGTCCGCCGCCTCGATCCGCAACGTCATGCAGGATCTCGAGCAGCTCGGTCTCCTCAACAGCCCGCATGTCAGCGCCGGCCGTCTGCCGACGCATCTCGGGCTCCGGCTCTTCGTCGACGGCATGCTCGAGGTCGGCGGCCTCTCCGAGGGCGAGCGCCGCGCCATCGAGGCCGGCTTCTCCGACGACGCGGCGAAGATCGACGGCGCGCATGTCGAGCGGCTGATGGATCAGGCCGGCGCCCTGCTCTCCGGGCTCGCCGGCGCCGCGAGCCTGGTCGTCGCGCCCAAGAACGACGCGCCGATCAAGCATATCGATTTCGTGCGCCTCAGCGACTCCCAGGCGCTCGTCGTCCTGGTGAAGGAGAGCGGCGACATCGAGAACCGTCTGGTCGAGACGCCGCTCGGCCTGACCGCCTCGGCGATCGAGGAGGCGGCGAATTTCCTGAACGCGCATCTCAGAGGCAAGACGCTGGCCGAGAGCCAGAGCGTCATCGCCAAGGAGATCGACGCGGCGCGGGCCGAGATGGGCGAGATCTCGCATCGGCTGGTCGAGAACGGCGTCGCGTCCTGGGCCAAGGACGCCGAGACCGGCGTCGAGCCCGAGCGGCTGATCGTCCGCGGCCGGGCGCATCTCCTCGACGACGCCGACCTCGCCGGCGACATCGAGCGCATGCGCCAGCTCTTCGACGATCTCGAGCGCAAACGCGATATTGCGCAGCTGCTCGACATCGCCGATCAGGGCGAAGGCGTGCGAATCTTCATTGGCGCCGAGAACAAACTCTTCTCGCTCACCGGTTCATCCCTGGTGGTCTCGCCATATATGAACGCCGAGCATAAGGTCGTTGGCGCCGTCGGCGTCATCGGACCGACCCGAATGAATTACGGCCGGATCGTGCCCATCGTCGATTACACGGCGAAGCTGATGGGGCGGCTTCTGGCCGAACGCAAATCTGCCGGAGGCGCGAATGTCTGACCCGAAGTCTGACCTGGACATCGAGCAAGAGGAGACGCCCGAAGCGGCGGGCGGCGCCGAGAAGAAGCTGAACGGCGCCGAGGGCGCGTCCGCCGAGGCCGGCGGCATGCGCCTCGAGTCCTTCGATGACGCCGAGGTCGATGGCGATGGCGAGAAAGTCGCCGATCCGAAAGATCAGGAGATCGAGCGGCTGAAGTCCGAGCTGGACCAGGCGCGCGACAAGCTGATGCGCGCGGTCGCCGACATCCAGAACTCCCGCAAGCGCTTCGAGCGCGACCGGCGCGAGGCCGAGACCTTCGGCGGCGTCAAGCTCGCCCGCGACGTGCTCGTCGTCTACGACAATCTCGCCAAGGCGTTGAGCGTCGTCTCCGACGAGATCCGCGCGCAGGACGCGGCGTTCGTCGAGGGCCTGGAGCTGACGCAGCGCGAGCTCCTGAACGCCTTCGCCAAGCATAAGATCGAGCTCGTCGCGCCGGAGAAGGGCGAGAAGTTCGATCCGAACCGCCACCAGGCGATGTTCGAGGCGCCGTTCGGCGAGCCGGGCGCGATCGTCGAGGTCGTGCAGGCGGGCTTCATGATCGCCGATCGGCTTCTGCGGCCGGCGCTCGTCGGCGTCGGTTCGGCCGGCGCGCGCGCCGAGACGACGACCGCCGCCGACGAGGGCGAGGGCGACGCCGACGACGGCGCGCCCGGCGCCTGACGGCGCGGCGTCGGCCCGTGGCGAGCCCGAGCGCGACGATCACGCGGCTCGAGATCGAGAACTACCGCTCGATCCGGTCGCTCGATCTCGAGCTCGCGCCGCTCACCGTCGTCACCGGCGCCAACGGCGTCGGCAAGAGCAATCTCTACCGCGCGCTCGAGCTTCTCCAGGCCGCGGCGGTCGGCGACCTCTCGGCGCGGCTCGCGCGCGAAGGCGGCCTCGGCTCCGCGGTCTGGGCCGGCGACGCCTGGCGCGACGAGGAGGAGAAGGCGCGGATGGCCCGCGCCCGGGCGCCCGGGCCGATGCAGATCCGGCTCTCGGCGACGCTCGGCGATTTCGACTACGCGCTCGCGATCGGCGCGCCGCGCCCGACCGATGCGGCGCTCGGGCTCGATCCGGTCGTCAAGGCCGAGCGCGCCCGCATGCGGCGCCGCGGGCGCTGGTCGGTGCTCGCCGAGCGCAAAGGGCCGGTTTTCTCGGCCCGCGGCGACGACGGCCGCATGAAGCCGGTGATGACCGGGCTCTGGCTTTTCGAGACGGCGCTCTCCGCGGTGTCCGAGCCCGCCGAGCTGTCGGAGATCGATTGGCTCCGCCGCCGCCTCGCCGCGATGCGCTTCTATCATCAGCTCCGCGTCGACCCGGACGCGCCGTCGCGCCGGCCGCAGCCCGCGATCATGACCACCTCCGTGCGCTCGACGGGCGACGACTGGGCTCCGGCGATCGCGTCGCGCGCCCTGATCGAGGCGGACGGCTTCGACGACTCGCCGCCGGCGCGCGCCGTCGCCGCCGCCTTCGCCGAAGGCGCCTTCGCGATCGACGCGTCCGGTCCCGAGGTTGCGGTCGGGCTGCAGACGGCGGAGTTTCGCCGCGCCTTTTCCGCCCGCGAGCTCTCGGACGGCACGTTGCGCTATCTGATCCTGGTCTCGGCGCTTTCGGCGCTCAGGCCGCCGGGCTTCATCGCGCTCAACGAGCCCGAGTCGAGCCTGCATGAGAGCCTGATCGAGCCGCTCGCCGATCTTATCGCCGCGGCGTCGGCCGAGAGCCAAATCCTCGTGGTGACGCATTCGGCGACGCTGGCGGACCGTCTCGACATCGAGCACGGCGCCCGGCGTCTCAGGCTCGAAAAGGTGCAGGGCGAGACGGCGGTCGCTTCCTAGGTCGGGCCGAAGCAGTCGACACGCCGGCCTTGGTGAAAGCGGGAAAAGACGCTGGGGCTCCGCGGCCGCCGCCGCAGGCGGGCTCGATCATCGCCGTCGCCCCGAGCCCGGCTCCATGGTCGCCGGCGTCACCAAAGGTGCTTTGGCGTGCCGCATTCCGGGCATTCCCAGTCTTCCGGCAGATCTTCAAAGGCCACGCCGGGCGGGACGCCGCCGTCAGGATCGCCGACGCTCGGATCATAGCGGTAGCCGCAATCGTTGAGTTCCGGACAATAGACGCTGCGAAGCGGCGTCTGCTCTTCGGCCAAGACCGCGTGGTGAGCGAGGAGGAGCGCCGGCGCCGCCAGAATTCGGGTCGCGGCGGTGCGGATGAAGCGGCGGCGCGACCATGTCATTGCGCGCGCGGGTGGATAAATCATGTGACGGCTTCCTCCCATGTTAACCGAGTATCGTCGGCGGGGCGTGGACGGTGACCGGCGGCGGCTCGGAAAGGTAACGCCGCACTTCGACGAGGCAGGTTTGGGCCGCGCAGCCCTGACCGAGCCGGGACGTGCCGCGATCCTGGATCAGCATGTTAGGATTGCCGTGGCGGTCGAGCCCGGTCTCGGGATCGTCGTCGACCCAAGCTCCTTCATAGACCACGACGACGCCGGCGCGGACGCGATCGGTGACGTTCGCGCCCGCCAACATCCGGCCTCGCGCGTTGAAAACCTCGACGACGTCGCCCGCTTGGATATTCCTGGCGGCGGCGTCCTCAGGGTTGATCATGATCGGCTCGCGCCCGGCGATCTTCGCGGCCTTCGCAAGCGGCGCGTTGTCCATCTGGCTGTGCAACCGCCATTTCGGGTGGCTCGAAACCAGATGCAGCGGCGCGTCCGCCAGCGGGGCGCCCAGCCATTCGCGCGGCTCCAGCCAGACGGCGTGCCCCGGGGCGTCGTCGTAGCCGAACCCGGCGATGGTCTCGGAGAAGAGCTCGATCTTGCCCGACGGCGTTCTCAGCGCGAAGCCGTCAGGATCCTCTCGGAAATCGCCGAGAAACACGTAGTCGGGATCGCCAGCGGGCAGCTCCAGCGCGCCCATCTCCCAAAACGCGTCGAAGTCCGGCAAATCGACGCCGTCAGAGGCGATGCGCTCTCGGCCGCGCTCCCACAGATGACGCAACCATTCAATCTCGGAGCGATTCTCTGTGAAGTCTTCGCGATGGCCCAGCCGATCCGCCAACTCTGCGAGAATGTCGAAATCGTTCCGGGCCTGACCGACGGGCTCGATCGCCTGCTTCATCGCGATGATCCAACGATCTCGCGCCGAAGCGCCGATGTCGTTGCGCTCGAGCGTCGTCGTCGCCGGCAGCACGATGTCGGCGCGGCGCGCGGTCGGGGTCCACCAGGGCTCCTGAACGACGATCGTGTCCGGCGCCGCCCAGGCGCGGGTCAATCGGACCAGGTCTTGATGGTGGTGAAACGGGTTGCCGCCGGCCCAATGGATATAGCGGATCTCCGGATAGGTGTCGTCTTGGCCGTTGAACTGGTACGGCGCGCCCGGCGCCAGCAGCATGTCGGCCAAGCGCGCGACCGGGATCGACCGCCTGACCGGATTGCGCCCGCGTCGCGCGTTCGGGATCGCGTGCCGGGTGACCGGCGTCCCGACTCCGTTGGTCGAGGTGTAGGAGAAGCCGAAACCGCCGCCTGGCAGGCCGATTTGGCCGAGGACGCTGGCGAGCAGGATCGTCGCCCACCAGGGCTGCTCGCCATGATCCGCGCGCTGCAACGACCAGGACGTCATGATCATTGTGCGGCCGCCAGCCATCCGCGCCGCAAGCGACCTGATCGCCTCTGCCGGAACGCTGGTGATCGCCGCCGCCCATTCGGCGGTCTTTGGTGCGCCGTCGGTCGTCCCGGCCAGGTAGTCGCGCACCTGCGGCCAGCCGACGGCGTAACGGTCGAGGAACGCCTCATTGGCGAGGCCGCCGGCGACCAGCTCCTGCGCGAGCGCCAGCATCAGCGCCGTGTCCGTGTTCGGTCGGATGGGCAACCAGTCGGCGCCGACTGTCTTCGCGTCGTCCTCGAGCACCGGATTGACGGCGACGAAAGCCACGCCGGCGTCGGCGGCGGCCCGCATCGCGGGCTCCGTGGTGTGGGCGCCGGCCCCGCCCCAGCTGATCTGACCGTTCTTGAAGGCGGCGCCGCCGAACAGCAGCACCAGATCCGTGTGTTCGGAGATGACCGACCAGTTCGTAAGCGGCCCGCTGATCGCTTGATTGGAGCCGAGGACATGCGGCAGCAGCGCCATGCCGGCGCCGTAGGAATAGTTGCCGACGCTGTCGACATAGCCTCCGGTCAGCGCGAAGAACCGGTTCGTCAGATTGCCCGCGTTGTGAAGTCGACCGGCGCTGCCCCAGCCATAGGAGCCGGCGAAGATCGCCTCGGCGCCATAGCGCTCGCGCACGCGCCTCTGCTCGTCGGCCACGAGATCGAGCGCCGTGTCCCAGTCGACCGGAACGAACGGTTCGCGCCCACGCATTACGCCGCCGGCGTTCTCCCGGGCTTCGAGCCAACCGCGTCTCACCATCGGTTGTTCGACTCGGGTCCGGTCGTGCACCAACGACGGAAAATTCGCGATCATCGGGCTTGGCGCGGGATCCGCCGCAAAGGGGGTCGCCTCGACGATACGCCCCTCCTCAACGGCGACCTCAAAGGCGCCCCAATGGGAGTTGGTCAGGACCCGATGGGATGCCGGAGGCGCCGCCCCCGCGCGCGCAGGCATGAGGGCGGTCAAGCCGCACACCGCCGCGCTTTGCAGAAACTCGCGACGACTCGTCTCGAACCGGCCTTTTTTCAAGAACATGCGAATCTCACTCGATTTCGGCGACGGCGCTTTGGGATGCGGCCGACCCTCGTCGTGCGCAGGCGCCGTCGCATTGACGTGCGTCAACATGCGGTTGTCGGCGGCGCGTCTCAGATCCGTGTCGGATCCGACGCGGGCGAAGGGCTCTCTTCGCCGTAGTCCGCGAACTCAGAAGTCGCCGCGATGGATGGGCAAGATTCGGGGCGGCGGACGTTCTCGGCGCGCTCCGTCAGGCGGCGGTCGTCAGAGGTCGAGGCGCGAGCGGACCGTCTCGACATCGAGCACGGCGCGCTGCGCTTGCAGTTCTCCAAAGAACAAGGAGAGACGACGTTGATCGCGCCGCGGCGGCTCGAGTAACGGCGGAAAAGTCTCGAGCGGTCTTCGGTCTTGATCGCGAGTCGAAGACCATCTTGTGGCCATATTCCGCCGAAGTACTGCCGTGACGGCAAAGAATGAAGCAAGAGGTTCGCGAGATGTCGATCGTCGTCAGAATGTGCGCTGCCGTCCTGTTGTCCGTCTGGCTCGGATTCGGCGCGCCGGCGCACGCGCAGCCGGAGCCATTGCCTGGCAGCTTCGTCGTCGCTGGCGCGGAGCTGGCGCTCGGCGGCGATCCGGAAGGCGTGATGCTGTTCGTCGCCTGGCGAGAGACGCCGCAGGGCGAGGAGTATTGGGCGGCCGAGTACCAGCGTATGAACGCCGGCGGCAAGATGTCGGCGGAAGCGCGCCAGATCGTCTCCGGCTGGATCGCCGAGGCCGGGCGCCTCGAGCAGAGCCCGGTTCCGGAAACCTTCGTCCTTTCGGCGGCGCGTCGGGCGCTGCTCAACGACCCGGACGCGCTGCTCGGCTTCGTCACCTGGTCCGACACGCCGCAGGGCCACGACTACTGGGCGATCCAGTATCAGGCCGTGCAGGAGGGCTACCAGATCTATCCGCTCGCCCAGCGCATCATCCAGCACTGGATCGCGCAGGCCGAAGGCGGCTGAAGCGGCGTCTGATCACGCCGCCGCCTTCGCCCGCCGCTTGCGCTCATGCGGGTCGAGCCAGCGCTTGCGCAGCCGGACGTGGTTCGGCCTCACCACCACCAGCTCCTCCTCGTGGATATAGGCGAAGGCCAGCAGCAGGCACATCGTCAC
>CAZPTD010000093.1:0-12959 GCA_964588915.1 uncultured Neomegalonema sp. | reverse complement strand
AAGGACAGCTTCGACTGCCTCTACGCCGAGGGCGCGGCCGGCGCGCCGAAGATGCTCTCGGTCGGCCTTCATTGCCGCCTCGTCGGCCGTCCCGGCCGGATCCAGGCGCTCCGGCGCTTCGTCGACTACGCCAAGAGCCACGAGAAGGTCTGGTTCGCCCGCCGGATCGACATCGCCGAGCATTGGCTGGCGACCTGGCCTGCGCCTGACCGCGACGCGCCGCGTCCGTCGGAGATGACGCTCGACGCCTTCGTCACCCGCTTCGGCGGCGTCTTCGAGCATTCGTCCTGGATCGCGGAGCGCGCCCATGCGCGCGAGCTCGGTGCGGCGCACGACTCGGCTCTCGGCGTCCATTCGGCGCTCGCCCGCGCCTTTCGCGCGGCGTCGGAGGAAGAGCGGCTCGGCGTGCTCAAGGCCCATCCCGACCTCGCCGGCAAGCTCGCCGCGGCGCAGCGGCTGACGCCGGAGTCGACCGCCGAGCAGGCCTCGGCCGGCCTCGACGCGCTGCTCGACGACGAGCGCGCCGAGTTCACGCGTCTCAACGCCGCCTACACCGAGAAGTTCGGCTTTCCCTTCATCATCGCCGTCCGCGACCACGACAAGCCGAGCATCCTCGCCGCCATGGAGCGCCGCCTCGGCCATGACCGCGCGGCGGAGTTCGCCGAGGCCTGCCGCCAGGTCGAGCGGATCGCGGAGCTACGACTGATCGCGATGGCCGATCTCGGCTGAGTCGGCCGCCGAGCCGCGCGTCGACGTTGAAGCGCATTCGACCCCTTCGGAGCCGAAACGCTGGAGCTGAGCGGCGGCCGACCCGCGGTGTCGTGTGTCGGCGGATTGGTTGCACCCGCCGGGCGTGGCGCGTGGCGCGGCGCCGAAAACGCGCGCGCTGGAATGGGATCCGAGGCCCGGCTCAGGGCCGAGGCGGCGCCGCCGCCGCAAGCACAGCGAAGCAGAGAGAAATAATCCGAGCGCGCGCCCAGCTGTTCTTATCGCCGGCATTTATTGAGCCCCGCTATTCGGGAAACTCTACCTTGGCGGCGCCCGATCGCAATTCGCTTCGGGTTGGATTTTTCTTAGGCTATGGTTTGTTGCAAAACCGATACGAAATAAACTTCGAGAAGTCGGCGATCTATGCCCGGCCCACAACGGCCGGCGCGGCGCGTCAACGGCCGAACGCAAATAGCGTCGCGAAAACGATGACGACATAGGTCAGGCCGTGCAGCAATTGGTCGACGCCGATCGCGACCCAGAAGGCGCGCTGCTTCGGCGTCCAGCCGGCCGACTTGACGATCTGCTCTTTGGTCCAGTCGATGTGATAATGCAGCGCCGCCTCGGCCAGCGCGATCGGCGCCCAGACCGACGCCGGATGGCCGAAAGCGACGAGCGCCGCGATCGTTCCCGCGCCATGGCCGCCGGCGTGGACGAGGCCGCCGAGCCGGCCGTAGCGTCCCTTGTCGGCCACCTGCCGGCTCGACTGCAGCAGGAAGTCGAAGACGAAATGCTTGCCGAGCAAGAGCGTCATGAGGCCGAGCGCCGCGCCCGCCTCGGTCGCAAGCGCCTCCTCGAGCCCCGTCATCGCGGCTTCGCGGCCTCGCGCGATTGCAGCGCCGCCAGGACCTGCGTCGTCGCTCGAAGCCGATCCGCGAGCTCGCGCATCACCGCCAGCGCCATCGGCGGCGTCTCGGCGAGCAGCTGCAGAAGATGCTCCTTGTCTATTCGCAGCGCCGTCAGCGGGCCGCGCGCGATCACGTCCGCGGTCCGCGGGATGTCGCAGAGCACCGCGATCTCGCCGACGAGCGCGTGGCGGCCGAGCACGCTCACACGGTTGCGCTCCGCGCCCGAGCCGACCCAGACCTCCGCTTCGCCGTCGAGAATCACGAAGACGCAGTCGCCCGACTCGCCCTGGTGGCAGAGCGCTTCGCCGTCGAGAAAGTCCTCGACGTCTGCGAGAAAAGCCAAGAGCTCCAGCGTCTTCGGCTCTGCGTCCCGGAAAAGCGGCGCCGCGCGCAACGCCGCGGCCTCGACCTCCAAAGACACGTCTTCTTCTCCTTACCTGCCTCAGGCCCCGTCGCGCGGCGCGCGGGCCCGCCCGTCCGCCGCCGGACGCGTCACCGCCGGCGCCGCTTCTTCTTCGGCGACGCTCGTCGCTGCGGCGGCCCGACCGCCGCGCCGAGGCGGCGATACGCGCCGCTCTCGAGGTCGAGGACGCCGTCCATGCCCTCATCGGAGACGTCCTCCACCGACAAAATCAAGATGGAGTCGCCTTTAACACGTTGAATTGAGGCGACAAGCGCACGATCGTCGGCGCTCGCGCCGCCCGTGAGGCCGTCGAGAAGCAGGAGGCGCGGCCGCGCGACGAGCGCGCGGACGACGCCGAAGCGGCGCCGGTCCTCGAGCGAGAACGCCTGCGTCCGCCCCTGCAGGCGCCGCTCGAGCCCGGCGCGGGCGATCGCCTCGACGACGCCCGAGGCGCGCGCGAGCTCCCAGAGCCGCTCGTCGATCCGCCCCGCCTGATCGCGCCGGTTCGCGCGCGGCTTGCCGAGCAGCGCGTTCTCTCGGATCGAAAGCCGCGGCACGCAGGCGTCGCGATCGATCGGCGCGAAATGCCGCGTCGTCGTCGCATCCGTTCGCGCAAAGTCGCTGAACTCGGCGCGACCGGCGAGGACCGCGTCGCGCCGCGCCCGGGTCAGCGCGCCCAGGCGATGGCGCGCGGGCGTGAAGCGCAAGGCGACCGAAGCGAGCCGGCGCGACGCCCGCGACGTCGGGCTCCGCCGCAGCGCCGCGTCGTAGAGCCGGACGAGATTGACGCGCATCCGTCGCCCGACGCGCTCGAGCGCCGCCCGCTGTCGGCTCCGCGTCGCCGAGACCCGCCGCCAACGCCGGGCGGCGACGCGGCGCGCCGCGACCTCCTCGGGCGGATACAGATCGAAGTTTTGCAGGAGCGGCGAGCCGACGCGCTGCTTCTCGATGAGGTCCGCCGTCGCCTCGACGATCTCCGCGCCCATGTCGAGCAGGACCGGCAAGATCTCCGAGCGCGACAGGCGGCGCGCGAGCGACGGCGTCTCGGAGAGCCGCGCCTGCGCCGCCGGGCTCGTGATCGGCGCGGCGAAGAGCAGGTTCTCGAGCACCGAGGCGTTGGCGTTGAAACGGTCTCGCCGCCAAAACTCGACGTCGTTGGCGATCGTCTCGCGCTCCGGCGCCGCGCGGAGCGCCCGCCGCATCTCGACGAGCGCCTCCGCGAGGGCGGGATCCCGGTCCGGATCCGCCGGCGCGCCGAGGCCGAGCTCGAAGATGCGCCTCAGAGCGCCGACAGCGTCGGCGAGCGCGAGCAGGCGCTGATCGAGCGCGGCCAGATCGGCGACGCCGGCGCGGGCGAAGTCGAAGAGCGGCGCGTCCGGCGCGACGGCGAAATTGCCGCTTTCGAGCGTGTCGCGCAGCGCCTTCTCGGGCGCCTCCTCGGCGTCGAAGGGCTGCGGCCGGAGCAGCTCGAGGGCCAGATTGTCGCGTAGGGCGCCGCTGACGAGAAAGGGCTCGCGCTCGACGAAGCCGATGAATTCGGACCGCTCGAGATTCGACAGACGCGCCGGGTCCGCGCCCGAGAGCGCGACCGCGCCGGTCGTCTCCGAGGCCTCGCCGGCCAGACGCGCCATCAGATCGCCGCGCAACACCGCGTCGCCGCCCTTGATCGCGACGGTCGCGCCCGCGGCGGCCTCGACCTTCTCGGCGACGAACGGCGCGCCGCGCCGGGCGAGCGGACCGAAGCAGAGCGTCGCCTGAGCGTCCGGCGTCGCGGCGCGGGCGCGGGCGCCCGGCGCCGCCTCCGGCTCGAGCGGCGCGCCGGCGATCCGCTCGACGAGCGCGCTGTATCGGCTGGTGATGTCGGCGTGCGTCTCGTAATGCTTGAGCAGCTCGCGCCACGGCGTCGAGAGATCGCGATACGCCGCGATCACCGTGACGAGCGCGCCGATCTCGAGATCGCCGGTTATGACGAGATAGCCGCCGAACATGTAAAAGACGAACGGCATCAGCTGATTGAGCACGTTATTGACGAACTTGATCAGAAATTTCTGGCGAAAGATCGCATATCTGAGCTCGTAATTCGTTTGCAGACCTTCGGAAATCGTCACGCGGCGCCAGTCGAGCGAATGGTGCCGCCGGAGGCTGGGCAGCGATGCGACCGTCTCGGCGATCTGGTCCGAGAGATCGCGGGCGTTGAGAATGCGCTTGTGGTTGAGCTCGACGACGCGGCGCTGCATCCGCGGCACGATATAGGCCTGCACCGGAATGATCAGGATCGAGAGCGCGCCGAGCGCCGCGTCCTGCACGAAGATGAAGACCACATAGACGCAGAGCATCCCGAGCTGCAGCAGCGGCACGGCGAAGGCGTCGCCGACGAAGCCGCCGATCGGCTGCAGCTCGCCGACGACCGTCTGCACCATCTCGCCGGGCGAGTAGCGCCGGTCGTGGCCGGGCCTCAACCGCAGCACATGGTCGACCATCGTGTAGCGCATGCGGCGCAGCAGCGTCTCGCCGCTCAGCCCGCGCAGGATGTTGAGGTGATATTTGACGAGGTTCGACAGGCAGAAGACGACGAAGAAGGCGCCGCAGAGGAAGATCAAGAAATCGATCTGGCCCAACGCTAGGCCGAGCAGCTCGACCGGAAAGGTTTCGCCGCCGATGGCGTCGTCGATGATGACTTTCGGGATCTCGAGCGCGGCGTAGGCCAACGGAAACGACAGCAGAGTGATCGCGATAAGTACGAGCTGCTGTCTGCGGCCGTGGAGCCAGACGAAGCTGTACAGGCTCTTCGGGAGCATTCAAAGACATCCCAAGATGAAGACGAGGCGCCGCTTGCAAATCCGGCGCCGGCGTAACCGGCGGCGACGGTCAAAGACAGCGCAAATCGCCGCCGATCACAAGGTTAACATTTGCGCCGACAAAGCATGAACTTGACCCAATAGCCAGTGAAGACGACCACGCCGCGCTTCGCCGTCCGCCTGCGCGCATTCCTGCGCCGTCGCGGCGGCGAGGCGGCTTGCAATTGCGCTCGAAGCGAGTCCTGCTCGATCGCGGCGCCGCCACGTCGGACGACCGTCCTCGGGCGCAGGCGGCGGGGCGAGCCAAGGCGCGCGGAAGGGGCTTCGATGCGAAAGACGTCTCGCAAAGCGCGTCGACGCTCGCGGCTCGGGCGCGTTTTCCGGGTCGAGACGCTGATCGGCCTGGCGCTCCTTTTCGGCTTCGCCGCCGTCCGCGCCTGGGATCCGGGGCCGCTCCAGCTCCTGCGCCTCAAGACCTTCGATCTCTACCAGCAGATCGAGCCGCGCGAGCGGACGAGCCGCCCGGTGGTCATCGTCGACATCGACGAGAAGAGCCTCGACGCGCTCGGACAGTGGCCCTGGCCGCGGATTCGGATGGCCGAGCTCATCGCGCGGCTCGACGAGATGGGCGCGCTCGTCGTCGGGCTCGACATGGTGTTTCCGGAGCCCGACCGGATGTCGCCGAGCGCCATCGCCGCGACGGCGCCCGGGCTCGATTCGGAGGCGCGCGCGGCGCTCGCGGCGCTGCCGAGCTACGACGCCGCCTTCGCCGAGGCGCTCGCCGGCGCGCGGGTCGTGCTCGGCCAGGCCGGCGCGCGGGCGCAGGCGTCGCGCGCGGTCGACAGCGGGCCGCGGACCTCGATCGCCTTTCTCGGCGCCGATCCCAGGGCCTTCGTGATCCGGTTCCCGCGCGTCCTGCGCAACGTCGCCGAGCTCGAGGACGCGGCCGCAGGGCGCGGGCTGGTCAGCCTGGCGGCGGAGCCGGACGGGATCGTCCGCCGCGTGCCGGCGCTCATGAGCGCGGGCGACCAGGTCTATCCGACGCTCGCGATCGAGATGCTGCGCGTCGCGACCGGCGAGACGACGCTGGTGGCGCGCGCGTCGCCGGTCGGCGTCGAGGGCGTGCTCATCGGCGGCGTCTTCGCGCCGACGGACGTGCGCGGCCGGATGTGGGTTCATTTCGCGCCGCACGATCCCGAGCTCTACGTCTCCGCCGTCGACGTGATCGAGGGCCGCGTCGACCCGGACCGATTCCGCCAGCGCCTCGTCCTCGTCGGCGCCTCGGCGATCGGCCTGCTCGACGTCAAGGCGACGCCGCTCGACAGCGCCCTGCCGGGCGTCGAGGTGCATGCGCAGCTGCTCGAGACCATTCTCTTCGAGAGCGCGCTGTCGCGGCCGGACTACGCGCCCGGGCTCGAGCTTATCGCCGCGGTCGCCCTCGGCCTCGCCATGATCGTTCTCGTGCCGCGCCTCGGGCCGCTCTGGGCGCTCGCGCTCGGCGCCGCCGCCGCCGCGGCGATGCTCGGCTTCTCCTGGCGCATGTACGCCGAGGAGCGGGTTCTCATCGATCCGGTCTATCCGGCGATCTCCAGCCTCGGCGTCTACGCGATCCTCGCCTTCCTCAACTATCTCAGGAACGAGCGCGAGCGCGATCAGGTGCGGAGCGCCTTCGGCCGCTATCTCGCGCCGAAGCTGGTCGAGCGGCTGGCCGCCGATCCCGATCAGCTCGCGCTCGGCGGCGAGACGCGCGAGCTCACCGTGCTCTTCGCCGACGCCCGCGGCTTCACGACGATCGCCGAGGTCTTCAGGGACGATCCGCAACTCCTGACCCGGCTCATGAACCGGCTGTTGACGCCGCTCTCGAACGCGATCCTCGAGCGCGGCGGCGCCATCGACAAGTATATGGGCGACGCGATCATGGCGTTCTGGAACGCGCCGCTCGACGTCGAGGACCATGAGAAGGCGGCCTGCGCGGCGGCGCTCGACATGCGGCGGCGGCTGGCGGCGCTCAACGCCGAGCGCAAGGCCGAGGCCGAGGCGGCCGACGTCCAATTCGTGCCGCTCGATCTCGGCGTCGGGATCAACACCGGCGCCTGCGTCGTCGGCAATATGGGCTCGGAGGTCCGGTTCGACTATTCGGCGCTCGGCGATCCGGTGAACGTCGCCTCGCGATTGGAGGGCCTGACGCGCAGCTTCGGCGCGCCGATCCTCGTCGGCTCGGCGACCTGGGCGGCGGCGCAGGACGCCTTCGCCTTCGTCGAGATCGACCGGATCCGCGTCAAAGGCAAGACCGCGCCCGAGACGCTCTACGCGCTTCTCGGCGACGCCGAGCTTCGCGCCGCGCCCGGCTTCCGCGGAACGGCGGAAGCCGCCGAGATCGCGCTCAAGCGCTATCGGGCGCAGGATTGGGACGGCGCCGAGATGGCGCTCGTCGCGATGGAGTCGATCGACCCGCGCGGCCGGCTCGGCGGCTTCCGGCGGCTCTACGCCGAGCGCATCGCGCGCCTTCGCGACGCGCCGCCCGGGCCGGATTGGGACGGCGTCGAGACGGCGACCGAGAAGTGACGGGACGCTTGCCGACGACGCCGGCTCGTGCGAACAGCTCGACGGCGAGAACCTGGAGAGGTGTGCGATGTCGGACGGTCAATCTCAACCGGCTCAGGAAGAGTCCGCGTTCCTCGGGCGTTGGCGAATCGAGGAGCCCGGCTCGATCGGATCGCTCAGACGCGAGTTCGAGCTCCTGCCGAACGGCGCCGTGAACGGCGGCGCGCCGTCCGAGGGCGGCGTCAAGTCGGCTTGGTCCTCCTCGGGCGGCACGCTCGTGATCCGTCTGCGCGCGCGAAGCGCCTTCGGCTCGCGCGTCTCCGACCAGGAGCTGCGTCTCCTCGGCCAACTCGGCGCCGGCGCCCTGAGCGGCGCCTACACCTTCACGCGCAAGAGCGCCGTCGCCGACGATCCCGCCTCGGCCAAGACCGACGAGGAGCACGCCGGCTCCTTCCTCTGCCGTCGGGTCTGACGCGCGGGCTCCTTCAGCCGTATCGCTCGACTTGACGTCATCCCGGCCGAGCGCGCAGCGCGCAGAGCCGGGATCCAAGGCCAATGCGTCCGACTTCGACGTCGACACGAGCGGCCGTGAAGCATGCGCCTGTCGAGACCGATCGCGCGCCGGCGCCGCCGCCAAGCGACGACCGGTAATCGCTTGTCAACGCGGGCCGTCGCCCACAAAAAGGGTCGATCGGCTCAGTTGTGATCGAGGACGGCGATGTCGGGCGTGTTTCTCTGCCATGCGACGCGGGACGGCGCCGGGCATGTCCAGGCGCTCGCGGGCGCGCTCGAAGCGGCGGGGCGGCGCTGCTGGTACGCGCCGCGCGACATCGTCGGCGGACGCGCCTACGCCGGTCAGATCGTCGCCGCGATTCGCGCCTGCGACGCGCTGGTCGTCTTCGCCACCGACGGCGCCTGCGTGAGCGCCGACGTGCTGCAGGAGCTCCAGGTCGCGCAGAACGAGAAGAAACTGATCATCCCGATCACCTTCGCCGGCGTCACGCTGTCCGACGACCTGCAATACTATCTCGCCGCGCGCCATCAGCTGACGTGGCGCGGCGCCGAGGCGACGTCGCCGCAGATCTTCGCCGCGCTCGGCGCAGCGGCGAAGAGGCCGGAAGCGCCGCGGCCGAAGACGTCGACGACGTCGGCGCCCGGACGCTCCGAGCCGAAGCGCAGCGCGCCCAAGACCCGCGCGCAGCCGCCGGCCGACGCGATCATCGGCCGCTGGCGCTTCGAAGGCTTCGACGACAACGTCACCCGCTGCGCGCCGACGACCTTCGACTTCCGGCCCGATTGCGAGATCGTCGTCGCGGAACCGGCGGGCGGCGTCTCGCTGATCACCGGCTCCTGGTCGCTCAACGGAAACAATGTGCGGGTCGAGATCGACCCGCCGCCGAGCTCCGCCACCGGCGGCGCCGTCCCGGACAACTGGGCGCTGCGGCTCGACGCGAAGCTCGAGGACGCGCGGATGCACGGCTCCTACCTGCTCAAGGTCGATCCGGAGAAGAACGCGACGGGCATGTTCGACAAGATCTTCTCGATGACCGGCGCCGCGGCGCCGAGACCGGTCGAGACGTCGACGGGCGTGTTCTCGGCCGTCCGTCTGTGAAGTTGGAGGCCGGCGGCCGGCGCCGGCTCGACGGCGATCGAGGGTTGCGATGTCCGGCGTGTTTCTCAGCTATGCGACGACGGACGGCGCGGAACGCGTCGTCGCGCTGGCCGATGCGCTGGAGGCGGCGGGACGGCGCTGCTGGCGCGCGCCGCGCGACGTCACGGCCGGGCGGCCCTATGCCGGCCAGATCGTCTCGGCGATCCGGTCCTGCGACGCGCTGGTCGTTCTCGCGACGGCGGGCGCCTGCGCCAGCGCCGACGTGCTGCAGGAGATCCAGGTCGCTCACAGCGCGAAGAAGCTCATCATCCCGATCCTCTTCGCCGAGGTCGCGCTGTCCGACGACCTCGAATATTACCTGTCCGCGCGGCATCAGCTGAGATGGCTCGGCGGCGACGCGACTGCGCGGCAGGTCGTCACGGCGCTCGACGCGGCGGCGCCGGCGGCGGTCTCGCCGCAGGCGCGGAAGCCCATCGTCGCGGCGCCCGTCTCCACGGCGTCGGATAGCGCAGAGACGCGCGGACATGCGTCGCCGCCGCAGGATGCGATCGTCGGACGTTGGTTCTTCAGCGGCTTCGACGACAACGTCGCGCGCTGCGTGTCCGCGTATCTCGAGTTCAAGCCGGACGGCCGCGTCGTCCCGATTGAAAATGACGGCGAGATCCGGGCCGTCGAGGGCGTCTGGCGGCGCCGATCGGAGGAGACGCTCGTCGAGATCGGTCCGTCGGCGAGCGTCGTCTGGATCGGCGACGCTCCGAAAGCGTGGACCTTGCTGCTCAACGCGACATGGAACGGCTTTTTCCTTGAAGGACGCTACGCGTTCCTGGTCGATCCCGACGAGGGCGCGGCCGACCAGCTAACTGGGATCTACATGTGGCCCTCGGGAGAGCGGCCGGAGCCGCTGAGGCCGTCGCTCGGCGCATTCAAGGCGATCCGCACGTAGCTCCGGCGGCCGAACGGCTGGCGCGGCTCGCACAGGCTGATACTGTTGCGCCACCGGCGGACGCCGTCGCCGCGGCGCCGACGCGCGCGCCCTCTTTGTCATGGAAGGACCCGATGCCCGAGCCCCAGCTGCAACGGACACCGCTCTTCGCGCTTCACGAGTCGCTCGGCGCCCGCTTCGTTCCCTTCGCCGGCTACGAGATGCCGGTTCAATATCCGGACGGCGTGCTCAAGGAGCATCTGCACACGCGCGCCGCGGCCGGGCTCTTCGATGTCGGGCATATGGGCCAGATCCGCGTGACGCCGAGACCGGGCGATATCGAGCAGGCCGCGCTGGCGCTGGAGCGGCTCGTTCCGGTCGACGTCCTCGGCCTCAAGCCCGGACGCCAGCGCTACGCCCTCTTCACCAATGAGAGCGGCGGCGTGCTCGACGATCTGATGATCGCCCATCGCGGCGATCATCTCTTTCTCGTCGTCAACGCCTCCTGCAAGCAGGCGGATTTCGAGCATCTCGAAGCGCATCTCGGCGAGGACTGCGCGGTCGAGATGCTGGATCGCGCGCTGATCGCGCTCCAAGGGCCGCAAGCCGAAGCCGTGCTCGCCGCGCTCGCGCCCGAGGCGCCGTCCATGCGCTTCATGGACGTCCGCGCGCTGACCTTGCTCGACGCCGAGGCGGTCGTCTCACGCTCGGGCTACACCGGCGAGGACGGGTTCGAGATTTCGGTTCCGGCGGAGAAGGCGGAGTCGCTCGCCAAAGCGCTGCTCGCGCATGATCAGGTCGAGCCGATCGGCCTCGGCGCCCGCGACTCGCTGCGATTGGAGGCCGGGCTCTGCCTCTACGGCGCCGATCTCGACGAGACCACGACGCCGGTCGAGGCCGCGCTGGAATGGGCGATCCAGAAGGTCCGGCGCCAAGGCGGCGCGCGCGCGGGCGGCTTTCCCGGCGCCGATCGGATCCTCGAAGAGCTCGAGAACGGCGCCGCGCAGCGCCGGGTCGGGCTCGCGCCCGAGGGCCGCGCGCCGGTGCGCGGCGGCGCGGCGCTCTATGTCGCGGAGAAGGACGAGACGCCGATCGGCCGCGTCACCTCCGGCGGCTTCGGCCCGAGCGCCGAGAAGCCGGTCGCGATGGGCTACATTCCGACGCGTCTCGCCGCCGCCGACATCCGCCTCTTCGCCGAGGTCCGCGGAAAAAGACTGCCCGTCGCCGTTGCGGCCACGCCTTTCGTCGCGCAACGATACAAGCGTTGAAGTCAAGACGCGGTCCGGGAGGCTAAGCGATGCTGAAATTCACCGAAGATCATGAATGGCTGAAGATCGAGGGCGACATGGCGACGGTCGGCATCACCGAGCACGCCACCGTCCAGCTCGGCGATCTCGTCTTCGTCGAGCTGCCGGAGGCGGGCGCCCGTTTCGAGAAGGGCGTCGGCGCGGCGACGGTCGAGTCGGTCAAGGCGGCGTCCGACGTCTACGCGCCGCTCGACGGCGAGATCACGGAGATCAACCAGGCGATCGTGGACGAGCCGTCGCTCGTCAACCAGGAGCCGATGGGCGCCGGCTGGTTCTTCAAGATGAAGCTCGCCAATCCGGCCGACGCGGGCGACCTGATGGACGAGGACGCTTATAAGGCGCTCATCGGCGGCTGAGCGCGCGATTCGCCGATCGCCGCGTCGACGTCTCTTCGGGAGGAAGCGCGGATGGACGCGGCGGACTATTTCAGCGAGAGCTACGCGGCCTCGCGCACGCGCTTCCGAGAGGCCGCGGCGCGGGCCGGCTTCGTCCTGCCGCCGCCGCAGCCGCTCGACCCCGAGGCCGCCCCGGAGACGGCCGATCTCACCGTCGACGCGGCCGTTTTCGGCCCCGAGGACGCGGCCGAGACGCTGATCTTCTCGAGCGGCCTCCACGGCGTCGAGGGCTACTTCGGCGCCGCGGCCCAGCTCGGCGTCCTCGGCGCGGTCGCTGACGGCGCCGCGATCGGGCCGCGCCGGATCGTGCTCGTCCATGCGCTCAATCCCTTCGGTTTCGCGCAGGACCGGCGCTGGAACGAGAACGGCGTCGATCTCAACCGGAATTTCCTGAAGGCGGGCGAAATCGGGGCGGATCCGGCCGCGCTCGAGCCGGAGGAGAGATACGAGGGCTGTTCGGAGGCGTATCGCCAGCTCAACGACCTTCTGAACCCGGCGAGCCCGCCGCCGCGCGGCGACCTCTTCTATATGCGCGCGATCCCGCCCCTCCTCCGCCACGGCTATGTCGCTCTCAAGAACGCGCTCTCGACCGGGCAGTACGAATATCCGAAGGGGCTGTGGTTCGGCGGAAAGGGGCCCGAGCGCCTGATGACGATGCTGCAAGAACCGATGCGCGGCGGGTCGGACGCGGGAGACGGGCCGCCGCTTCTCGACGTCTGGCTCGGAACGAGCCCGCGCGTCCGCTGGTACGACCTTCACACCGGCCTCGGGCGTTCTGGCGAGGGGCGCCTCTTCGTCAATCCCGGCCTCGACGCGGAGCGGCTGGCGGCGCTCGAGCGGCTTCACGGGCCGGAGCGCGTCGTCTCGGTCTTCGACGGCGTCGACGCGATGCCGAACCGCGGCCTGATGCGCAAATGGATCGCCGGGCGCGATCGCGAGCGCGACGTCGTCGCGATGACGGCCGAGTTCGGAACCTACCCGACGCTCCGAGTGCTCAAAGCCATGCGCGCCGAGCAGCGCGCCTGGAGCCACGGCGCGCGCGCCGGCAAGGACGCCTGGACGGCGCACGCGCTTCGAGAGGTCTTCGCGCCGGCGGACCGCGGCTGGCGCCGCAAGGCCGTCGAGGGCGCCCTCGCCGTCTTCCGCCAGGCGATCGCCTGAAGGCGCTCGGCGCGCGGCCAGTCGACGCGCTCGGATTGCCGACCGCCGCCCGCGACCAATAAGATCGTCCGGACGACAGCCCGCGCGCGCCGCGAGAGCGCGCGAAAGACAATGGCGCGGCCGACGACGCCGTCGGCGCGACCGCGAGAGCAGGATCTGTTGAGGTGGATGCAACGCTGATGACGCCGTCATCCCGGGATG
>CAZPTD010000092.1:0-13059 GCA_964588915.1 uncultured Neomegalonema sp. | reverse complement strand
CGCCCGAGAGCGCCGACACCGGACCGCGCGCCTGACGCTCGTCGAACAGGAACTCCTTCAAGTACCCGACGACATGCTTCGGCCGCCCGCGCGCCAGCACCTGGTCGTGGCTGCCCTTGACGCCGAGGAGCTTGTCCTCGGTCAGCGTCTCCCAGAGCGATTTCTCCGGGTCGAGCGCCTCGCGCTTCTGGTCGAAGACGGCGATCTCCAGATTCGCGCCGAGCCGCACCGAGCCGTCGTCGGGCCCGAGCTCGCCGATGAGCAGCCGCAGCAGCGTGGGCTTGCCGGCGCCGTTCGGGCCGACGAGCGCGACGCGGTCGCCGCGGGCGATCTTGAGCGAGAAGTCCTTCACGATCTCGCGGCGGCCGCCTTCGGGCGTCTCGAACGCCTTCGAGATCGCCTTCGCCTCGATGACGAGCTTGCCCGAGGCCTTGCCGGCTTCGAGCGCCATCGCGGCCGTCCCTTGGCGCTGCGTGAGCGACCGGCGCTCGGCCTTCAAGGCGTGGAAGGCGTCCATCCGGCGCATGTTGCGCTTGCGCCGGCCGGAGACGCCGTGGATGACCCAATGCTCCTCGCGCCGGATCTTGGCGTCGAGCTTCTGGCGCTGGGTCTCCTCCTCCTCGAAAACCTTGTCGCGCCACTCCTCGAACGCGCCGAAGCCTTCCTCGAGCCGCCGCGTCCGGCCGCGGTCGATCCAGAGCGTCGCGCGCGTGAGCTGGGTCAGGAACGCGCGGTCGTGGCTGATGAGGACATAGCCGGATTTCATGTCCTTCAGCGTCTCTTCGAGCCAGGCGATGGCGCTGATGTCGAGATGGTTGGTCGGCTCGTCGAGGAGCAGGAGCTCGGGCTCGGCGGCGAGAACGCGGGCGAGCGCCGCGCGCCGGCCTTCGCCGCCCGACGCCGCGTCCGGCCGCGCGTCGGCGCGCACCTCGAGCGCCGCCATCGCGATTTCGGCCTTGTAGCGTTCGCTCTCGTCGAGATCGGCCGCGGCGTAGTCGCCGAGCGTGGCGAAGCCGGAGAGATCGGGCTCCTGCGGCAGATAGGCGATCCGCGCGCCCGGCTGGACGAAACGCTCGCCCGCGTCCGGCTCGACGAGGCCGGCCATGACCTTGAGGAGCGTGGACTTGCCCGAGCCGTTGCGGCCGACAAGCGCGATGCGGTCGCCCTTGCCGACGGCGCAGGTCACGTCCGTGAAGAGCGGCGCGCCGCCCCAGCCGAGGGCGATGTCGGTCAATGCGAGAAGCGGCGGTGGAGACATGCGCCGCATGTAGCGGCGCATCCGCTCGAGGTCCATCGGCGTCGAGGCTCCGCGGGCGTCAGACCGCCCAATCCGTCAGCTTGCCGCCCGGGTTGCGCGGCAGCGCCGCGCCGAAGGTGAACGAGGTCGGCCGCGCCGGCGCGGCGAGGCGCTCGGCGACGCGCGCGCGCAGCTCCGCCGCCGCCCTGTCGACGTCGTCGAGCGGCTCCGCGGGCACGATGAAGGCCTTGAGCCGCCCGTCCGGATCGGCGGCGTTCTGGCGCACCGCCGCGTCCTTCACGAGCGGATGCGCGAGCAGCGCCGCAAGCGTCGCGTCGAGCGAGACGTTGACGCCGGCGACCTGGACCGCCCGGTCGCGGCGGCCCTCGACGCGGAAGTCGCCGTCGGCGTCGAAGACCAGCCGATCCGGCGCCGCGACGACGACGTCCGGCCGATCGGCGAAGAGGAGGGCGTCGCCGTCGACGTCGCGCCCGCCGCGGACCCAGATCGGCAGGAGCTCGAAGGGCGCGGCGCCGCTGCGCCGGAAGCCGACGCCGGCCGTCTCGGTCGAGCCGTAGATCTCGATGAAGTCCGAGAGGCCGCTGGCGCGCGCCGCCGCCCAGGTCTCGTCCGTCGAGGGCGCGCCCGAGGCGAGGCCGACGGCGCCCTGGCCGCCCTCGGGCGCGGCCTCGAAGAGCCGGCGCCAGACGAAGGGCGTCGCGACCTGAAGATCGCCGGGCTCGGCGCGGCCGAAGAAGCTCGGCGCCTTGGCGCGGGCGTCGACGACCGGCGCGCCGCGGCGGCTCGGCAGGAGCGCGGCGAAGAGAAAGCCGTAGATGTGATGCGGCGGCGTCCAGGCGACGACGCGGTCCGCCCGGATCATCTCGTCGTCGAAGGCGTCGAGCTCGGCGTGGAGCCGCGCGATCTCGAGCGTGACGGGACGCGGCGCGCCGGTGCTGCCGGAGGTGCGGAAGGTCACGCGCTCGTGGCGGGCCGCGAGCGTCTCGGCGACGATGTCGACCCAGCGGCTCAAGCGGTTCTCGAGCACGAGGTGGTCCTCGGAGCCGACCTCGTGCAGATGAAAGAACTCGTTCACGCGCTGGACGAGCGACAGCTTGTCGACGCTGTCGACGCCGACGCCGTCCTCGTCGAGCGTCGCGTCGTCCGCCCAGGAGAACAGCTCAGCCGGCGCGACCGCGCGCCCGCGCGCGCGGCCGATCTCGTCGGCGATCAAGGAGCGCAGCACCCGCTCCAGATCTCGCCGCGCCAGCATATCAAGCCGCGCCCTGCGCCCGAGCGGTCTCGAGCTGAGCGAAGATCTCGCTGAGGAGGCCCTGATACTGAGCGCGGGCGTTCTCGGTGCGGGCGCGCAGAGCGAGCGCTTCGAACGCGAGCTCGGCGAGCGTCTTCGACGGATCGTCGAAGTTGACGTCGACGGCGACGTCCCGAGCCGGCTCGTAGCCCTCCAGGAAATCGGCCGCTTCCTCGAGGCTGCCGACGACCTGGACGGTGAACTTGTCCTGTTCGCCTTCGGATTTCGTGAACATGCGGATGTCGACGACGTAGCCGCCGCTCACGACGTGGAAGACGTTGATCTCGTACCAGAGCGGCGTGCCGACGCGGTACGACATGTCGTGGCAGAGCTCGACGCCCCGGAAGCTGACCGGGCGCAGGCCCGTGCGGCGGAGCGTGACGAGCGTATCCGGCGGCGGCGGCTCGGCGGCCTGGACGTCGTCATGGACCTGCGGCTCCGGACGAGCCGTCTCTTCGGCGATGTTGAGGCGCATTGCATGCTCCGTGATCAGGCGTCCGTCCGGCGCTTCGCCGGAGCGGACGCGCAAGAGGGGCGTTGGGTCGCTTAGGCGCGCTTGACGAACATCCAGCAGTTGTCGCCGGCGCCTTTCAGGTGAATGCGGACCTTGACCGGCTTGGCCTTGTACTCGAACTCGTAGTCGAACAAGGTGTTGACCGAACCGGTCTTGGCGAACTTCAAGAATTCGCTGTGGAAGCGCTTGCCTTTGGCGCAGGGCGCGATCTCGTTGAAGAAATCCTTGCCCAGCACCGCGCCCGGATCACGGCCAGAGATCAGACCTTCGGCCTTGTTGTACTTCAGGATCTTGCCGGAGCGGTCCAGCATGACCGCGCCGAAAGGAAGTCGCTCGACGCGCTGCGGCTCGCGCTGCAGGATGTTGTCGATGTCGCCTTTGCCGAACGGGATGATTTCCATTGGAGTTTCCTTCCTTCGCCGAGGTGTCCGCGTCTTGAGTTCGCCGAGATCAGTCGTCGCCCGCGCCGTCGCCGACGCCTTCCTCATTCGCCAGGAACGAGCCGTTCCGGGTGAGCGACATGTCGGTCAGCCGATGGATCGGCTTCTCTTCTTCCTTGCGGCCGTCCTTCGAGACCCAACGGAAGTCGCCCTCGCCCATCGCCACGACGCATTGCGGGATCGTCTCGAACTGGGCCTTGTGGTCCGACTTCGCGATGTCGAGATCGATCGCGGTCGCTTCTTCGAAGGCGACCAGCGCCTCGATCTCGTCGATCGCGCCGCGCTTGGCGTGCTGTTCGGCTTCGGCGACGATTTCGGCCGCCGCCTCGAGCACCCACTCGGCGAACGCGCCTCGAACGACGAGATCGAGAGCAGGGTACGTAAACACGTAGCGTTTTCCCTCGCGATGGAGGGTTCCGACTTGTTCCATAGTTTCGCCCCTCTTGCGGTGAGCGCAGGATCGACGGCGGACGCGGCTCTGGCGCCCGCCGCGCTTGCTGCCGGCGAAAACCTAGTCGGTTCAACTAAATAGAGTGTTGCCGCGGGTGATAAAAAGCATCTCAAATTATTTATATTGTCATTGGTGAATGGCGCCTTTCGATCGCGGTTATTTTCGATTTAATGCGGCGACTATTTCGGCCGCTCGGGCGGCTTTCGCGTCAGATCTCGCGCGGCGGCTTCGAGCGCTCAGGCGGCGATCGCGCCGAGGCTGACCACGTCCCGATTGTCGCGGTCGGTGGAGACGCTTCGGGTCGACGCGCCGGAATAGCGGCGCGAGATCGAGCGCGAGGGCGGCGTCGCCCGAGGCGACCGACGCGGCGTCCTCGAGATCGATCCGATCGTCGCGGAGAACGACGAGATCGCCGTCCTCGCGCGCCGCCGCCGCCTCGTCCGCTCGCCCAAGCGTCGCGTCTCTCGCCCTTTCGTTCGCCGCCGCCTCCTGCGCGTCGAGCGCCCGCTCGAAAGCCGTCTCTTACGTCGAGGACGGTGAAAAGCCTTCCAACCAGCGGCGGCGAGCGGCCGCGAAAGAACCCGATCGCCGCCCAATCTCCGCCCAAATCTTTACGAGCGGCGCTCGCGCTTAACGGCTTCGCAACCACGCGTCGCTAAGAGCGATGGAGAGGGTCGCCGCCCGAAGAGGGGCGCGACGGCGCGGATGCGGACGCGAAAGGCGGGAGGCGCGCTAGAATGGCCGGATTGCAAGGCGACGGACGTCGGGCGGACCAAGGCGCGCTCGATATCGGCGGCGGGTCCGTCTACGCCGCGCAAGAGGCGCTCAGCGCCCATCAGATCGACACTCTCTTCATCGACGACGCCATCCAATCGATCGAGAGCCGCGCGCTCGCCTATCTCGCCGCCGGCGCGGCGGTGCATCTGCGCGGGCCGGCGGGCATCGGCAAGACCACGCTCGCGCTCCTGATCGCCCAGCGCCGCGGCCGGCCGGTCGTGCTCGTCACCGGCGACGGCTGGAGCACGGCCGCGAGCCTGATCGGCGACCATGTCGGGCGCCGCTCGAGCTCAGTGCGCGACAAATACATCCATAACGTCGTCAAGACCGAGAGCGAGACCACCGCCCTCTGGGAAGACCGCGCGCTCACCATCGCCATGGAGAGGGGCTGGACGCTGGTCTACGACGAGTTCACGCGCTCGCCGGCGGAGGCCAACAATCCGCTTCTGACCGCGCTCGAGGAGCGCATGATCGTGCTGCCGACCGGCGCGCGCGCGAAGCGGATCGTGAAGGCGCATGAGGCGTTTCGCGCCGTCTTCACCTCCAATCCGAGCGACTACGCCGCGGTCAAGACGCCGGCGGACGCGCTGCTCGACCGCATGATCACCTTCGATCTCGGCTGGATGAGCGCGGAGACCGAGACCGGCGTCGTCGCGCGGCGGAGCGGGCTCTCGCTCGCGGAGGCGAGCCGGATCGTCGATCTGGTGCGGCGCCTGCGCGGCGAGCGGAGCCTCGCGCATCCGCCGTCGATGCGCTCGGCGATCCTGATCGCGCGCGTCGCGGCGCGGATCGGCGCCGAGGCGAGCGTGACCGACGAACGCTTCGTGCAGCTCTGCTTCGACGTCCTCGAGTCGCGGGCGCCGAGCGAGCTCGACAAGGCCGAGGCGCGCGAGCGCGCCTTCAACGCGCTCCGCGGCGCGCTCTCCGCGGCCTGCCCGCCGAAGCCCGCGCCGCCGTTCGCGCCGCCCGCCATCGAGGAGACCGCCGCATGAAACGCGCGCCCGATCATCGTCCGCCGCGCCCCTTCGCGCTCGCGCGCCGCGCGCCGCGCTCGCGGCCGGAGGCGGCGGCGGAGCTCGTCCGCGTCGAATACGAGCGCGACCGGCTGACGCGCGATCTCGCCTCGCTCGAGACGCGCCGCGCCGACGTCGCCAAGCAGCTTCAATTCGTCGACGAGCGCGCGCGCCTGCTGCAGGCGCGGCTGACCCAGGAAGGATGAGAGAGATGGACATCAGAGGCGTCAGCAAGCTGGCCAAAGAGGTCATCGTCGAGCTCACCGACCAGCCCTTCGACGCGATCGCGCTCTGCGAGGCGGTCGAGGGCGGTTGGCGGATCGAGGTCGACGTCATCGAGTCGCGCGCGCGGATGGGCGACGACGACCTGCTCACCACCTATCAGCTCGACATGGGCGTCGAGGGCGAACTCCGCGGCTATCGCCGCCTCGGCCGGCGTCGGCGCTTCGACGACGCGTCGAGCGCGGCCTGAGCGGCGAAAGCGAACGCCGGAAGGCTGAAACCGCATGTCGAGCGCGCTCAAAAGCCCGATCCACTCCGACAGCCTCGCGGACGTGCTGGAGCGCGTCCTCGACAAGGGCGTCGTGATCGCCGGCGACGTCGTGGTGTCGCTGGTCGGGATCGAGCTGCTGAGCATCAAGGTGCGGCTGCTGATCACCACCGTCGATAAGGCGGTCGAGATGGGCATCAACTGGTGGGAGATGGATCCCAGCCTCTCGGTCGCCGCCCGCGACGCGGAGCGGGCGCTGGCGGCGCGGGACGCGACGCCGCTCGCCGCGCCGGCGGCGGAGCCGGCGCCGCTCGAACGCGCGCGGATCGAAGAGGACCGGCGGCGGCTCGAGGAGACCAATCGCGAGCTCCGCGGCCGCCTCGCCATGCTCGAGCGGCGGATCGCCGGCCTCGAGAAATAGGCGCGCCGCAGAGACGATCGAGAGAAGGAGAACGGCATGACCGGCGGACAGAGCGGCGACGATCGCGGACCGAGCGGCCGCGAGGCCATCGACGAGATCGGCGACCGGCTGCGCGACCTCGTTGCGGGCGTGAAGGCGGCGTTCCGCAACGCCGAGAAGGGCGCTTCCGAGGCGGCGGACGAGACGCGCGAGGGCGGCGGCTCGACGACGATCGAGACCGAGAAGGGCTCGGTGAAGGTCGAGGCGGGCTGGCGGATCAAGCTCGGCGGGCTCGAGCTCAGCGGCGACGCGATCGACGCGCTCAAAGAGAAGGTCGAGCGCGCGGAGACCGAGACGCGGAGCTGGCGGACGCCGCATCCGGCCGCGCGCCGGCGCCGCGCCGCGCAGCCCTTCCGGCCGAAGGCCCGCCGCGCGCCGACGGCGCCGACGCCGGCGCCGCGCGCCGCGCATGTCGAGGTCTTCGACGAGATCGACGCGGTCGTCGTCACCGCCGAGCTGCCCGGCGTCGCTCAGGACGACATCGAGCTGCGGCTCGAAGGCGGAAATCTCCGGATTTGCGCGACCGGCGATCGGCCCTTCGAGGCGACGGCCGAGCTGCCCGCCGGCGTCGATCCGGCGGCGAAGCCGGACATGCGCCTCGCGAACGGCGTCCTCGAGATCCGAATGCCGAAGCGCGCCGGCGCCTGAGCGGACATCGACGCATGCATGAGAGAGACGGCGGAGCAATGACCGAGGCCAGCCTTTACGTCTATGGCGTTATGCGCGGCGCCGATGAGCCTGCGCTCGACTTCGCGGCGGTCGCGGCGCCGGGCGCGGCGCCCTTCCGCGTCGGCGCCGGCGCGCTCCAGGCGATCGTGAGCGCCATCGAGACCGACGAGATCTTGCCGGCGCGCCGCAATCTCTTGGCGCACGCCAAGGCGCTCGAGACGTTGATGGAGGTCGGCCCGGTTCTGCCGATGCGCTTCGGCCTGATCGCGCCGAGCCGCGCGGCGATCGAGGCGACGCTGGCCGCCAACGCCTCGGCGCTGCTTGCGCGTCTGCAAGACCTCGGCGGCCGCGCCGAATACGGCGTGCGCGTCTCCTGGTCGCGCGAGGCGCTGATGCGGGCGGTGGTCGCGCGCCAGCCCGAGCTGCGCGAGGCCTATCAGGCGCTCGCCGGCAAGCCCGAGGCGGCGACGCATTATCAGCGCGTCGAGCTCGGCCGACGCGTCGAGGCGGCGATCGCGGCGCTGCGCGAGGAGGAGGCCGCGCGCTGCGCCGACGCGATCGCGGCGGTCGTCGCGCGCACGGCGCTGCACGAGCCCGAGGACGAGCTGACGATCCTGAAGCTCGACTGCCTGGTCGAGACGGCCGAGACCGAGGCGCTCGGCGCGGTTCTCGAACGGCTCCAGTCGGATCGGCCGGACGCCGTCTCCATCAAGCTCGTCGGCCCGGCGCCGGCCTACAATTTCACCAAGCTCGCCCTCGATTGGGCCGAAGCGGCCTGAGCCGAAGAGGAGCGCGCCATGGGATTGCTGACGACACTGCTCACGCTGCCGGTCTCGGGCCCGCTCAAGGCGGCCTGGTGGCTGACAGAGAAGCTCCACGAGCAGGCGCTCGCGGCGATGAACGATCCGGCCGAGATCAAGCGCGAGCTCGTCCGGCTCGAGGAGGCGCTCGAGGCCGGCGAGATCGACGAAGAGACCTTCGAGACGCTCGAGCTCGAGCTTCTGACCCGGCTGCGCGACGTCCAGCGCGCGGGCGGCGCGGCGCGATAGGACGACGCGATGGCCGAAGCGGGAACGAGAGGGAAGGGGCGCGAAAAACTGACCTTGATCGTCGGCGGCGCGGCGCCGGCGGACGCGGACCGCTCGATCGCGCGGCTCGATCCGAAGGACATGGCGCGGCTCGGGCTCCGGAGCGGCGATCTCGTCGCGCTTCGCGCCGAGCGCGCGACCTTCGCCCGCGCGATGCCGTGCGCGCCGGCGCTGCGCGGCCGCGGCGAGGTCCTGCTCGACGACGTCCAGCGCGGCAATCTCGGCGCGGCGCTCGGCGAGACGGCCGAGGTCGCCGCCGCCGAAGCGTCGTCGGCGCGCAGGGCGCGGCTCGCTTTGATCGACGGCGGCGCGCGGCCGACCGAGGAACTCGCGCGGCGCATCGCCGGCGCGCTCGTCGACACGCCGGCGGCCGTCGGCGACGTCGTCCGCATCCGCTTGCTCGACGGCCGCGCGCTGTCGGTCCGGCTCGACGCGGCCGAGCCGACAGGCCCGGTTCTCTTCGCCGCTTCGACGGCGGTCAGCCTGGACGCGCAGCGCGCCGAGGATGCGTTCGCTCGCGTCGCCGGTCTCGAAAAACAGGTCGCCGCGGTCAGGGAAATGGTCGAGCTGCCGCTCCTGCGCCCGGACCTTTTCGAGCGTCTCGGCGTCGCGCCGCCGCGCGGCGTGCTCTTCACCGGCCCGCCGGGCTCGGGCAAGACGCTGCTCGCCAAGACCGTCGCCGAGGCCTGCGACGTCGCCTTCTTCGAGGTGAACGGGCCGGAGATCGTCTCGAAGCACTATGGCGACAGCGAGAAGAAGCTGCGCGACGTCTTCGCCCGCGCCGAGGCCGCGGCGCCGTCCGTCATCTTCATCGACGAGCTCGACGCGATCGCGCCGAGCCGCGACGGCATGGCGGCGGACCGGCAACTGGAGCGCCGCGTCGTCGCGCAGCTCCTCACCTTGATGGACGGTCTCCGCGCCCGCCGCGACGTCGTGGTGATGGCGGCGACCAACCTGCCGAACGCGCTCGATCCGGCGCTCCGCCGCCCGGGTCGCTTCGACCGCGAGATCGCCTTCACGCCGCCCGACGCCGCCGGCCGCGCCGCCATCCTCGCCGTTCACGCCGAGGGCATGGCTCTGGCGCCGGACGTCGATCTCGGCCGGATCGCCGAGGCGGCGCACGGGCGCGTCGGCGCCGATCTCGCGGCGCTCGCCCGCGAGGCCGGCCTCGCCGCGCTCCGGCGCCTCAGCGACGCCGAGGGCGGCTATCCGACGGAGCTCTCCGCGGTCGAGACGACGATGCGCGACTTCGAGACCGCGCTGTCGCTCGTCGGACCGTCGGTGGTCCGAGATCTCGAGATCGAGACCCCGAAGACGCGCTTTTCCGACGTCGGCGGCGCCGAGGCGGCGAAGGCGGCGCTCGCCGAGGCCGCGATCTGGCCGCTCCGGCACGCGGAGGCGTTCAGACGGTTCGGCGCCGAGCCGGCGAAGGGCGTGCTCCTCTGCGGCCCGCCGGGCGCCGGCAAGACCCATCTCGCGCGGGCGCTCGCGCATGAGGCGGGCGCGAACTTCATCGCCGTGCGCGGCGCGCAGCTCCTCAGCCGCTATCTCGGCGACAGCGAGCGCGCGGTCGCCGCCGTCTTCGCCAAGGCGCGGCTCTCGGCGCCCTGCATTCTCTTCCTCGACGAGCTCGACGCGATCGCGCCGGCGCGCGGCGCCAGCGGCGGCGATACGGCGACGGCGCGCATCGTCGCGCAGCTCTTGACCGAGATCGACGGCGTCGAGGAGCTCCGCGGCGTCTTCCTCTTGGGCGCGACCAACCGCGTCCGGGCGATCGATCCGGCGCTTCTGAGGCCCGGCCGCTTCGATCTCGTGCTCGAGACGCCGGCGCCCGACGCGGCGGCGCGCGCGGACATTCTCGCCGTGCACACGCGCGGCGCGCCGCTGGCGCCCGATGTCGAACTCGGCGCCTGGGCCGAGCGGCTGGACGGCCTCCTCGGCGCGGATCTCAAGGCGTTTTGCCAGACGGCCGCGCGCGCGGCGCTTCGGCGCTTCGTGCAAGCGGGCGCAGATGCGGCCCGGCTCTCGGAGCGGCGGGTCGAGAACCGGGATTTCGAGGCGGCGGCGCGGGCTCTGGCCGCGAGCGCGGCGGCGCGCGGTCTCGAGGTCGAGACCTTTTCAGGAGAAACGACGACATGAGCGGACATCTCGACGGCGAAATCATCGCGCGGGCGGAGGACGCGGACCGGATCGCGGACGCGCTCGCCGCGAGCTGGAGCAAGACCGGGGCGGTCGTCGCCGGCGGGCTCGCAATGATCGGACGGCGCGGCAAGACGCCGTTCTGGAAGGCGCGCTCGAAGGTCGCGCGCGGCGTCGTCGAGCGCCAGAAGCGGCTCGAGACGGCGCACGCGGTCGCGCCGCTCCTGCCGATGGCGGCGGGCGCCGAGTTCAAGACCGAGGCGGCGGCGAAGGCCTTTCTCACCGCGAACGCGGCGTCGCTCGAGGACGGGCTCGCGCGGCTCGGCGACTCTGAGCAGCATCAGATCACGATCGATCTGCCGTTCAACGCTGCGCTCGAGCGCGTCCGCGCCGGCGAGGAGTGGGCCGAGATCGAGGCCGCCGGCAGGACCGCGTCGAGCGCGTCGGAGAAGCGCGCCTTCGTCGCTCGGCTGGCCGAGGAGGCGCACGCCTTCGCCGCGGCGCTCGGCGAGACCGCGTCGCGGATGTTGGCGGACGTCGCCGACGACGTCGAGCGCCTGCCGGTCGACGCCGACACGACGGTGCTGAACGCGGTGTTCCTGACGAAGCGCGGCGGCGGCGCGGCGCTCGAAGGCGTGCTCGAGGCGATCGACGCCGACTGGTCGGGCGCGCTCAAGATCAAGATCGTCGGGCCGGGGCCGGCGGCGTCCTTCGGCAGCGTTCTCGTCGAGAAGGCGGATCTCGGCGCCGCGGCGGCGACGCTCGGCGTCGCGCCGACGGCGACGCGCGAGGAGGTCGACGCGGCCTATCGGGCGGCGATGCGCAAGGCGCATCCGGATCACGCCGGCGAGGGCTCGACGGCGGCGGCGGCGGCGCTCGCCGAGGCGACGCGGCTCATGCGCCGGAGCGCCGAGGCGCGCCGGTCGATCGCGGCGGCGGGCCTCTCGGCCGCGGCGGGCGGGCTTGCTCTGGCGCGGCTCTATCGCGAAGGCGAAGGCGGCGTCGCGCGCTGAGGCGGGCGCCGGGAAGGAGCGGATCGATGCTGGTTCTGCACGGCGCGGCGGCGGCGCGGGACGCCGATCGGATCGAGGCGGCGCTCGCGCCCTTTCGACCGATCGCGGCTGCGGTCGCGCCGGGCGCGGCGCTCAAGGTCTCGAAGGCGGGACCTGTCGCGCTGATCGCGACCGAGGCGGGCGCCGCGGATCCCGCGCTGTTCCTCGCGGCGCTCCAGGATCTGGCGACGGCGGAGCGCCTGGCGCTCGCGCATTCGACGCTCCTGAACGGTCTCGCCGCGTCGATCGACATTCTGCCGGCGCGCCTCTCGGGCGCGCTCGAGAGCGAGGCGGCGCTGATCGAGCAGGCGCTCGCGCGCGCGGAGGCGCTCCGCGCCGGGCTCGACCGGATCGCCGGCGCGGCGGAGTACGCGCTGCGGCTGAGCGAGAAGCCGGCCGTCTCCGACGCGCCGCGCGCGACGCCGAGCCAGACGACGGGTCGCGACTATCTCAAACGCAAGCTCGACGCGCGCCGCGCGCGCGACGGCCGTCGCGAGGCCGTCGACGCCTTCCTGGACGCCGCGCTCGCGGCGGCCGAGAGCGTCGGACGCGAGGTCCGCGCGGCGCGCGGCCCGACGGAGCGGCGGCCGAGCCTCGTCCTCGATCTCGCGGTGCTGGCGCCGCGCGCGGCCGAGGCCGAGATCGAGACGCTCACCGCGGCGATCGCTCCGCGCGCGGACGCGCTCGGGCTCGACTTCGCCGCGATCGGGCCTTGGGCGCCCTTCAGCTTCGCCGACGCGCCCGAAGACGCCACCGCCGCCATGGCGCGCGCGCCGGCCGAGGAGGGCGGCCCGTGACCCTCGACGCCTTCTTCCAGGACACCGACGCGCTCGGCTTCGGCGCCGGAGAGGACGACGCGGCCGAGCGGCGCGGCGCGCTCCTCGAGGTGCTCGACCGGCTGCTCGATCGCGGCGTCGTGGTGGTGGGCGATCTCAGGATCTCGGTCGCCGACGTCGACCTGCTCTTCGTCGGCGTCAAGCTCTTCGTCTCGTCGATCGACCGCATCGAGGACGCGCGCGACAAGGCGCGCGCGCGGGCGACGGGCGGCGCCTCGGAGATCGAGCGGTGAACGGCTGGGCGCGTCTCTACGCGGTCACGCGCGACGATGTCCGGGCGGGATCGGCGCCGGCGCGGATCATCACCGCCGCGGGCTTGCGCGCTTGGGGCGGCGACGCGCCGGAGCGCGCGGGCGAAGTGTGTCTGAGGCTCGCGCGCAAGGGCGGCGTGCTGCCGGCGCGGGCCGGCGCGCGGATCGAGGGCGGCGCGAACGCGGTGCGCGCGTGGCTGCGCGCCTCGTCCGAGGCGCTGGCCGCGAAGCTCGACGAGATCGCCGACCGCGTCGAGTTCGTCGCGACCTTGCGCGACGCGCTTGCCGACGCGCCGACCGCGCCGCGCCGCGCCGGCTCGGGCGCGGGCT
>CAZPTD010000091.1:0-13066 GCA_964588915.1 uncultured Neomegalonema sp. | reverse complement strand
CGCGCGCGCATCTCCTCCGAGGCGATCAGGTCCTTGTGGCGGTTGGTCCCGTAACGCTCGGCGATGAGGTCGGAATAGACGAACTCGTCGCCCTTCTCGCCATGCGCCTCCTCGAAGCCGATCGAGTAGGTGGCGAGGCCGGTCTGGCCTTCCTCGGCGAGAAGCCCGACGATGAGCGAGCTGTCGACGCCGCCCGAGAGCAGCACGCCGACCGGCACGTCGGCGACCATCCGCCGGCGCACCGCCGTCCGAAGCGACTCGAGCACGAGATCGCGCCATTCCGCCGCCGGGCGGTCGACGTCCTCGGCGCTGCGCTCGAAGTTCGGCCGCCAATAGGTCCGGTCCGTCGCGCGTCCGTCCGGCTCGACGGTGCGGATCGTCGCCGGCGGCAGCTTGCGCACGCCCGCGAGGATCGTCCGCGGCGGCGGCACGACCGCGTGCCAGCTCATGTAATGATGGAGCGCGACCCGGTCGACCGACGTGTCGACGCCGCCCGAGGTCACAATCGCCGGCAGGCTCGACGCGAAGCGCAGCCGCCCCTCGACCTCGGCGTAGTAGAGCGGCTTGACGCCGAAACGGTCGCGCACGAAGATCACCCGTCCCGTCTCGCGCTCATGGATCGCGAAGGCGAACATGCCGAGGAGCCGATCCACGGCCGCCTCGCCCCATTCGCGCCAGGCCTTGAGGATCACCTCGGTGTCGCCGGTCGAGGCGAAGCGGTGGCCTTTGGCTTCGAGCTCGGCGCGCAGCTCCTTGTAGTTGTAGATGCAGCCGTTGAAGGCGATCATCAACCCGAGATCGGTGTCGACGAAGGGCTGCGCCGCGGCGTCCGTGAGGTCGATGATCTTGAGCCGCCGATGGCCGAATCCGACGCGGCCGCGGATGACGACGCCGGCGCCGTCCGGCCCGCGCGGCGCCATCGCGTCCGCCATCTTCTCGATCCGCGCCGCGGAGGCGACCCCGCCCTTGAAATCGATCTCGCCGCAAATGCCGCACACGTCTTTCGCCCCTCCTTTATTCGTTTGACGCCAGACCATTAGAACTCTAATCGTTCGAAATCAACCGTTCTGAACCCGGCGGCCGTCGCGGGTCGCCCTGGGCCGGCGAGGGCGCGCATGACCGGCGGCGAGCGCATGATACGAAGCGAAGAGGCGCGGGACCTGCTGAAGGCCTTTCGGCGGATCGCGCAGGCGCTCGACCTGCAGTCGCGCCGGATCGCCCGCGCCGTCGGTCTGACCTTGCCGCAGCTCGTCGTGCTCACCTGCGTGCGCGATCTCGGCGAGGTGACGAGCCGCGCCATCTCGCAAGCGGCGGATCTCTCGCCGGCGACCGTGGTCGGCATTCTCGACAAGCTCGAGGCGAAGGGGCTGATCGAGCGCTATCGCTCCTCGACGGATCGGCGGATCGTGCATACGCGGCTGACCGAGGCCGGGCTCGCCGCGCTCCGCGACGCGCCGCCCTTGCTCGGAGAGGCCTTCGAGGACGCCTTCGCCGGGCTGCCGGCGGCGCGCCGCCAGCGGCTTGTCGAGGAGGTGGCGCTGGCCGCGTCGCTCGCGCTCGAGCCGCGCGCGTTCCTGCCGGTCGAACCGGAGTGACGCGGCTCTGCGGCGATTGGCGCATTTTGGAGAGAGAGACGGCCGCGATCGACATAACCCTCGAAGAGAGCGGCTCCAAGGGGCGCTGCGTCGCCCGGGTCGAGGGGCGCGACGAGGCGGCCGAACTCACCCTGTGCGCGCGCCGGCGAGACGCGGATCATCGTCGACCACACCGGCGCGCCCGACAGCCTGCGCGGCCTCGGCGTCGGCGCGGCGCTGGCGGCGCATGTCGTCGAGGAGGCGCGCGCCAAGGGCCTGAAGATCATCCCGCTCCGCCCGTTCTTCAAAGCGCAAGCGCAGCGCCATCCGGACTGGAAGGACGTCGTCGAGGGCGTCTGAGCCGCCGCCGGCGCGTCAGGCGTAGCGTCCGAGAAACGCGTCGATCGCCGCGAGCGCCTCGGGCTCGGTGAGAAACGGCGCGTGGCCGCGGTTCGCGAGCTCGAGGGCGGCAAGGCCGGGATGCTCTTCGCGCATTCTCGCCAACGTCTCCGCCGAGAGGATGTCCGAATTGGCGCCGCGGATCACGAGAACCGGCTTCTCCTTGAGCGCCTCGAAGAGCGGCCAGAGGCTGACCGCGCCGTCGCCGCCGGCCTCGATCGCCGCCGCGACCGAGCTTCTGAGATGCGGATCATAGGAGAGGACCGGCCGGCCGCCTTCGCCTTCATCGTAGAGCTCGCGGGCGTGGCGGAGCCATTCGGCCTCGGAGACGCCGGCGAAGGCGGGCGCGTTGATCTCGCGGAGCTGCGCCGCCGCCTCCTCGAAACTGCGCGCCGTCGGCTGGCGGCCGAGGGTCGCGAAAATCCGCAGGAGCCCGCGCGCCTCGACCTGGGCGCCGACGTCGTTGAGCACGACGGCGGACACGCGCTCCGGCGCGCCGCCGGCGATCGCCATCGCCAGGATCCCGCCGCGCGAGGCGCCGATCAGCGCGACGCGCTCGAGCCCGAGATGATCGAGGAGCGTGATCGCGTCGCCGGCTTCGACCGGGACCGTGTATTCGGCGCGCGGCTCCTTGGCGTGCTCGGAGCCGCCGCGGCCGCGGCTATCCAGTCGAAGCACGCGGTAGCGGCCGGCGAGATGCGCCGCGAGCGCGTCGAAATCGCGGCCGTTGCGGGTCAGCCCGGCGAGGCAGAGCGCCGCCGGTCCGTCGCCGCCGGTGTCTCGGAAGGCGAGCCGCCTGCCGTCGCGTGCGTGAAAGCTCTCCATGCCGCCCTGTGTTCGCCGCCCTCGCGGCTCTTGCGGCGCGTTCTCACGCGCGCCGTCATCCGCTCAAGCATCGCCCGGCGGCTCTTCGGAAAGCAAGCGCGCCGCTGCGCGCGCGATCACCAGCTCTTCGTTGGTCCGGATGACGAGCGCGCGCGCGCGGCTGAGATCGGTCGAGATCACGCGGCGATGCTCCGCGTTGGCGGCGCGGTCGATCTCGATCCCGAGCCATTCCGTTCCTTCGCAGATCCGCGCGCGGATGGCGGCGGCGTTCTCGCCGATCCCGCCGCAGAAGACGAGCGCGTCGAGCCCGCCGAGCACCGCCGCCAGCGCGCCGAGCTCGCGCCGGACGCGGAAGACGAAATAGTCGATCGCCTCCGCCGCCTCCGGCGCGTCCGACGCCTCCAAGGTCCGCATGTCGTTCGAGATCCCGGAGAGCCCGAGAAGGCCCGAGCGCTTGAAGAGGAGATCCGAGATCTCGGCCGCGCTCATGCCCTCGTGCTCCATCAGATAGAGCACGACGCCCGGATCGAGCTGGCCGCAACGCGTGCCCATCGGCAGCCCGTCGAGCGCGCTGAAGCCCATCGTCGAGCCGACCGACCGTCCGCCGAGCAGAGCGCACATTGACGCGCCGGCGCCGAGATGGGCGACGACGACGCGGCCCGCATGCAGATGCGGCGCGAAGCGGGCGAGCTCGCCCGAGACGTAGTCGTAGCTGAGGCCGTGGAAGCCGTAGCGGCGCACGCCCTCTTCGTAATAGCGCCGCGGCAGGGCGAAGACGTCGTTCACCCAAGGATGCTTGCGGTGAAAGCTCGTGTCGAAGCAGGCGATCTGGCGGGCCTTCGGAAACGCGGCGCTTGCGGCGCGCACGCCGGCGAGGTTGTGCGGCTGATGGAGCGGCGCGAGCGGCGAGAAGGCCTCCAAGTCGGCGAGCACCGCGTCGGAGAGCTCCGCCGGCGCCTCGTAGACGACGCCGCCATGGACGACGCGATGGCCGACCGCGTCGATCTCGGCGCCCGGATGCGTCTCGGCGAGCGCGTCGAGGACGCGCAGCACCGCCATGCCCGGATCCGCCGCCGACGCCGCCTCGAGGGCGCGCTCCAGGATCCCGCCGCTGTCGGCGTCCTTCACCCTCAGCCGCGGCTCGCCGCCGATCGCCTCGATCTGTCCGGTCGCGACCGCGCGCGGCTCCGCCTCGCCGAGCGCGAAGAGCCCGAACTTCACCGAGGACGAGCCGGCGTTGAGCGTGAGCGCATGCGCGGTCACGACCGCTTTTCCCGGCCGGAGACGCGCCGCCAATGGAGGGCGGCGACGGCCGCCGAGGCGAGCCGCGCCTTCTCGTCGTCGGCGCGCGAGGTGAGGATGACGGGCGCCTTGGCGCCGATGACGAGCCCGGCGCCTTCGGCGTGGGCGAGATAGGTCAGCTCCTTGGCGAGCATGTTGCCGGCGTCGAGATCGGGCGCGACCAGGATGTCGGCGCGGCCCGCGACCGGCGAGCGGATGCCCTTGGTCCGCGCCGCCTCCGTGTCGATGGCGTTGTCCATCGCGAGCGGCCCGTCGACGATGCCGCCCTTGATCTGGCCGCGCTCGGCCATCTTCGACAGAAGCGCCGCGTCGAGCGAGGAGCGGATCTTCGGATTGACGTGCTCGACCGCCGAGAGGACGCCGACCCTGGGCTCCTCGATGCCGAGCGACAGCGCGAGATCGATCGCGTTCTGGACGATGTCGATCTTGGTCTCGAGATCCGGATCGATGTTGATCGCCGCGTCGGTGATCAGCAGCGGCCGGTCGAGGCCGGGCACGTCCATGACGAAGACATGGGTGAGCCGGCGTCCGGTCCGGAGCCCGGCCTCGCGGCTCACCACCGCGTGCAGCAGCTCGTCGGTGTGCAAATGGCCCTTCATCAGCGCGCCGGCGCGGCCCGCCCGGACGAGCCGCACGCCTTCGGCCGCCGCCTCGCCATGCGTCGCCGCCTCGACGATCTCGAAGCGGCTGATGTCGAGCGCCGCCTCCGCGGCCGCTTGTTCGATCTTGGCGCGGTCGCCGATCAGAAACGGCGCGATGAGGCGCGCCTCGGCCGCGAGAACCGCGCCGCCGAGCGCATGAGGCTCCTCGGGCGCGACCACGGCGGTCGGGATCGGATCGCCCGAAGCGGCCGCGCGCGCGATAAGAGCGTCGAAGTGACGGTGCCGCATCACGGTCAGGCCCGGCGTCTCGAGCGCGTCGAAGCTGAGCTTCTTCTCCGGCGCCACCACCTCGGCGACGCCGGAGGCGATCACGTCGTCGTCGCCGACGCGGAAGACGGTCGTCTTGAAGCTCGCGCGCCGGTCCTCGCCCTTCTCGACGAGCTCGACCCGCGCGACGAGCTCGTCGCCGACGAAGGCGCGCTCGCCGAAATCGAGCGACTGCGAGAGATAGAGCGTGCCCGGTCCCGGCAGGCGCCCGCCGAGCACCGCCGAGATCAGCGAGGCGGTCCACATCGCCGGCATCACCGCCTCGGGCTTGCCGTCGCCGTCGCCGTCATAGGCCGGCAGATGGATCGGATTGTCGTTGCCGGAGGCGTTGGCGAAGACGAAGAGGTCGTCGGCGGTGCAGAGCCGCCGCGCCTCGGCGCTGTCGCCGATCCGGAGCTCGTCGAAGGTCGTGTTCTCGCGCTTCATTCGGCGGCGCTCTCCTCTTTCTTAGGCGCGTGCTCGAACGCGGGCGCGGCGTCGGCGATCGGATCCTCGAGCACGTCTTCGGCGAAGGGCGGCAGGCCGAGGACGCGATGGAAGCGCTGCAGCGTCTCGATCGTGTGCGGCGCCATCTCCTCGATCGCGCCGGGCACGTAGCGGACGACGCGCGCCGCGAGCTCGCGCTCTTTGCGGGTCTTCAGAAGCTCGGGCAGCGTCTCGATCGCGCGCTCGCGCTCGAACTGGGCGATGAGCGTCTGCTCGTGGATGATCATCTTGCGCTCGTCGGCGGTCATCGAGCGGAAGGGCTCGTCCTGGGTCAGCACGCGGGCGGACCGTTCCAATCGGTCGCGCCGGACGGCGCCGCGCGACTCCGCGAGAAGGATCAGCATCCGGATCACCGCCTCCGAGAAGCCGCCGCGCGAGATGTTGCGCAGCGCCGCCTGGGTCGCCGGCAGCATCTTGAGCTCGGTCTCGTTCTTGAGCGTGCGCCTGAGCTGATGGCTGCGCCCGAACGTCTGCGCCCAGGGCGCGCTCCAGACCGAGTAGAAGAGCCATTCATGCCAAGCGTCGCGCATGTCGCGGCCGAAGTCGAGCGCCTGCTCGAACATGTCCGCCCAGAGCCGCTCGGCCGCCAGAAAGAGGTTGTCCGGCGCGATCTCGGCCGGCGGCGCGGCCGCGCGCGCGGCCGCCGCCGAGGCGATCGGCGCGAGCGCCGGGTTCTCGCTCGAGACGAGCGCGCGCTGCATCCGCAGCGGATGGAGCGTTCGGCCGAGTTCGGCCATCGGCTTCGTGACGGCCGCCTGCACGAACGGGCGCGCGAGAAGCTCGTAGGCGCTCGCCTGCAGTTCCGAAGCGCGCGCGACCGCGGCGAACGCGGTCTCGTCGTCGCGGCCGTCGTCGAGAGCGCGGATGTCGTCGAGCTTCCGCTCGTGGAAGCTGACCGTGAAGGTCTTGTCGTGGCCGTGGCCCGCGACGTCGTCGATCTTCATCTCGTAGAGACCCGGCGCGAGCGCCTCGATCGTCTTCAGGGTCGAGGCGACCTCGGTATGCTCTTTCTTGGCGATCTGGGACGAGACGAAGATGCCGAGATGGCCGACCTGGTCATGCACGATGTAGACGATGCGCTGGCCGCGGATCTGGATCTCGCTGACGTCGGCGTAAGTGTCGACGATCCAGTTGAGCGCCTGCTGCGGCGGAGTGATGTTGTCGCCCCAGCTGGCGAAGACGATGATCGGCGCGCGGATGTTCTTGACGTCGACCACCCGCCCCGGCTCGAGCCGCGCCTCGTTTTTGACCAGCCGGTTGCCGATGAAAAGCTGCTCGACGATCCAGCGGATCTCCGCCTCGTTGAGCAGGAAGAAGCCGCCCCACCACTTCTCGAATTCGAGGAATCGCGCCCGCGCCTTCGGGCTCGGATCGCTGAAGAGATCGTAGTATTTGCGGAAATAGGTGCGGCCCGGATTGAGCATCTCGAAATTCATTACCAGATGCGCGCCGTCGAACACGCCGGCGCCGAGATCGGCCCAGAACATCGGCTGCCAGGCCCCGCCGAGGACGCCGGCGTTGTAGCGCATCGGATGCCCGCCGACCTCGCCCGCCCATGTCGCCGCCGGCGCGCCGTTGACGCAGATCGGGCCGGTGATGTCGGGATTGCTCGCCGCGAGCAGCAGCGTCGCCCAGCCGCCCTGGCAGTTGCCGGTGACGACCGGATTGGACGCGTCGGGATGCCGGCGCTTGACCTCGCGAATGAACGCCGCCTCGGCGCGCGTCACGTCGGCGAGCGTCTGGCCCGGAACCGGCTCGCGCCGGAAGCTGACGAAATAGACCGGATGCCCGTCGCGCAGCGCGACGCCGACCTGGCTGTCCGCCTTGAAGCCGCCGATGCCGGCGCCGTGCCCGGCGCGCGGATCGATAATGACGTAAGGGCGCTTCCAGTCATGGATCTCGACGCCCTCGGGCGGCAGGATCTTGAGCAGGACGTAGTTGCAGGGATGGTCGAGATCGGCGCCGTCGAGGGCGATCTCGTAGTCGTAGACGAGCACGGGCGGACAGCCCGCGGCCTCGTGGCGGAGGAAGGCGTCGCCGCGCTCGCGCAGCGCGTCCAGGGTCAGGACCGCGCGCCGCGTCGCGTCGTCGAGATAGGCGCGCCACGCCTCGGCGAGCGTCGCCGACTTGTCCGGTCTGCAGGCTTCGCCGACGAGCTCGCGCAGCCTCTCGAAATGCGCCTGCGCTCGTTCGCTATGGTTCTTCGCGGCGCGGTCGAGATGGCGCGACGCGGAGCGGCTGAGGAACGCGCCGGTCTGCGACGCGTCCGCCCAGAGCTCCGAGGCCGCTCCCAACGCGCCTTGCGTCCACTCCGCCCAGCTCGCCCGCGCGCCGTCGAGCGCGGCGGCGTTCATCCCAAAGAGCTTGTCCGACGTTTTCGCCATCGCGTCCTCACCCGATAATGCTGTAGCCGCCGTCGATCGCGTGCACGCCGCCGGTGACGCGCGCCGCCTCGGAGCTGGCGAGGAAGGCGGCGTAGGCGCCGACATCCTCGATGCTGGCGAGCGTATGCATCGGCGCGCGCTCGGCGGCGCGGTTCAAGAGGTCGTCGAAATGGCCGATGCCGGAGGCGGCGCGCGTCTTCAGCGGCCCGGGCGAGAGCGCGTGCACCGAGATCCCTTTCTCGCCGAGCTCGGCCGCGGCGTAACGCGTCACCGCCTCGAGCGCCGCCTTCACCGGCCCCATGACGTTGTAGTGCTCGACCACCTTTTCCGAGCCGTAGAAGGAGACCGTCATGCAGGTGCCGCCGTCGGGCATCAGCGGTTCGGCGCGGCGGATGAGCCTGAGAAAGGAGTGCACCGAGACGTCCATCGCCAGCGCGAAGCCCTCGGCCGAGCAGTCGACGACGCGGCCGTGAAGGTCGTCCTTCGGACAGAACGCGACCGAGTGGATCACCGTGTCGAGCCCGCCCCAGCGCGCCTCGATCTCGGCGAAGAGCGCGTCGTGATCCGCTTCGTCGCGCACATCGAGAGGCGCGACGATCTCCGCCCCGAGCGACTCGGCCAGCGGCCGCACGAAGCGCTCCGCCTTGGCGTTGAGATAGGTGATCGCCAGAGACGCGCCCTGCGCGCCGAGCGCCTTGGCGCAGCCCCAGGCGACCGAATGCTCGTTCGCGACGCCGACGATCAGCGCCTTCTTTCCGCTCAACGAAAACATGTCTTCCTCGCTCGCCGCCCGCTCCGGCGGTCCCGATGCGCGGCGGCGCCGTTCGACCGAGGCGATATGCCGATGATTCGCGCGCTCGCGCCTTGCGCAAAGTCAAACGCGCGCGGCGTTCTTGGTCGGATTTGCCGTCCAACTCGAACGCTCGGCAAGAAGATCGCGACCGCCGTCACAATTTCTTCGCACAACTGAACGCGAAACTTCACATTGCCGGTCGGGCGCGGCGCTCGAACGCGGGCGTCGGCGACGCGGCGGGCTTGACCCGGCGCCGCGTGAGCCTCAGGAGAGCGCCAGACGCCCTCTCGTGAAAGGCTCGCCATGCCGTCCGACGCCGCGCTCGCTCCGGCGGAGCTCATCGCCCGCTACTACGCCGCCTTCAACGCCAAGGATTGGGACGGCATGCTCGCGCTGCTCGCCGACGGCGTCAGCCATCACGTCAACGAAGGCGCCGAACGCGGCGGCAAGGAGCGCTTCCGCGACTTCCTCGCTCATATGGACGTCTGCTACGACGAGCGGCTCGAGGACGTCGCGGTCATGACCAGCGCCGACGGCGCCCGCGCCGCGGCGGAGTTCATCGTCGAAGGCGTCTACAAGGCGACCGATCCGGGCCTGCCCGAGGCGCGCGGCCAGACCTATCGCCTGCCTGCGGGCGCGTTCTTCACCATCGACGGCGGACGGATCGCCCGCGTCACCACCTACTACAACCTCAAGGACTGGATCGCCCAGGTCAGCGCCTGACCTCGGCGCAAGTCGACGTCGATGTAAAGACGCGAACGCGGCGAGGGGCCGACCCGGCGCTCGGCGGGTTTCGCGGTCGATCGCGAAGGCGGCGTTCCGGGAAACGTTAATGCGTCGGGGCGGCATTTCGCGCAATCTTGGGCGAAATTTCGGTCGGGACGCGCGCGACGAGGTCCGCGCGCCGCGCCCGTCGCGACCGCGTCAAGTCGGGGCGCCGGCGCTGGCCCGAAACGGATTTCGACGCTTTTTCAGAGCCTTCCGCGCTTTTTCTTGCGCTATTGAACTTGAAAATCGGCGTTCTCAAGTCGCGCGGCGCGTCTGTCGCGTATTTAGGGCTGGGGCGATTTTGTGATTTCGTCATTTCGGTCGACGGAGCCGCTGAGGGAGCCCGTATTTCCGCTGACGACGCCATCAACGACGCACAAGATCGAAGACGGGCGACGTCATGAGCGAGGCGCGCCGACGGGCTGTAAATCGACAGCCGCCGCCGGCGCGACACGGAAGCGAAGGGGAACCGAGCCGGCCTCGCCGAGGGGCCGCGTCCGTAGGAAGAGGAAAGACCGAGATGACCACGCTGCTCAAGAAAGCCCGCAACATCGTTCTCGCCGGCGCCGTCGCCGCCACCACCGCCGCCGGCATGGCGGCTCCCGCCTACGCCCAAGGCGGCCGCGGCGGCCTCAACAGCATGGAAGGCTGGACGGTTCTCGGCGCCCGCGTCGTCTCCGATCGCGTCGAGAACGACCGCATCCGCGTTCGCGACCGCGAGCGCTACAGCGAGGTGAAGTTCTGCGTCCTCGGCGGCCCGGTTCGGCTCCGCTTCATCGAGGTCGAGTTCGGAAACGGCCGCGTGCAGGAACTCGACGTGCGCCGTCGCTACCGCGCCAACAGCTGCACGCGGGCGGTCGATCTGCGCGGCCGGCGCGGTCGCTTCATCGACGAGATCCGCATGCGCTACGACGCGCGCCGGAACCGCGGCCGTCAGCCGGTCGCGATCGTTCTCGCCCGCTGATCGGCCGATGTTTCGAACGGAGCGGCCGCGGCGTCGAGCGGACCCGAGCGCCGGGTCGCTCCGACATCGGATCGCTCCGACACCGGCCGCCTCGAAAGCGGCGGCGGTCTCGAAGACCGCCGCCACAACCATCCTCGTATATCATGAATATGTCCGGTTTCACTTTGCGAGCCGCGCCGGCGGCCCCTAAGAACCGTTCGGCATTTTCGTGATTTTCGACGACGGAGTCGCGGGGCCGCCGCGTATTCCCGACGATGAAGACATCGACGACGCGTCCAACCGGAGAGACGCGGCGTCGAGAGCGCGGCGCGCCGATCGGGCTGGATGTCGACAACCGGCCACGGCGCAACAGAGACGAAATCGGAACGGGACGGTCTCGCGTCGAGACCGCTTCGACAGCAAAAGGAACGACCGAGATGACCACTCTGCTCAAGAAAGTCCGCAATGTCGCTCTCGCCGGCGCGGTCGCCGCCACGACCGCCGTCGCCCTGTCGGCTCCGGCCTACGCTCAGGGTCGCGGCGGCCTCAACAGCATGGAAGGCTGGACGGTGCTCGGCGCGCGCATCGTCGAGGACCGGGTCGAGAACGACCGGATCCGCGTCCGCCTCCGCGAGCGCTTTACCCAGGTGAAGTTCTGCGTGCTCGGCGGTCCGGTTCGGCTGCGGTTCCTCGAAGTCGAATTCGGAAACGGCCGCGTGCAAGAACTCGACGTGCGCCGGCGCTACCGGGCCAACACCTGCACGCGCGCCGTTGATCTGCGCGGCCGCAACGACCGCCGCATTGACGAGATCCGCATGCGCTACGACGCGCGCCGCGACCGCGGCCGTCAGCCGATCGCGATCGTTCTCGCGCGCTAATCAGCGGCTGCGAAACGCCGCGCGGCCGTGTTATGAAGTGACCTCAAATGATGAATCGCTCTGACATCGGCCGCGCCTGCGCCGCGACGCTCATCCTCGCCGCCGCCCTCGCGGCGCCGAGCCCCGCCGCCGCCCAGGGCGCGTGGGAGCTTCTCGGCCAGCGCACGGTCTCCGACGAGGCCGAGCGCGACGTGATCGCTTTGCCGGGCAATCGGCGCTACTCCGAGATCCGGATCTGCGCGCTTCGGCGCGGCGTGCGCATTCGCGACGTCGACGTCGTCTTCGGCAACCGTCAACGTCAGGACATCGCCGTCCGCCGCCGGCTCGAGGCGCGCGACTGCACGCGGGCGCAGCGGCTCCGCGGCCGCGGGCCGCGCGACATCAGGCGGATCGTCCTGCGCTACGAGGCGCTCAACGACCGCGGACCTCAGCCCGTGATCCAAGTGTTCGGGCGCTGATCCGACTTGACGCGGACGGCGGGCGGCCCCTTATCGCCGATATGACGCCGCCTGTCGCCACATCGCCCAACCCTGAGCTCGGCTCGGTCGTCGCCGAAGATCTCGGCTCGATCCTCACGTTTGGTCGGCCCGTCGCGCTCATCGGCGGCGGCGAGGCGGCGCAGGACGATGTCGACGCCGTCATCGCGCGCGCCGGCGCGGTGATCGCGGCGGATGGCGGCGCGAATCGGTTCGAGCCGGGCGCCGCGCCGCGCGTCGACGCCGTCATCGGCGACATGGACTCGATCGACGATCTCGCGCGCTGGCGCGCCGAGCCGGGCTGCCGCGTGATCGAGCTCGCCGAGCAAGAGACCACGGATCTCGAGAAGTGCCTCTACAGCGTCGAGGCGCCGCTCTATCTCGGCGTCGGCTTCTTCGGCGCGCGGCTCGACCACACCTTGGCCGCCCTCAATCTTCTGGCGAAGCGGCCGGATCGGCGCGTGCTCCTCGTCGGCCGCGACGACGTCTGTTTCCTGACGCCGCTCGACTGGAGCGCGACGCTCTGGCCCGGCGCGCGCGTCTCGGTGTTTCCGTTGCCGGCGGCGCGCGCCGTTTCCTCGGCCGGGCTGCGCTGGCCGATCGACGGTCTCGACTTCACGCTCGGCGGCGCGATCGGGACCTCGAACGAGGCTGTCGCCGGCGCGGTCGCGGCCCGCTTCGAGACGCGCACGGCGGCGATCCTGTTCGAGCGGCGCGCGCTCGACGCCGCCATCGCTTGCTTAACGGGATAAACTTCAACAATAAAACAGTTGCGAACGTCGACATGGTGCGGTGTAGTTTCGCGCGACGCGCGATGGATGGTGTGTCCGCGGGCGTCGGGCGATTCACATTGATGCATAGATTGAATTCCATAACGGGTCGGGAGGTCTCTTGAAGGAAGGAGTGCGCCGGACGAGCGTCGAAGGCGCGACGCTCGGCAAAGACGCGCCGCCGCCGGCGTCTCCGGACGAGGCGGTGCTCGACGCGGTGCCGAACCCGCATCCCGACGCGCTCTATGTCGCGCGTTTCGCCTGTCCGGAGTTCACGTCGATCTGCCCGGTGACGGGGCAGCCCGATTTCGCGCATCTGGTGATCGACTACGCGCCGAAGAATTGGCTGGTCGAGTCGAAGTCGCTGAAGGTCTTCCTGACGAGTTTCCGCAATCACGGCGCCTTTCACGAGGATTGCACGCTGGCGGTCGCCAAGCGGATCGTCGCGGCCACCGAACCGCATTGGCTCAGGATCGCCGGCTATTGGTATCCGCGCGGCGGCATTCCGATCGACGTCTTCTACCAGACCGGCGAGCCGC
>CAZPTD010000090.1:0-13144 GCA_964588915.1 uncultured Neomegalonema sp. | reverse complement strand
CGTGATCGGCATGACCAACATGCCGGAGGCGAAGCTCGCCCGCGAGGCGGAGATCTGCTACGCGACCGTCGCGATGGTGACCGACTACGACAGCTGGCACGACGACCATGGCGAGGTCGACATCACCTCCATCATCCAGGTCATGACCAAGAACGCCGACGCCGCGCGGTCGGCCGCCGCGAAGCTGCCGGCGCTTCTCGGCGCCGAACGGGCGCCCTGTCCGCATGGCTGCGACCGCGCGCTCGAATACGCGATCATCACCGCGCCCGAGGCGCGCGATCCGGCGCTCGTCGCCAAGCTCGACGCGGTCGCCGGCCGGGTTCTCGCGAGATAGGAGGCGCGCGATGATCGATCTCAAGGAGCACATCCGCACCATCCCGGACTTTCCCGAGAAAGGGGTCATGTTCCGGGACGTCACGCCGCTCTTCGCCCATGTCGAGGCCTTCGACGCCGCCTGCGGGCGCCTCGCCGACGCCTTCCGCGCGCATCGGGTCGACATGATCGCCGGCATCGAGGCGCGCGGCTTCATCCTGGGCGGCGCCATCGCGCGCGAGCTCGGCCTCGGCTTCGCGCCGGCGCGCAAGAAGGGCAAGCTGCCCTGGCGGACGATCAGCGCCGAATACGCGCTCGAATACGGAACGGCGACGCTCGAGATGCATGAAGACGCGCTCGAGGCGGGCGCGCGCGTCGGCGTCGTCGACGATCTGATCGCCACCGGCGGCACCGGGCTCGCGGCGATCGAGCTGTCGCGCCGTCTCGGGGCGGAGGTCGTCGCCTTCGGCGCGGTCATCGATCTGCCGGAGCTCGGCGGCGCCAAGCGGATCCGGGACGCCGGCGCGCCGGTGACGACGTTGATCGCGTATGAGGGGCGTTGACGCGGCGCGGCGCACGCGATTGCGATCCGACGGGGCTTGGCGGCGCGGGCGCCGACCGTTCTAATGCGCGGCGGCAGGGCGGGCGCCGGCGCGACGCCGCGCTCGAGGCGAGAATCTGGCGACGGGGAAAGCGGCATGCGGGACAGAGAGACGAGCGCGGAGGCGCGGATCGGATCGGGGCGTCGAGAAGGCTGCGGCGAGACGCGCGCGCGAGGCCGCCGCCGGACGAGGCCGCCGCTGTGGAGAGCGGCGGCGGCGCTGTTCGTTCTCGGACTCGCGCTCGCCGGCTTCGGCCGGTCCTTCGCGCAAGAGCCGCGCGAGCGCGTCGAGGCCGCCTATGGCTGGGCGCTGGAGACGGCCGCGTCCGGCGTCGGCGTCGCGACCGAGATCGTCGATCCGAGCGGCGCGGCGGCGGCGGCCGGGCTCGCGACCGGCGACGTCATCCTGGCGATCGACGGCGCCTTCGCGACCAGCGCCGACGCGTTCATCGCCGCTCTCGACGGACGCGAGGTCGGCGCGACGGCCGCGCTGGTCGTCCTGCGCGGCGGCGTCAGCGTCGAGGTCGAGCTGCCGATCGCGGATCTCGCCGCCGTTGCGCCGGCCGCCCCGCGCAACAGCGGCAAGAGCGAGCCGCTCGCGGGCGGCGGCGAAGCGCCCGAGATCATCGGCGCGCCGCAGCTCGTCATCGACACCGGCGGCCATAGCGGTCAGGTCGAGGGCGTCGCCTTCACCGTCGACGGCCGCTATCTGATCAGCGCCGGCGAGGACAAGGCGATCCGCGTCTGGGACTGGCGCGAAGGCCGCACCGTGCGGATCCTGCGCGGCGCGATCGGCGAGGGCGGCGAGGGCAAGATCCTCGCGATGGCGCTCTCGCCGGACGGCGAGACGATCGCCGTCGCCGGGCGCTTCGATCCGGACGCGACCGGCGGCGCGGGCTCCGAGGACGGTCGGATCAACGAGTATGTCCGATTGTTCGCCTTCGAGACCGGCGAGGTCGTGCGCCTTGTCGGCGACGTGCGCGAGATCATCACCGCGCTCGCCTTCTCGCCGGACGGCGCGATGATCGCGACGGGCGCCGTCGGCGGCGACGTCCAGATTTGGGACGCTGCGACCGGCCGAGAGCTCCTCGCCCTCACGAGCGGCGGCGACGTCTACAGCGTCGCCTTCACGTCGGACGGCGCTCGCGTCGTCGCGGGCGGCATCGACGGCTCCGTGACGCTCTGGAGCGCGACCACGGGCGAGCAGCTGCGCTATTCGCGGGCGCCGACCTCGGGCGTCTTCGCGGTCGCGGTCTCTCCGCGCGGCGACGTCTTCGCCACCGGCGAGTTCAACGGCGACGTGCGTCTCTGGCGCGCTTCGGACGGCGCCGAGCTCGGCGCTCTCGGCAATATCGGCGGCGATGTCGGCGCGCTCGTCTATTCGCGCGACGGATCCTATCTCGTCGCGACCTGCGCCGGCGGCGGATGCATTCAGCGCCAAAGCGTCTTTCACGCGGATCTGCGCGCCTATCTCTACACGCTCGGCGGGCACACCAACGTGGTGATCGCGGCCGCGGCGTATCCCAAGGGCCGCCTCGTGGCGACCGCCGGCGGCGACAATTTCGAGATCCTGATCTGGGATCCGGTCACCGGCGGCGTCGTCTCGCGCCTCGAAGGCGCCGGCGGCTCGGTGTGGACCGCGGGCGTCTCGGCGGACGGCGCTCGGATCGGCTGGGGCCGCAGCGTCGTGGCGGGCGCGCACGGGCCCGAGCGCCGGCCGATCGAGTTCGCGTTCGCCCTGCCGGTCGCGAGCGGCTTCATCCAGGAGCCCGAGCGCGTATCGGATCCAGAGGCCTTCATCGCCGAGCGCCGGAGGGTCGGGGCGCGGCGGGTCGAGCTGTCGCGCGGCGGGCCGGAGTCCCTGCCGGACGCGAAGGCCGAGATCTACGACGGCGACCGCGTCGTCGGCGTCATCGAGCGCAGCCCGTTCAACGGCTACGACCATCGCGCCGTCACCTTCACGCCCGACGGCGCGTATCTGTTCTCCGGCGGCTCGAACGGCGTGCTCGAGAAATACAGCGTGACCGGCGAGCTGGTCGGCGAGCTCATCGGCCATACGAGCGACATCTGGAGCGTCTCGATCACGCCGGACGGGCGGCTTCTCGTCTCGTCGAGCGCGGATCAAACGCTGCGGGTCTGGAACGCCGCGACGCTCGAGCTCGTCGTCACGCTCTTCCAGACGACCGACGGCAGATGGATCATGTGGACGCCGCAGGGCTATTACGACGGCTCTCCGGACGCGGGCGAGATGATCGGCTGGGCGCTCAGCCGCGGGCCTTCGCGTTCGGCGCTCTATGTCAGCGCGGCGCAGCTCGGCACGACGCTCTATCGGCCGCAGCTCGTCGCCCGGGCGCTCGAGCTCGGCAGCGCGGTCGACGCGATCGACGAGGCGCGACGCGAGCAGACGACGCTGCGCGAGCGCGGCGGCCCGGCCTACCGGCCGCTGCCCTTCGACGTCGCCGACCTGCTGCGCTTCCTGCCGCCCAACATCCGCGAGGTCGCCGACTGGCGCGTGACGCCGGACGGTCGGGCGCTGATGACCATCGTCGTCCGGCCGAACGGCGCCGAGATCGAGCGGCTCGAGGTCTTCGTCGGCGATCGCTCGGTCACGGCCGAGCCGGCGCTGACGCCGCCCGAGGTCGCCGAGTCGGCCGAGCTCGCCGAGGGCGAGGCGCTGATGAGCTGGCGCCTGCCGATCGCCGGCGGCCGCAACGAGATCGTGATGCGCGCCGCGAGCGCGCATGGCGTCTCCGACCTCACCGATCGGATCATCATCGATCTGCCGTCGCAGTTCACCGGTCGGCTCGACCGCTCGGGCCGCCTGCGCGTGCTCGCGATCGGCGTCGACCGCTACGAGCAGTCGTCCTTCGCCGATCTCGAATTCGCCGGCGCCGACGCCCGCGCCTTCGCCGATCTCGCCGCGGAGGTGATGGCGGCCGAGGACGGCGAGGTCGAGGTGCGGCTCCTGACCAACGGCGCCGGCGACGACGGCGAGCCGACGAAGGCGGAGATCGAGGCGGCGCTCGATTGGATCGCGGACAGCAAGGACGGCGACACCACCGTGGTCTTCATCGCCGGACATGGCGACCTCGCGAACGGCGAGTACTTCATCCTGCCGACGGATTTCCGACAGGACGGTCCGGCGGATCTCGGCGACGGACGCCTCGCCTGGACGACGGTGCGCGAGGCCTTGACGCGCGCGCGCGGGCGCAAGATCGTCTTTCTCGACGCCTGCCGATCCGGCGCGGCGAGTTATTATCAGGGCTTCGAGAGCGACGCCCAGACGCACCGCTACGTCGCCTTCAGCTCGACGAGCACCGACGAACGCGGCGTGCCGCAGCGCGCCTACGAGGATCCGGCGCTCGGCCATGGCGTGTTCACCTACGCGGTGTTGGAGGGGCTCAGAGGCCAGGCCTTCACGCCGGGCTCGGAGCGGATGACGGCGTTCAACCTGATGAGCTTCATCTCGAGCAAGGTCTATGATCTCAGCGACGGACGGCAGGCGCCCTCGCTCGGCGGGTCCGGAAACTTCTTGCTGATCGAACGGCGCAACTGAGCCGCGGCGATCGGGCGCGCATTCGGCCGGCGGATCGATCAGCGGCCATCGGCCTCGCGATCACGGATCGGCGTTGGACGGGCCGCGTTCGGACGACGACCGTGCCTGGAAGAGGCGCCTGCGCGCGCGGAAGCCGAGAAGGCGAGGAGCCGAGGAGCCGAGGAGCCGAGGATGGGATACACGCTCTACATCGCGGGCAAACGCTATTCGAGCTGGTCGCTCCGCGGCTGGCTCCTCCTGGAGGCGTTCGGCCTGCCCTTCAAGGAGCGGATCGCGCCGCTCAGAAGCCCGGAATTCGAGGCGATGCGCGCCGAGATGGCGCCGTCGCGCACCGTGCCGACCCTGGCGCATGAGGAGGACGGCGCGCGGCGCGTCGTCTGGGACAGCCTCGCCATCGCCGAGTATCTCGCCGAGCGCCATCCCGAGGCCGGACATTGGCCCGCCGATCCCGAGCGACGGGCCTGGGCGCGCTGCCTCGCGGCCGAGGCGCATGCGGGCTTCGGCGCGATGCGCAAGGCGCTGCCGATGAATCTCGGCCGGCGCTACCACAACAAGTCGGTCTCGGAGAGCGTCGAGGCCGATGTCGAGCGGCTGGTCGAGCTCTGGACGCTGACCCGCGCGCGCTACGGCGACGGCGGGCCCTATCTCTTCGGCGCCGCCTACACCGCCGCCGACGTGTTCTTCACGCCCTACGCGACGCGGATCGAGACCTATGGCGGCGCGCTCTCGGGCGAGGCCGCGACCTATTCCGACGCGCTGCTCACGCATCCGCCCTATTGGAAGTGGCGCGAAGCGGCGCTCGCCGAGACGGAGATTCTCGACATCTACGAGTTCGACGACGAGGAGGAGGCGCTCGGCTGAGCCGCGCCGCGCGACGAGGGGCGAGGCGCCCCGAGGAGCGGGCCGGCTCATCGCGGACGAACGAGACGTTCGTCCGAGCTCTTCGCCTCTCTTCGCCTCTCTTGGCGTCCGGCGCTCAGGCCACGCTCGCGTCGCGGCGGACCATCAGCCGGCTCGTCATCGAGAAGGCGAGCGCGCCGAACTGATTGACCGCGCCGCAGTCGGAGACGAGATAGCCCCAGTCGCGCCGACGCGGCATGTCCTCGACGGCCTTCGGTCGGATGAAGAACCGCCAGCGGTCGCCCGCCAGCGCCGGCAGGCGCCATTTGAGCGCCTCGACGCCCGGCGACGGTCCGTAGAGCCGCGCCGCCGCCGCGCGCTTCTCCTCGGGCGCCGCTTCGATCGCCGCGGCGACGCCGCCGACCATATGGCGCATCCAGAGCCCGGTGACGTGCCAGCCGCTCGCCGCGAGGCCGCCGAAGGCGCTCGCCTTGCCCGCCTCCTCGTCGAGATGGAAGGGTTGCGGATCGAACTCGCGCGCGAAGGCGACGATCTCCTCGGCGGTGAACGCCGCCGAGCCGAGATCGACCACCACGTCGAGCGGCGCGTCCTCGAGCCGCGTGACCGCGAGCGCCGCCGGCGAGACCGCGCCCTCGAAGAGCTCCGCCGCGTCGGCGCGCGTCCTGTCCGCGACCCGTAGCGGCCCGTCCTCGGCGTCGCGCCGCTTCACCATCACCGGAAAGCCGTAGCGGCAGACGTCGCGGCCCGACTGCTCGGCGATCGCTTCCACCTGCACGAAGCCGAGCTCGGGTCGGCTCCTCGATTCGCGCTTCTCGCCGATCGCCAAGGTCACGCTGATCGGCGCGTCCGGCCGGGCCGGCGCCAGCCACCGGATCGCGTCGACGCCCGGCGCGCCGAGCCCGGCGCTCTCCTTGATCACGCCCTCGAAATACATCCGCATCATCAGGCTGACGGTGTGCCAGCCGCTCATCGCCAGACCCTTGAGCGGCGAGGTCTCGGCGGCGGCGCGGTCGAGATGATAGGGCTGCGGATCGAATTTGCGCGCGAAAGCGACGAGTTCCGCCTCCGAGACCGTCCGCGCGCCGCAATCGAAGCGCTGGCCGGGCTCGAAATCCTCGAAGTATCTCATGCATCGTCTCCATAGACCGCGTCGCGCGGCAGAATGACGCCGGGATTCATGACGCCGAGCGGGTCGAGCGCGCGCTTGACGGCGCGCATCGCGGCGAGCTTGGCCGGATCGCCGTAGCGGACGAGATCGCCGGTCTTGAGCCGCCCGATCCCGTGCTCGGCGCTGATCGAGCCGCCATGGGCGTGGACCTGATCGTGGACGATCCGCGTGATCTCGGCGGCGCGGCCCGCCCAATCGGCGCGGCTCTCGCCCGCGGGCGGGAAGGCGTTGTAGTGGAGGTTGCCGTCGCCGACATGGCCGAAGCAGTTGATCCGAACTCTGGGCGTCGCCTCGGCGAGCGCGGCGCCGGCGGCGTCGATGAAGTCCGAGATCCGGCTCACCGGCAGCGACACGTCGTGGCTGGCGATCGCGCCGACCTTGCGGTTGGCGATCGGCGTCTCCTCGCGGATGCGCCAGAGCTCGAGCCGCTGCGCTTCGCTCTCGGCGATCACCGCGTCGACGATCGCGCCCGCCTCGAAGCCTTCCGCGAGCGCCGCCTCGAACGTCTCGCGCAGTCCCTCCGGCCCGGACGCCTCGACGAGCGCATACCAGTCGGCCGGCGCGTCGAAGGGCGAGCGGACGCCGTCGATATGCTCCAGAACGAAGTCGAGGCCGGTCCGCGACATCAGCTCGAGAGCGGTGATCTGATCGCCGAGCGTCGCCTGGAGCCGACGCAGGAGCGGCGGCGCGGCGCGGTGGCTCGGCAGGACGAGCATCGCCGTCTCGCGCGCCTTCGGCCTTGGAAAGAGCCGGAGGGTCGCCGCGGTGATCAGGCCGAGCGCGCCTTCGGAGCCGATGAGGAGCTGGCGGACGGGAAAGCCGGTGTTGTCCTTCCGGAGCGTCTTCAGGTCATGCAGGATCTCGCCCGAGGGCAGCACCGCCTCGATCCCGAGGCAGAGGTCGCGCGCATTGCCGTAGCGGAGCACCTGGACGCCGCCGGCGTTGGTCGCGAGCGCGCCGCCGACGCTCGCCGTGCCTTGCGAGGCGTAGGAGAGCGGCAGCAGCAGCCCGGCCGCGTCGGCCGCGTCCTGCGCCGCGGCGAGCGGCGCGCCGGCCTCGATAGTCAGCGCCGCGTCCTCGACCGAGACCGAGCGCACCGCGCGCATCCGCTCCATCGACACCACGATCGGCGCCGGCGCCGCGCCCGTCAGTTGGCCGCCGACAAGCCCGGTGCCGCCGCCATAGGGCACGATCGCGACGCGCTCCTGGGCGGCGCGCCGGACGATCTCGGCGGTCTCTTCGGTCGTCGCCGGCCGGGCGATGAGCGCCGCCGCGCCGCGATGCTTGCCGCGCGGCTCCTCGAAATAGCGCGCGCCGTCGGCGGGATCGACCACGCCGGACGGGCCGAGCAACGCGCGAAGCTCAGCGAGAAGGGCGTCGGAGGGCGGTCGGAGCGCTTCGGTCATGGCGCGCAAACTATCCGCTTGGCCGCGCCGCGCCAGCGCGAAGACGCGGGCGTTTCGTCGCTTCTGGGAGCAGGGTATGAGAGGCGCAGCGAGAAGCGCCAAGAGGCGCGCGGCGAGGCGAGAGCGGAAGAGAGCGGGGCATGGCGGCGAAGTTTTTCATCTCGCGCGCGGGCGCGGAGGCGGCGTTCGCGGTGGAGGTCGCAGAGGCGCTGCGCAAGGCCGGCGTCGAGACGGTGCTGCAGGACGACGATTTCGGCCATCAGAACTTCGTCGCGGCGATGGACGAGGCTCTGCGTGAGCCCGCAACGCGTGTGCTGGCGCTGATCTCTCCGGAATACGTCGCGTCCGACGCCTGCCGCGCCGAAGGGCTCGCGGCGCTCGGGAACGACACGCTCAACCGCAAGGAGCGGCTCATTCCTGTGCTGGTCGCGCCGACGGCGCCGGACGGGCTTTTCACGGCGATCGCCTATACGTCGGTGGTGCGCGAGCGTCAGCTCGGCGAGACGGCGGCGGCGGTGAGGAAGACGCTCGGCGCCTGCGGCTTCGGCGAGAAGCCGGCGCCGGAGCCGCGCGAACGGACGCAGATCCTGCATTATCAGATCAAGAAGCAGCCGGGCTTCACGGGCCGCGAGGGCGAGCTCGCGTCGATGCGTCGTCAGCTTCTCGAGGGCTCGGGAGCGGTGGCGATCACGGCGCTTGCCGGCATGGGCGGCGTCGGCAAGACGACGCTCGCCAAGGAATACGCCTGGCGCAACCGCGCGCGCTATCACGGCGTCTGGTGGATCGCCGCCGTCAGCCGCGACGCGCTCACCGAAGGTCTGATCGAGCTCGGCGCCAAGGAGATGACCGGGCTCGAGACGTCGAACGACCGCGAGGCGGCGGCGCATCGGTGCTTGCGCTGGATCGAGGCGAGCGGCGCCGCGGCGCCCTGGCTGCTGATCCTCGACAACGTCAACGACCCGCGCGACCTGGACGGCCTGACGCCGCGCGAGAACGCCCATGTCATCCTCACCTCGCGCCGCGGCGACCTCGACCGGCTCGCCGAGCCGCTCTCATTGGAAGTGCTGCCCGAGGCCGAGGCCGTGGCGTATCTCTGCACCGAGGCCGGCCGCGAGGACCGCGCCGGCGCGGCGTCGCTCGCCGAAGCGCTCGGCTGGCTGCCCTTGGCGCTCGAGCAGGCGGCGAGCTACCTCCGCCATGTCCGCACGGTGAGCTTCGCGGACTACCGGGCCAAGGCGTCGGAGTATCTCTCGAAGCCGCATCGCGAGGACGAGCAGGCCGGCGTCGCGGCGACCTTCTCGCTCGCCATCGAGCAGGTCGCGGCGAAGAACCCGGACGCCGTTCATCTCCTGGAGCTAATGAGCTTCTGCGCGCCGAACGCCGTTCCTTTGGATCTCTTCGTCACCGAAGAGCGCGACCTCGCCGCGGTGGGCGAGCAGGCGGCCGAGCTGGCGCGCTGGTCGCTGATTCGGCAGACGGCGCTGACGGACGGGACGCCCGGGGCGGATGCGCATCGGCTGGTGCAGGCGTCGGGGCGGGCGCGGGGCGGCGAGGAGCGGCTCGGGGAGGCGCTGGCGCTGCTGCGTGCGGCAATTCCAGACGGCGAGGGCGAGAATCATCCGCAGGACCATCGCTCCTGGCCGCGCCTGGAGCGGCTGGAGGCGCATGGGGAGGCGGCGCTCGGCCATGCGCCGGAACTCCCGAGCGGCGCTGCGGCGGAGGCGGCGAGCTTCGTCGCCAATCAGCTCGGTCTATTCGCGACAGCCCAAGCCCGCTTCGCCGCTGCCGAGCCGCTCCATCGGCGGGCGCTGGCGATCCGGGAGGCGGCGTTGGGGAAGGAGCATCCGGATACGGCGCTGTCGCTCAATAATCTCGCGGGGCTGCTCCGGGTGCGCGGGGCGCTCGACGAGGCGGAGCCGCTCCATCGGCGGGCGCTGGCGATCCGGGAGGCGGCGCTGGGGAAGGAGCATCCCTATGTGGCGTCGTCGCTGAACCATCTCGCGGAGCTGCTCCGGGCGCGCGGGGCGCTCGACGAGGCGGAGCCGCTCCAACGGCGGGCGTTGGCGATCTGGGAGGCGGCGCTGGGGAAGGAGCATCCGAATGTGGCGCTGTCGCTGAACAATCTCGCGGAGCTGCTCCGGGCGCGCGGGGCGCTCGACGAGGCGGAGCCGCTCTATCGGCGGGCGCTGGCGATCCTGGAGGCGGCGCTAGGGCCGGAGCATCCCAATGTGGCTGTGACGCTGAACAACCTTGCGAAGCTGCTTCAGGCGCGCGGGGCGCTTCACGAGGCGGCGCCGCTCTTTCGGCGGGCGCTGGCGATTTTCGAGGCGGCGCTGCCGGCGGAGCATCCGAACGTTGCGACGGTGCGTGAAAATCTGGCGTCGTTGGAGAGGGAGATGGCGACGCGGCGCGCGGAAGACGCGCAGCCTGAAGTTGCGGCGGCGCCAATCCTCGACGAAGAGCCGCGGGCGGAACGGCCGGTCGCGCCGGCGTCGGCATTGGCGCCCGTTGTCGCAAAGCAGCCTGAGGTTGAGCGTCTGGCGGAGCCCGAGGCCGCCGCCGCCGAGGAGCCGACGACCGTCGCGGAGGCGATCGATCCCGCGCCGGCGCCCGCGCGACAGGCGCCGCCGAAGCGCAAGCGCGGGTTCTTCGCGCGGCTCTTCGGGCGCGATCGGGCCGGGTAGGCGTCATCCCGGCCAAGCGCGGAGCGCGCAGAGCCGGGATCGAGGGCCTTGGTTCGAAACACTGCGCCGTGTGGCTCTGGAGGCCCCGCCGTCGCTCCGCTGAAATCCCTCCGCCGGACGGATTTCCGGGCGCTGCGCGACCCCGGATCGGCCTGCGGCCGTCCGGGATGACGGCGATGGCGCGCGCTACGCCCGAGGCGCCGCCGCTCTGCGCAGGCGGTCGTTGATCGCGCGGCCGAGGCCTTTCTCCGGTACGGGCGCCACCGCGATCCGCTCGGGGCCGCGGGCGTCGAGCCGGCGGAGGCAGGCGAAGAGGCGGCTTGCGGCCTCGGCGAGATCGCCGGACGGAGACAGGTTTTCGGAGAGGGCGGGCAGGCCGGAAGGATCGGGGCCGAAGCCGAGCCAGGCTTCGCCGGGCGCCGGCGCCGTCGCATTGAGGCGCAGGGACGCGTTCGGCGCGTAATGGCTCGCCAGCATCCCCGGCGCTTCCACTTCGCCGCCTTCCGCAGCCCGCAAAGGCGTGTCGAGAACGCGCTCCAGCTCTTCGACGGCGATTCCACCAGGGCGGAGGAGCCGAGCGGCGCCGTCCTCGAACTTCAGAATCGTCGACTCGACGCCGACCGCGCAGGCGCCGCCATCGAGGATCATCTCGACCGCGTCGCCCAGTTCGGCGCGGACGGCGTCGGCGTCGGTCGGGCTGAGGCGGCCCGATCGGTTGGCGCTCGGCGCGACGAGAGGGCCGTCGAAGGCGCGGAGGAGGGCTTGGGCTACGGGATGCGCCGGCGCGCGAAGGGCGACGGTGGCGAGGCCGGCGGTCGCGCGAGCGGAGATCGCGCCGTCGCGCACCGGCAGCACCAGGCTCAGCGGGCCGGGCCAGAACGCCTCCGCCAGGCGGCGTGCGGTCTCGCCCACGACCGCGATGCGTTCGGCCATCGCGAGATCGGCGACATGGGCGATCAGCGGATTGTGCTCGGGCCGCCCCTTCGCTTCGAAGATCCGCGCCACGGCCGCGTCCGAGCGCGCGTCGGCGCCGAGCCCGTAGACGGTCTCCGTCGGAAAGGCGACGAGCCCGCCCGCGCGCAGAATCGCGGCCGCTCGGCGGATCGCATCCGCGTCGATTTCGCCCGCATGACGTTGCGTCGTGTCTGGCGTCAAAGGCTTCAGCTCAACCTCGCGATCGGCAATAGTTCCGCAACATCGCTGCGGATGATGCGCACGAAGAATATAGGGAGGCTCGATCCATGTACGCCGCGCCGCTCGCCGACATCAAGGCGACATTGGACCATATGATCGAGGCCGGCAGCCTGGCCGAGACGGATCTCTTCGCCGAGGCGACGCCGGAGACGGCGTCGCAGATCATCGAGGAGGCGGCCAAGCTCGCCGCCGGCACGCTCGCGCCGCTCAACGAGACGGGCGACAGGGTCGGCTCGCGTCTCGAGAACGGCGTCGTGCGCACGCCCGAAGGGTTCGAGGCGGCCTATCGGGCGATCGCCGAGGGCGGTTGGGTCGGCATGGCGGCGGACCCGGAATTCGGCGGCATGGGCCTGCCGGCGACCTACGCGGCGGCCGTCCAGGAGATGCTGGCCTCGGCCAATCTCGCGCTCTCGCTCTGCCCGCTCCTCAGCCAAGGCGCGATCGAGGCGATCGAGAAGCACGGAACCGACGCGCAGCGCGCGCTCTATCTGCCGAAGCTCGTCTCCGGCGAATGGACCGGCGCCATGTGCCTCACCGAGCCGCAGGCGGGCTCCGATGTCGGCGCGCTCCGGACGCGCGCCGAGCCCTTGGGCGACGGAGCCTACCGGATCGAGGGCGGCAAGATCTGGATTTCTTGGGGCGACCACGACGTCGCCGAGAACGTCGTGCATCTGGTGTTGGCGCGGCTGCCGGACGCGCCGGCGGGCTCGAAAGGGATCTCGCTCTTTCTCTGCCCGAAATTCCTGCCCGACGCCGATGGCGGGCTCGGACGGCGCAACGACTTCAAGGTCGTCTCGCTCGACCACAAGCTCGGGCTCCACGCCTCGCCGACCTGCGTCATGGCCTATGAGGGCGCGACCGCCGAGCTCATCGGCGAGGAGAACAAGGGCCTCGCCTGCATGTTCACGATGATGAACAACGCGCGGCTCGGCGTCGGGCTCGAGGGCGTCGCGATCGCCGAGGCGGCGACGCAGAAGGCGCTCGCCTGGGCGCTCGAGCGCAAGCAGGGGCGGACGCCGGTCGGCGACGGCTCGGGCCCGATCACCGATTTCGCCGATGTGCGCCGGATGCTCATCGACATGGCGACGATGACGCAGGCGGCGCGGGCGATCGCCTACGCCTGCGCCTACCACCTCGACATGGCGCGGGCGGCGCCGAGCGAGGAGGCGCGGCGCGCGGCGACGGCGATGGGCGCGTTCCTGACGCCGCTTGCGAAAGCGTTCGGGACCGATGTCGGCAACGAGGTCGCGCATCTCGGCGTTCAGGTCCATGGCGGGATGGGCTTCATCGAGGAGACGGGCGCGGCCCAGTTCGCGCGCGACGTGCGCGTCACCGCGATCTACGAGGGCACGAACGGCATCC
>CAZPTD010000089.1:0-13254 GCA_964588915.1 uncultured Neomegalonema sp. | reverse complement strand
GCCGTCGCTCTCGACCATGCGCCGGGCGCTCGAGCGGGCGGCGTCGGACTTGGTCTCGGTGTCGCCGGTCACGAACTCGAGGCGCTCGCCGAGGCCGCCCTCGCCGGTGAGCTCCTTGGAGGAGAAGGTCGGCAGCATGCCGCCGTCGCCTTCGCCGTTGAGGTGCTTGACGGCGAGCTGATAGGCGCGCAGCTCGTCGGCGCCTTCGTCGGCGTAGGCGCCCGTTTGCGGCACGTTGAAGCCGAGCGTGACGGTCGAGCCGGTCGGCGCGTTCAGATACTCCTGAGCGAGCGCGCCGCGCGTGAAGAAGTAGGGCGTCGCGAACGCCGCGCCGGCGGCGACGCCGGTCTTGAGCAATGTCCGGCGATTCACGCCTTTGCCTTGTGCCATTCTTTCCTCCGGGTCCGGTCGCCCGACGCGTCGGGCGTGAGTGTCGCGTCTCGGCTGAGGGCGGCAAGCCCGGTCGCCGATCCTGTCGAACCTTTTCAGTCCGTTCTCTGCGGTGTCGGATCCGCGCGACGCTGAGCGTCACCGCGGCGAGAGCTGGAAACCCTCGCGCAAGAGAACGCTGCAAACGGGCCCTCTTGCGCAAGAAAACAATCGACGGGTTGTGAAATTTTGTGAAAAGCTTGCGGGGACGGGCGATGGCCTTGTGAAACGTGTGAAGAAAGCGCCGCCTGTCGGCGCGGCGGGAGGGCGCATGGCGCGAGCGCCGATCGGATTGAGGATGCGCGAGCGGCGGCGCGCCCTCGGCATGACGCAGGCGCAGGTGGCGCAGGCGGCCGGCGTCTCGACCTCGTATCTCAATCAGATCGAGAACGGGAAGCGGCCCGTCGCCGGCGTGCTCCTGCGCCGTCTCGCCGGCGCCCTCGACGCGTCGCTCTCCGATCTCGACGACGCCGGCGACGCGCGGCTCATCGAGGCGCTGCTCGAGCTCTGCGCCGATCCGGTGCTGCGCGCCGCCGGTCCGCAACCGGACGACGCGCCCGAGTTCGTCGGACGCCATCCGGCCTGGGCGCGGGCGGTCCTCGCGCTGCACCGCGCCTATGTCGCGCGCGATCGCGACGCGGCGGCGCTCGCCGATCGGCTGAGCCAGGATCCGGCGCTCCGCGAGGCGGTCTACGGCATGCTCTCGAACGTCGCCGCCATCCGCTCGGCGGCGGAGATCCTCGAGGAGGGCGACCCGCTGCCGGCGGCGACGCGGGCGCGGTTCCAGTCGATCGTCGTCTCCGAGAGCGCGCGGCTCTCGGAGATCAGCCGCACCGTCGCCGGCTTCTTCTCGCAGGAGGACGCGCGGCGCGGGCACTCGACGCCGGAGGAGGAGGTCGACGACTTCATCGCCGAGAAGCGCAACCACTTTCCCGGGCTCGAGGACGCGGTCGCCGAGCTCTGCTTCGCCGCTCAGGTCGAGGAGGGGCGGCAGAAGAGCCGCCTCATCGACTACATGAAGAGCCGTTTCGGCGTCGAGGTGCGGCGCGGCGACAGCGACGCGCGCCCGCCCGGGCTCGCCGCTCACGCCGAGTGGCGCTCGGAGGACGGCGCGTTCGTCGTCTATGACAGCGCGCCCGAGCCGACGCGGCGTTTCGAGATCGCGCGGGCGGCGGCGCGGCTCGCCGCGGCCGAGGCGGTCGAGGCCGAGATCCGCAGCGCCGCGAGCCTGAAGTCGGACGCCGCGCGCGCGCGGGCGCGGCGCGCGCTCGTCTCCTATGCGGCCGCCGCGATCCTCGCGCCCTACGAGCCCTTCCTCGAGGAGGCCGAGCGGTGCCGCTACGACGTCGAGGGGCTGAGCCGGCGATTCGCGCTCTCCTACGAGCAGGCGGCGCATCGGCTGGCGACGCTGCGCCGGCCGGGCGCCGAGGGCGCGCCCTTCGCCTTCATGCGCGTCGATCCTTCGGGCTTCGTCACCAAGCGCCTGGCGTTGCCGGGCCTGCCCTTGCCGCGGCGCGGCGGCGCCTGTCCGCTCTGGGTCGTCTATCGCGCCTTTCAGGCGCCCGAGACGGTGCAGCGCCAGCTCGCGGCCTTTCCCTCGGGCGACAGCTTCTTCTTCGTCGCGCGCACCGTCGCGAAGGAGGGCGGCTCCTATGCGCGGCCGCGGCATCTGATGTCGATCATGCTCGCCTGCGACGCGGTGCATGCGGACCGGCTCGTCTACAGCGACGGGCTCGAGCTCGGGCCGGCGGCGCGGCCGACGCCGGTCGGTCCGAGCTGCCGCATCTGCCTGCGCGCCGATTGCGTCTACCGACAGGAAGAGGCGGTGTTGGCGGATCCGAACGACGCGGACGAGAAATCCGTCGCCATCGCGCGGAACGAACCCTAGAATCATACGAAGAAGAACGCGCGCCGCGCAGCGCGCGACGGGAGGATCGATATGCAACGTCCGGCGCCAGAGAAGGCCGCGCCGAAGGACGCCGCGCCCGGCGAGGCGGCGTCCGCCAAGAAAGAGCGCGTGCTGATCGCCGAAGACGAGCCCAACATCGCCGCCGCGCTCGAGTTCCTTCTGACGCGGGCGGGATTCGAGGTCGAAATGGCGATGGACGGCGCCTCGGCCCTCGCCGCGCTCGAGCGGAGCGCGCCGCCGGCGCTGTTGGTGCTCGACGTGATGCTGCCGCATGTCAACGGCTTCGAGGTGCTCAAGCGCATCCGCGCCGACGCGCGCCTCGCGGGCCTGCCGGTTCTGGTTCTGACGGCGAAGGGTCAGCAGGCGGATCGCAGGACCGCTGAAGCCGTGGGCGCGACCGCGTTTCTGACCAAGCCCTTCTCGAACAACGAGGTCGTCGCGTGCGTCAAGGAGCTGATCGGCGCCTGAGCGACAAGGCGCGCAACGTCGGCGAAAGCGCCGGCGACGCCGAAGAGGAGGCCGAGGATCACGTCGAGCGCGCCAGCGCCGGCGAGGTCGGCTGGGCGCTGCCCTTGCTCGGCGCGGCGCTCCTCGTCTCGCCGGCGATCCGGATCGTCTCGGGCGACGCGACCGTCTTCGGCGCGCCCGCGGCGTTCGTCTATATCTTCGCGGCCTGGGGCCTGCTGATCCTGCTCGCGGGCCGCTTGGCGCGGCGGGCGGCGCGCGCGGAAAGGGCGGAGCGGCGCGAGCGATGAACCTGCCGTCGGACCTCATTCTCGTCTCGGCGCTGGCCTATGCGGCGCTTCTCTTCGGCGTCGCCTATTGGTGCGACCGGCGGGCGCGGCAGGGCCGCTTCCGCATGCTCGAGAACCCGCTCGTCTACACGCTCTCGCTCTCGGTCTACTGCACCTCCTGGACCTTCTACGGCGCGGTCGGCACCGCGGCGCGCGGCGGGCTCGAATTCGTCACCATCTATCTCGGACCGACGCTGGTCTTCGTCGGCTGGTGGGCGCTCCTGCGCCGGCTGGTGCGCGTCGGCCGGGCGCAAAACGTCACCTCGATCGCCGACTTTCTGTCCTCGCGGTTCGGCAAGAGCCCGTCGCTCGCCGCGATCGCGACGCTGATCGCGGTGGTGGCGACGCTGCCCTATATCGCGCTTCAGCTCAAAGCGATCGCGCTCAGCCTCCATCTCATCACCGACGTCGCCGAGAAGCCGATCGGCGCGCCGATCGAGATCCCGCCGATCAACGACGCGGTCTATCGCAGCGCCTTCTGGGCGGCGGCGATCATGGCGGTCTTCACCATCCTTTTCGGCACGCGGACGCTCGACGCGCGCGAGCGGCATCACGGCGTCGTCGCGGCGATCGCGCTCGAGGCGGTGGTGAAGCTCTTCGCGCTTCTCGCCGTCGGCGCCTTCGCGCTCTTCGCGATCGCCGACGATCCGGCGGCGGTCATGAGCGGCGAGAGAGCGCAGGTGATGGCGGCGGCGGAGGTCTTCGACGCACGCTGGGCGTCGCTCACCTTTCTCGCCGGCGCGGCGATCATCTGCCTGCCGCGGCAGTTCCAGGTGACGGTGGTCGAATGCGTCGACGAGCGCCATGGACGCTTCGCCTCCTGGGCGTTTCCGCTTTATCTTCTGCTCATCAGCTTCTTCATCGCGCCGCTGGCGCTCGTCGGCCTCGCCCATCCCAACGCTGGCGGCGACGCGGATTTCTACGTCCTGACCTTGCCGCTCGCCGAAGGCCGCTCGGAGCTCGCGCTGCTCGTCTTCCTCGGCGGGCTCTCCTCGGCGACCTCGATGATGATCGTCGCCTGCATCGCGCTCTCGACGATGATTTCGAACCATCTCGTGCTGCCGCTGGCGCTGCGCGCGCCGCCGAAGACCGTCGAGGCGGGCGATTACCGCGCGTTCATGCTCTCGACGCGACGCGTCGCGATCTGCGGCGTCATGCTGCTCGGCTTTGTCTATTTTCGCTTCTCGGGCGGCGGCGCGGCGCTGGCCTCGATCGGCCTCATCGCCTTCGCCGGCGTCGCGCAGTTCCTGCCCGGGCTGCTCGCGGCGCTGTTCTGGCCCTGGGCGCGCGGCTCGGGCGTCGTCGCCGGGCTCGTCGCCGGCTTCGCGTTTTGGGCGGCGACGCTCTTCGTTCCGGGCGCGCTCGGCGAGCCGGCGCTCCTCGAAACCTGGCGGCCCGAAGGCTATTTCGGCCTCGATCTCCTGCGGCCGAACGCGCTTTTCGGCCTCCACGGGCTCGATCCCTTGGTTCACGCGCTTTTCTGGAGCCTGGGCGCGAATGTGGTCTGCCTCGTCGCCGTCTCCATCATGTCCAAACCCTCGCCGATGGAGCTGCTGCAGGGCGCCGTCTTCTCCGGCGGCTCCGGTCCGGGCAGCGGCGACGCGCGGCGGCTGCTTCGGCGCAAGGCCGCGCCGCGCGATCTCTACGTTCTCGCGCAGCGCATTCTCGGCTCGCAGCCGGCGCATGAGCTCTTCCAGCGGCACAGCCGCGCGCAGGACGTCGCCGGCGCCGCGCTCCCGGCGGCGAGCGACGCCCTCATCTCGGAGCTCGAGGCGCGGCTCGCGGCCAATATCGGCGCGTCGTCGGCGCACACGATGGTGAGCCGCGTTGCGACCGGCGAGCGCATCAGCCTCGACGAGCTGATGGAGATCGCGGACGAGACCGCGCGGATCCTCAGCTACAACCAGCGGCTCGAGGCGCAACGCGCGGAGCTCGAGGAGACGGCGCGCCGGCTCGAGCTCGCCAACGAGCGCCTGCGCGAGAGCGACGCGCAGAAGGATCTCTTCCTCAGCACCGTCAGCCACGAGCTCCGCACGCCGATGGCGGCGCTGCGCGCCTCGGCCGAGATCCTGACCAACGCGCCCGATCTCTCGCCCGAGGAGACGCGGCGCTTCTCGGTCGTCATCCGCGAGGAGACGCGGCGTCTGACGCGCCTTCTCGACCAGATCCTCGACATGGAGGAGGCGCGCCGCGGGCCGCTGCGCCTCGCCCGCCAGATCCTCGACCCGGAGCCGGTGATCGACGACGTCTTCGAGACCCTCGGGCCGCTCTGCGAGGAGCGCGGCGTCACGGTGACGCGAAAGCGCGGCGCCGCGGGCGGGTTGATTTCGGCCGATCCCGATCGGCTGCAGCAGGTGCTCCTCAACCTCTTGACCAACGCGCTCAAATACAATCCGCACGCCGACGCGGTGATCGCGGTCGAGACCGAGCGCGCCGGCGACGAGGTGTTGATCTGGGTTTCGGACAACGGGCCGGGCATACCCGAGACGTCGGCGGCGCGGATCTTCGAGCGGTTCGCGCGGGCCGAAGGCGCGGAGGCGCAGCAGGGCGTCGGTCTCGGCCTCGCGATCTGCCAGGAGATCATGTCCGCGCATGGCGGCACGATTACGCTCGCGCGCTCGCGGCTCGGCGGAGCGTCTTTCCGTCTCGCCTTCCAATGCGCCGTCGGAGCGCCGGCGGTCGACGCGGCCCAGGAAGACCGCGCCACATAGGGCGGTCGGCTCTTTCCAGATTGCTATATCTGCGTGCTTAAGCCATATATCCGCGTGCTAGACGCGAAAACGCGCAGATATTGAGGCAAACATGCGAGCAGTGGACATGCGCCGGGCGGCGGCCGCCCTGGCGACGGCGATCCTTATTGTCTTATTCGCGCTTTTCGGCGCCGCGCCGGAGAAAGGCCGCGCGGCGCCGACGGAAGGCCGGGTGGCGCTCGTCGAGCGGATCATCGACGGCGACACGTTCGTCGTCGCGGGCGGCGACCGGATCCGCGTGCGCAATTTCGACACGCCGGAGCTCCGGCGCTACGACTGCGACGCGGAGAAGGCGCTGGCGATCGCGGCCCGGGCGGCGGCGGCCGAGCTCCTGCAGGATCGGACGGTGACGCTCGACGTCGCCTATAGCAACCGGTACGACCGTCTCGTCGCCGACGTCCTCGTCCATGAAGGCGGCGCGCGGATCGATTTCGTCGCGGCGATGGTCGCCGGAGGCCACGGCGCGCGCTGGGCCTATGGCGAGGAGCCGCAGCCGGAATGGTGCGCGCCGCCGACGGCGTCCGACGAAATCGCGGCGCTCGGCGGCTGAGTTCGGCGCGCGGGCTGGCCGCGCCGCGCGCCGGCGCCATGTTGACGCAGGGGCGACAATGGAAAGGGATCTGCGATGACGACCGCTTTCAGCGCATTCCGGATGCGCGTCTTCGCCGTGATCATGGCGTGCGCCTTCACGGCCGGCTTTGTCGTCGATGCGACGGCCGAGCCTGTCGAGGACTCGCGCGGGACGATCGAGCGACAGCTCGACGCCTTCCAGCGCGACGCCTGGGACGAAGCCTACGCCTTCGCCTCGCCGGGCGTGAAGCGCAGCTTTCCGACCGTGGAGAGCTTCTCGAACATGGTCCGGCAGGGCTATCCGATGGTCTGGCGGCCGCAGGACGTGCTCTTTCTCGACGCCGAAGAGAGCGACGGGCGCATCGTCCATCGCGTGCGTCTCGTCGGTCCGGACGGCCAAGCCTACATCGCGACCTACGTGCTCGAGCCTTCGGAGACGGGCTGGCTGATCGCCGCCGTCTTCATCGAGGAGGAGGCCGGCTCGGCCTGAAGCCCGCGGCTCAACGCGCCTTGTCCTGCGCGGCGGGCGGCAGGTCGTCGCGCGTGAAGCTCAGCTTGATGTTCGGCAGTTCGCAGGCGCGCGCGACCAGCGTCTGAACGTCCTCGCGCGAGACGATGGAGTCGTCTCGGTTCATTCGGCGCGCCTGTCCGAGCAGCGCGTCGCGCCGCTGCGGATCGATCGAGTACTGGACCTCCGAGACGACGACGCGACGCATGCCGAACAGCAGCTCGACGAGCGGCGCGTTCGGCACGTCGCCGCTTTGATCGAGGCACGACACGACGTCATGCGCAAGGATGAGGGCGTCGAGGATCGGACGACGTTTGCCGCGAAACGCGAAGTGCTTGCCCTGGCCGTAGGCTTCGGCGCCGATATTCGGAAAGTAGAGCCGGCCCTGGTCGGCCAGCGCCGAGAACCGATTGGCGAGCTCGAGCCGCCGACGGGTGAACTCGTGCGGCGTGTAGACGCCGACCCGCGATTGGACGAGCGCGGTCGCGTCGCCGTAGGTGCCGAGCACGTCGGCGAGCCACCGCGCCTTCTCGCCGTCCAAGGTCGTGCCGACCTGCTCCGCGAGGATCACGAGCTGGCGACGAACGATCGTCCAGTTGGCGACGAGCGACGCGAACGCCAGCGCGGCCGATCCGACGGCGATCCATTCCGAAGTCTCCAAGCACCCCTCCTCCGACGTCGTCCCTGCGCCGCGGCGCGGCGCGAGCGTCCGTCGTTGATAGACGCGGCGTCCGCGCTTGTGGAGGCCCCGCGCGGCTTTCGCGCCGGCGCCCGGCGCATTTGCCTATCCGGCGTCGCCCGTCGGCCGCGGGTCGCCCCACGCCGCGCCGCCATTGTCGACGTAGCGAAACGAGCCCGAACCGGCGGCGAGAAGCGATCCGTCCGGGCCGAGGAGCGTCGCCTCCGCGAAGAAGAGGCGCCGTCCGCCGCCGACGACGCGTCCCTCGGCGACGAGCGCGCCTTCGGAGGCGGCGCCGATGAAATGCGTGGTCAGCGAGACCGTGACGGCGCGGCGCATGCGGCCCGGATAGGGGCAGCAGCAGCCCGAATAGCCGGCGACGGTGTCGAGCAGGATCATATGCGCGCCGCCATGGAGATAGCCGGAGCGGTTGATGAAGGCCGGCGTGATCTCGGCGTCGAGGCGGGCGAAGCCGTCCGACCAAGCGACGAGCCGCCCGCGGAGCGCCAAGACGGGCGCGGCGACGGTCTCCTCCGAGATCGGATCGTAGCCGGCCGGCGGCTCGGGCGGCGCGTCCGCGCCGGTCACGCTCGGCCGCTCGCGCTCGCCTCGCGCTTGCGCGCCAGGAAGGCCATGAACGCCGCCTGCGCCTCCGACGAGCGCAGTCGATCCGCGAAGAGCTCGGCCTCGCGCGTGAGGGTCGCTTCGATCGCCGCGTCCTGCGCCTCGCGCAGCAAGCGCTTGGTGGCCCGCATCGCGGCGCGCGGCTTCGCGGCGAGGCGGCGCGCCGTCTCCATCGCCGTCTCGAGCGGCGCGGCGTGGATCGCGTCCACGAGGCCGCCCGCCTCGGCCGCCTCGGCGTCGAGCGCCTCGCCGAGCATCAGCATCGCGTTGGCGCGCCCGCGGCCGAGCCGTTGCGGCATCAGCAGGCTCGATGCGCCCTCCGGACAGAGCGCGAGATCGATGAAGGGCGTGTGCAGCCGCGCGCTCGGCGCGGCGTAGACGAAGTCGCAATGCAAGAGAAGCGTCGCCCCGACGCCGATCGCGTCGCCCTCGACCGACGCGACCACCGGCGCCGCCGAGCGATGCAGCGCGCGCAGAACGCCGAGCGGCGCCGCCGTAGCCTCGGTCAGGCCGCCGGCGAAGAGCGAGATGTCGGCCCCGGCGGAGAAGACGCCGCCGGCGCCGGCGACGACCACGGCGCCGACCCTCTCGTCGTCCGAGGCGGCGCCGAGCAGGCGCGTCAGCCCTTCGCACATCGGCGCGTTGAGGGCGTTCTTCTTCTCGGCGCGGTCGAGAAGCACGGCGAGAACGCCGTCTTCGAGCGTGATCCGCACGCCCTCGATGCGCAGAGCGAGCGCGTCGCCGGCGCCCGTCGTCTGTGAGTTGTCCGCCATGGATTGGTCCTTCGGGTCGGTGCGCGAGGCGTCGAACGACGCGGCGTCACTAGCGCCGCTCGGCGTTGCGCCGTCAACCCGGCGCCGTCAGGCTCTCGCCCGACGCGCGAGAACGCGTCGGCGCGGCGCGGGCGGACGTCGATTGGGACGTCTGCGCGGAATCGAGAACGCCGATGCGGCGGTTCGAAAGTTGCATTCGCCGCCTCGACGTACTTGCGATCTGTCCAATTGATCAAATCAAGCCGGCCTTACGGCAAATGCAGACAACCTCCCGCGCTGTCTATCGGGACTAATCACCGATATAGAATGGACGTTCTCCAAGAAGCGAGAGCGGTGTCGCGGGATATTTTCCAAGCCTGGGTAAAATAGCCAGTTAATTCGAGCTGAAATGCAGCAAATATCTACTTCTTGGACTTCGTTTTATACCCGGCGCGCTCCTCTTGGAGCGTATCCGTGCTCTCATGCGTCGGTTCGGGCAAGTCGGGAACGAGCTGTGAAGGCAGCACGAACGCTATTCGCGCCGCAGCGACAAGACGAACATTTGTCTCCGGCGAGCCGAATACGCTCAGAGGCATCAGGATATAAGCGCCCGTCTCCGCGCCTGGGCGAAGTATCCGCACAAGTCGCTCACCGCTTTCGAGGACGCATACGCATGGACGGCCGAGATCGGCTTCGTCCACGCCGCTTTCCCGCTTATGAACCACCAAAAAATCACCATCGAAGGCCAGCGGCGCAATCGACTCGCCTTGAACTGCAATCGCCTCGAACTCTTCGTCGCGATACGCGAAGAACGGGTTTTCGATCGCGTAAGGAATTTCGTCCCGTCCTTCGCTGCGCGTTATTTCGCCGTTGGCGCTAATAGCTCCCGTAACTGGCCACGCTTGGTCAGCCTCGAACAACGCGCTTGGCCGCAAGTTGAGAACGGAGGCGATTTTCTTCAACGTTACGATGCCCGGGTTCTTCGACCGACCTCGAAGAATATCGCGTACAGCGCTTTCATTTAGATTCGCAGCGCGTGCGAGCGGCGCAGCCTTCACACGGTGCTCTTTCATTAGCGCGCGGAGACGGTCAGTCAGGGTATCTACGATGTTCATAGTGTCGTATGACCAAACTTGGGCGGAGCCGGCAACGGCGGTTTCGCAATGATTTCGCCGGACCAGGGATCTTACCTGACGACATTCCTAGCGATTGGCGTCGGAAATATCCAATATTCGTTGAATAATCTACAGGCTAATCGTTCTGTTAATTATTAGGATCGCGTCTTCTCCGCCGCACTGCGCAGCGCCGCGATCCGTTCGGCGTAGCGCGGACGGGCGATCTCGCCGCCGCCGCCGAACACGCTCGAGCCGGCGACGAAGACGTCGGCGCCCGCGGTCGCGCAGCCGGCGATGGTCTCGTCGTCGACGCCGCCGTCGACCTGCAATCGGATCGGCCGGTCGCCGATCAGCGCGCGCAGCGCCGCGATCTTCGGCAACTGCGAGGCTAGCAGCTTCTGACCGCCGAAGCCAGGATTCACGGTCATCACGCAGACGAGATCGACACGGTCGAGGGCGTAAGCGACGGCGCTCTCGGGCGTCGAGGGGTTGAGCGCGACGCCGGCGGCGAGGCCGAGATCGCGGATCCGGGCGAGCGCGCGATCGAGATGGCGCGTCGCCTCGGCGTGGATGGTGACGAGGTCGCAGCCGGCCTCGGCGAAGGCCTCGAGCATCGGCTCGGGCGGCTCGATCATCAGATGCGCGTCGAGAACGCCGTCGACATGGCCGCGGATCGCGGCGCAGATCGCCGGGCCCATGGTGATGTTCGGCGTGAAGCGGCCGTCCATGACGTCGACATGGATCCAGGGCGCGCCCGCGGCGACGGCGGCGCGGCACTCCGCGCCGAGATCCGCGAAGTCGGCGGCGAGAATCGAGGGCGCGATCGTCGGCGGCGCGTCCGACGCGCGCGCGATGGAGCGGCGCGACAGCGGCGTCGCCGGGCTCGCTTCGGGACTTTGGGGCGCGTGCATGCCGAAAATCCGATCTCTTGCGTCCAAAAAAGCATGGTCGGCGCGGAAGCCGCCGCGCGGTCGAGCGGCGACGGACAGCGCGATTGTCTTGTCCGCCGCGCGCCTGCTAAATCCACCCGACGCCGGTCGGGCGTCAAGGGCGCCATCGTTCGCCGGCGGCGGGTCCTCTGCCCGAAGGCTTCATGAGAGCGGAGTCGGCTGTGCGAGCCGCGGCCTCGGGAAGGCTTGGCCGCTGGAGCGCGCGGTCGGAAGGACGAAATGAACAGTCGCACGGCGATGATCAGCGGCGCGCTGCGCGCGTGGAGATCGGTTGTCCTCGATTTCGAGGGCGCGGCGCTCGCCGAGACGCCGGCGACGTTCCGCGACTACCGTCTCGACGTCCGCTTCGAACATGACGCGACCGGCGCGGCTCTGGTCGCGCCCGGCTTTTTCGCCGCCGACGGCGCGGCGGCGGAGACGGGGGCCGCCGAAGGCGCGATCTGGCGCGTGCGCTTTCGGCCGCCGACCGACGGCGTCTGGCGCTGGCGGGCGCGCTTCCGCGCCGGCTCGAACATCGCGGTCGAGAACGCCGCCGCGGTCGACTTCGCGGGCGCCTCCGGCGGCGCTTTCGACGGCGCCTCGGGCGCCATCAAGATCGCGCCGCCGAATATGACGCCGCCCGATCTAAGGGCGCGCGGCGCCGCGACGCTGAGCGACGGCGAGATCGCCTTCCGGCAGTCGGGCGGCGCCGAGACGGCGCGGATCCGGACCGAGGCGGCGCTTCTGCATGGCGACGAGTTCGACGGCTTCGCGCCGGCCGCGGCGCGGATCGCGGCCGGCGCGTCGGCGCCCGAGGCCTGGCGTCCGGGCGATCCCGATTGGAGCGGCCGCGGCCAAGGCGCGGTCGGCGCCGTGCGCCGGGCCGCGGAGGGCGGCGCGAACGTTCTGCGCGCCGCGCCGATCCTGATCGACGGCGCGAGCGTGCTGAGCGGCCCCTGGCGCTCGGGCGACCGCGCGCTCGCCGAAGGGCGCTCGGTCTTCGACGTCTCGCGCCTCGAGCAATGGACGATCCTCTTCCACGCCGCCGAGCGTCTCGGCGTCGCGATCCTGCTCGCGCCGGGCGGCCGCGATCGGGTCGGCGCGGCGGCGCCGCTCGGCGCGCTCGGCCTCGGCCGGGTCGAGCGGCGGCTGCTGCTCCGCGAGCTGACCGCGCGCTTCGGCCACCTGAACGGTCTGATCTGGGAGGCGGACGCGTCGGTGCTCGGAGAGGAGAAGAACTATCTCGGCGAGCTCGATCCGCTGCGGGCGCCGGTCTCGCCCGAGGAGATCGCCGCTGCGGCGGAGACGGGGCTCGCCGCCGAGCGCGCGGCGGCGACGCCGGCGGATCGCGTCGCGCGGGCGAGCGGCGCGCCGGATCGCGACGTCGCCGGGCGCGCCGTCGAGAACGATGTCGAGGAAGTCGTCGAGGAGGAGGAGGAGGAGGAGGAAGAGGACGAGCTCGCGGGCGCGGCCGACCTGGCCGACGAGGATGATCCGATCGTCGATGAGGATCACGCGTTCGCCGACCTCGAGGACGTCGAGGATGACGAGGGACCAGAAGACGAGAGCGCCGACGACGAGGGCGAGGCGCCGGCCGCGCCGCGCTCCGCGGCGTCCTTCTCGAGCATCGACACGGTCGACCGCTTTCTCGCGGGGCCGCGGGCGATCCGCCTCGGCGCCCTTTCGGCCCGGGCGCTCGAGGCGCTCCTGAACGCGGCTCAGCCGCGCCGCGCTCGGTCGACGCGGGCCGATCGGCCGGACGCCGAGAGGCGGTCGCGGGACGCCGCGCGCGACGCGCCGAGGGGCGAGGCGCCGACGGGCCAGGAGCGCCGAGAGGAGCGGCGAGAGGAGCGTCGAGAGGGGCCGCCGACCGGCGAGACCGCGGCGACGAGCGCCGGCGCCGCGGCGGAGAGGGACGACGCCGGGAGCGCCGAGGCGCCTGGGTCGGAGCGGACGTCGCCGCCGCAGGGGACGGAGGGCGAGGACGCGGCGGCGCGGCGCGCCGAGCCGAAGCCGCAGGCCGGCGCGGAGGCGGCCGACGCGGAGCGGTCGGCGCCGAACGACTCGGATCGGCCGACGGAGGGCGAGGCCGAGGGGCGCGACCGCAGCCCGGCGCGGCGCGACTATGTCGACGAGACGGGCCATTTCGACGAGATCGACGAGGCGCTCGCCGAGCTCAGGCGCCAGCAGCGCGC
>CAZPTD010000088.1:0-13285 GCA_964588915.1 uncultured Neomegalonema sp. | reverse complement strand
GATAAGCCTGCGGCTTTCCGGGATGACGGCGTCATCCCAGGATGACGGCGTCATCAGCGTCGCATCCGCCTCAAGAGATCCTGCTCGAGCGTCGCCCCCTCGCGAAGGCGAGGGCGAAAGCGGCCGCGCCGTCGATGATCGCGATACGCGGCGCGCCGTCTCGCCTCTCATGCGCGCGCATCGCAAGGGCCGTCCGCGGCAAGCGCGGTCGCGTTCCGACATCGCCGCCTCACGCCAGCCGCTCTTGCCGGGCGTCCTCGAATGTCTTCGGCGAATAAAGAATCGTTCAGTATTCGATGACGATCTTTCCAATCATCGCGCTGGTCTCGATCATCTCATGCGCTTTCTTCAACGTCGCGGACGACAGGCCGCTGAGCTTTTCGCGCGCGGTCGTTCGGATCTCGCGCGCATCGACCATCGCGGCGACGCGGTTCAGGATCGCGCCCTGCTCGCCCATGTCCTCGGTCTCGAACATCGCGCGGGTGAACATCAGCTCCCAGACGAGCGCCGCCGACTTGCCCTGCAGCTTGGTGACGTCGATCTTCTCCGGCGTCTCGACGATCGTGCCGATCCGGCCCTGCGGCGCGACGAGCGCGCACATCGCGTCCCAATGCTGCGCCGTGTCGGCGTATTGGACGATGTATTTGAAGCGCTCGTAGCCGGCCGCCGTCGCCGAGGCGACGAGATCGCGGTGATCGACGACGTCATGCGCGCCGAGCGACCGGCACCAGGCGACCGACTCGAGCCGCGACGCCGTCGCGACGACCGTGAGCCCGGTCAGCTTGCGCGCGAGCTGGATGGTGATCGAGCCGACGCCGCCGGCGCCGCCGATCACCAGGATCTCGCCCGCCTCGCCCTCCTTCGCGCCGAGCCGGTCGAACAGCATCTCCCAGGCGGTGAGGCTCGTGAGCGGCAGCGACGCGGCGTCGCTCGCGGGCGCGGCGCGCGGCGCCCGGCCGACGATGCGCTCGTCAACCGCCTGGAGGGCGGCGTAGCTGCCGGGCCGCGTCGCGTCGCCCGCGTACCAGACCTTGTCGCCCGGCCGGAACAGAGTCGCCGCGCCGCCCGTCTCGCGCACGGTTCCGACCGCGTCATAGCCGAGAACGAACGGCTCGACCGGCCCGTCCGCGGCGACGCGCATGCGGCGCTTGGCGTCCGCCGGATTGACGGAGATCGCCTCGATCTCGACCAGGAGGTCCCGGGCGCGCAGCTCGGGATCCGGCAGCTCGATGTCGACGAGGCTGTCGGGCTCGGAGATCGGCAGCGAGCGGGTGAAGGCGACGGCTTTCATGGGCGAGCATCCTTTAATTCGGCGACGCGACGCCAGAACGGCCTGAGCGCCTCCGTCAGACTCAGAAACAGGTCGTAGCGCGCCTCGAGCAGGCTCGAGGCCGCCGGTTCCGGCGCGAAGCGCGCCTTCGTGCGGGTCATGCGTTCGACGGCGTCCTCGTAGCTCTCGAAGAGGCCGGCCCCGATCCCGGCCGCGATCGCCGCGCCGAGGGCGCCGGTCTCCTGGCATTCGGCGACGGCGACCTCGACGCCGAGGATGTCGGCGAACAGCTGCGGCCAGACCGGGCTGCGCGAGCCGCCGCCCGAGAGGATCGCGCGATCGAAGCCGATTCCCGCGCGCCGGAGCGCGTCGACATGGCGGCGGTGCTCGAAGGCGACGCCCTCGAAGAGCGCCCGCAGGAGATGCGCCTCGCCGTGCCAGCCGGCGACGCCGTAGAAGCCCGCGCGCATCTCCGCGCCCTGGCCGGAGCCGTAGAGAAACGGATGGAAGACGGGATCGTCGATCGCCGCCTCCACGCCGGCGACGAGGCGGTTGCACCAACCGAAAGGATCGTCGTGATGGCCGCCGCGCTCGACGAGCTCGCGGACATACCACTCCAGATTCGCCGCCGAGGTCGCGCTGGCGTCGATGGCGACGAACTTGCGCGGTCCGAAGGCCGAGACCATGAACACGCCGGGATCCCGGGCGGCGCGCGACGCGATCACCTGATTGATGCTCCAGGTGCCGGCGATGATCGACGCTTGGCCGTCCGCAACGGCGCCGGAGCCGAGCGCGCTGGCGACGACGTCGAAGAGACCGCCGGCGACCGGCGTCCCTTCGGCGAGGCCGAGATGGCGCGCCGCCTCCGCCGTCACGCGCCCGACGATCTCCGTCGGCGCCGCGAGATCCGGCAGCAGCGCCTGCGCGTCGTCGAGCCCGTAGGCCGAGAGCAGCGCGTCGTCATAGACCGCCTCCGGCATGCGCAGAAAGCCCGCGCCGCTCATGTCGGAGATCTCGGAGCAGCGGCGGCCGGTCAGCCGGAAATTGACGAAATCCTTGCAGAGCAGGACCGTTCCGACGCGCGCATAGAGCTCGGGCCGCCAGCGCTTGACCCAGGCGAGCAGCGTCGCGGTCTGCGACGGCCACGGCTTCTGCAGACAAAGATCATGCAGCCGATCGCCGTTGCCGTCTTCGCAGAGCTCGGCCGCGAGCCCGGCGGCGCGCGTGTCGAGCGACTGGACGGCGAGCAGCGGCGCGCCGTCGCGGTCGAGGAGATAGAGCCCGTTGCCGTGCCCCGCGCAGCCGATCGCGGCGACCTCCTCGGGCCGCGCGCCGGCCTCCGAAAGGCAGCCGCGCACGACCGTCGCCGCGTTCCGCCACAGCTCCTCCATGTCGCGCTCGACGAAGCCGGCCGCCGACGTGGTCGAGGCGCCGTCCATCGCGCGCGTCGCGAGCTGCCGCCCGTCGAGATCGAAGAGAGCGGCCTTGATCACCGTGTTGCCGGCGTCGAGGCCGAGCAGATAGCGGCCGGACTCAGACACTGTTGTAGAGGTCCCAGGCCTCCTCGCCGGACGCGCCGTCATGGATCATCGCCATCAGCGACCGGACGACGCGCGTCGGATCCTCGTGCTGATAGACGTTGCGGCCGTAGACCATGCCGCAGGCGCCCTGCGCCATGAGCGCGGCGGACTTCAGGAACACTTGTCTGAGATCCTCGCGACCGCCGCCGCGCACGAGAACGGGCCGGCGCGCCGCCTCGACGACGCGATGGAAGTCCTCAGGATCGCCGGTCGGGTCCGCCTTGATGACGTCGGCGCCCATCTCGGCGGCGAGCCGGACCAAGGTGACGATCTTCGTCGCGTCGCCGTCGACCTGATAGCCGCCGCGGGTCTCGTTCGGCAGCATCGCCAAGGGCTCGATCATCAGCGGCATGCCGTATGTCGAGCAGGCCGCGCGCGTCGCGGCGATGTTGGCCACGCATTGCCGGAAGAGCTCCGGCTCGTCGGGCAGCATAAAGAGGTTCACGACGACGGCGGCGGCGTCCATCTCGAGCGCGCCGATGATCGGCTCGTCCGTATTCTGAAGCTGCGACCACATCACCCGATGACGCCGGTCGTTGTAGGGATTGCCCATGTCGATCCGCATCACCAGCGCCGGCTTGTCCTTCTCGGGACGCTCCTGCAGCAGATCGGCCTGTCCGTAGGCGCATTGGATCGCGTCCGGCTTCGCGCGGATCAACGTGTCCATCACGCCCGCCATGTCCTCGAGCCCGACGAGGAAACTCGGCTCGTTGCAGACGCCGTGATCGATGGCCACGTCGAGGCACCGCCCGTTCGTGAATAGGCGGTTCATGCGCGCCTTCGCGCTGATGCGCATATCGTCCTCCCTTCGTTGCTTCTTGCGTCCAGCGTCTCCGGCGAGACGCCGTGAAAGTCTCTGAGCTCGGCGATCAACGCGTCCTTCTGATCGGCGATCTCCGTCGGCGACAGGCTGCGCTCCGAGGCCAGGACGCCGGCCAAGGCCTCGATCGACTTCGTCGAAACAGCGCCGGTGATCGCCAGAGAGGTGCGCCGGAGAGCGATGTCCGACAGCGTCTCCACGAGCTCGTTGCGGATCAGGTGGCGGATCTCGCCGATGGTGTAGTCGGCGCCCGCCTCCAGCGGCGCGTCGTCGCCCTCAGCGGCGCAGAAGCGCTGAACCGCCGCCGCGCCGGCGCCGTAATGCGAGATCAGATGCGCCGCTCTCTCGGAGCGGACGACGAATTCCCGCTCCAGGCGCGATGTCAGGGTCTCGGGATCGGCCGGAAACTCTCGACCGCCGCCGATGGCGAGGCCGCTCGTCGCGCAGCGGCGTTCGAGGCCCAGCTCTTTCAGCACCGCGTCGGCGGTTTGCTCGGCAAAGGCGCGGAAGGTCGTCCATTTGCCGCCGATCATGCAGAATTGCGGCGTCGGCCCTTGCAGGCGCCGCACGCTGTGGCCGCGCGAAATCCGGCCGGTGAAGTCATGGTCGCTTTGCGGAAGCGGACGGATGCCGCTGTAGCTGAAGACGACGTCCTCCTTGGCGACCGGTATGCGCGGGAAGACCTGCCGCAGCGAGGCGAGGATGTATTCGAGCTCCTCCTCTTCGCAGCGGACGCGGGTCGCCTCACGGACGCGGATGTCCGTCGATCCGGCCAAGACCCGGCCGAGATACGGAAAGACGACGCAGACGCGGCCGTCGGCGTTCTCGAAATAGACCATGTGGCCGCCGAGGGCGTCCATCAGCTCCGCGTTGTCGAGGATCAGGTGCGAGCCCTTCGTGCCGGAGACCATGCGTTCCGGCGCTTCGCCGCCGAGCGCCTCGGCGGTCGCGTCGAGCCAGGCGCCGGTGGCGTTGACGATCGCGCGCGCGGAGACGCGGAGCCGCTCGCCGGCGCGGCGGCAGGCGAGGACATGCGCGCCGTCCTCGACCGAGAGCTGCGCATAGTTGAGCGCGACGCTGGCCGGCGCCTGCCTCTCGACGTCGCGGATCATTTCGATGCAAAGCCGCTCCGGATGCGAGATCCAGGCGTCGTAATAGACCGCGGAGAGCCGCGCCCGCCCGGTCAGCGCCGGCCACGTCCGGCGCGTCTCGCTCGGGCCGATGAAGCGGTGCCGCGGCAGGACCCGGCGCTTGCGCGTCACCCAATCATAGAGCGTGAGGCCCAATTTGATCGGCAACGCGCCGCGGCTCGAAGGCTTGCCGGAGCGGCCGAAGAAGCGCGCCGCCGAGTTCAGAAGACCAGAGAAGAGCGAGGTGATCGGGATCACGGTCGGAAGCGGTCGCACCATATGCGGCGCGTTGGCGAGCAGCGCGTCGCGCTCGACGAGCGACTCGCGGACGAGATCGAACTCGCCGTTCTCGAGATATCTGAGGCCGCCATGGATCATCCGGGAAGGCGCGGCGCTGCAGCCGGAGCTGAAATCGTTGCGCTCGACGAGCAGCACGCGCAGGCCCTGCAAGGCCAGATCGCGGAAGACGCCGATCCCGTTGACGCCGCCGCCGACGACGATCACGTCGAAGGCGGCGTCGTTCCGGATCGCGGCAAGCCTATCTCGTCGTCCTGCAGACATGACTCTCCCGTCCGCCGGCGCAGCGGCGCCAGCGGCGTTCCCGTTTCGCTTCTTGACGCGGACTAGCCGTCCAGGTCGGTCAGGTGTTCGGCCGCGGCGGCGGTGATCGCCGCAAGCTCCGCTTCGCTCAGGCGCAACCGGCCGGCGCCCGCGTTCTCGATCGCCTGACGCTCGTCCCGGGCGCCGCAAAGCGAGAACGTGACGCCCGGCTGACGCAGCGTCCAGGCGATGACGGTTTGCGCCTTGGTGGCGCCATGTCCGTCCGCGATCGGCGCGATCGCCGCCATCAGGCGCGCGATCTTCTCGCGGTTCGACAGCGAGAAGCGCGGATTGTCCTTGCGCAGATCGTCGCCTTCGAAGACGCGATCCGGCCCGATCTTGCCGCTCAACAGCCCGAGCGCGAGCGACGAGTAGCTGAGGAGCGATACGCCGTTCTCGCGGCAGAGCGGCAAGAGCTCGCGCTCGGCGTCGCGCTTGACCATGGAGTATTCCTCCTGGATCGCGTCGAGCCGGCCGGCCGCGAGATAGGCGCGGACGTCGTCGGCGGTGGTGTTGCTGGCGCCGATCGAGCGGATCTTGCCCTCTGCCTTCAGGCGCTCCAGAGCCTCCATCGTCTCGTCGATCGGCGTGGTCGGGTCCTGCCAATGGGTGATGTAGTGGTCGATCACGTCCGTGCCGAGGCGGCGCAGGCTTTCTTCGACCTCGTGGACGATCGAGTCGCGCCCGAGATAGCGGTGCACCGGGCCGATGTCGCAATCGAAGAAGTGATTCCCCTTCCGCGTATGCCAGACGAGGCCGCATTTCGTCGCCAGGACGACCTTGTCCCGCCGGCCCTCGAGCGCCTTGCCGACGATCTCCTCGGCCAGCCCCTGCCCGTAGGCCGGCGCCGTGTCGATCAGCGTGACGCCCGCGTCGACGGCGGCGTGAATGGCGCGGATCGAGCGCGCCTCGTCGGTGCCGCCCCACATCCAGCCGCCGATGGCCCATGTCCCGAGACCGACGGCCGACGCCTCGATGTCGGACGCGCCGATCCGCCGCGTGAGTTGCTCGCGTTCGATTGTCTCAACCATCTTCCGCCTCCTTCTCGAGCACCGCCTGCGCCGTGTGTTCGTCTGTGACAAGCGTGTTGAAGTATCGGCCCTTCAGGGCCGCCGCGATCGGCTCGACCTTCTCCGGCCCGGTGGCGACGGCGATCGAAACGGGGATCCGCATCGCGTCTTGCGGCGGCAATGCGACCAGCCGCGAGTTGTATTTCGCGCCGGAGAGTCGGCCGTCGTGATTGATCAGGTAGCCGAGAAACTCGCTGCGCACGCCGGACTTGTAGAGCTTCCGCCGTTCCGCCTCCGCGACGGGATGGGCCTCGTAATACGTCGAGTCCGCGCCGACGACGGCGCCGATGCCGACGAGCGCGATGGCGGCGCCGCGCGCCTCGTCCATGACGCCGCGCACGGATTTGAGCGACATCAGAAGGTCGCGCTCCTCCTCCGAGTCCGCGTGCAGCGGCGCGTGGATCAGGGTGGCGCGGCCCGAGAGCTTGTCGGCGAGCTCCGTCGCGAGATGGTTGACGTCGGTGTAGTGCTGTCCTTGGACGCCGCCGGTCATCGGCACGACCGCCACGTTGTGGCCGCGGCTGTCGGAAAGGTGGTCGATCACGGCGCTGATCGTCTTACCGCCGGAGATCGCGATCGCGTCGCCGTCGCGCAGCGTGTCGAGAAGGAACGTCGCCGCGCCCTTTCCGACCTCGCCGCGCGTCGCCTCCGCGCTGCCCGTGACCGCCGGGACGACGACGCAGTGCTTGAGGCCCCAGCGCTCGCCGAGCGCGCGCTCGAGATCGAAGAGACGCAGGAGCGGGCTCTTGATCGTGATCTGAACGATGCCGAGCTCGCGGCCCTGCTTGATCAGTCGATTGATCTTCGCCGTCGACATGCCGAGTTCCGCCGCGATCTCGTTCTGAGCGCGTCCTTCCTCGAAATGAAGCCGAAGCACGCGCGCGATGAGGCGCATCTGGTCGGGATTCGGGTTGCCAGGCGTCACGACGTTTTCCCTCTGCGGCTGACGAGATGGTTCGACGCCGCCGCGACCAGCAGCGCCGCGCCGATGACGAGCGTCTGATAGTAGGCGGGCACGACCGTGAGCATGCCCACCGTCAAGGCCATGATGATGAGCGCGCCGACGAAAGACTTCAGCACGCGGCCTTCGCCGCCGCTGAACGCCGTGCCGCCGAGCAGAACGACGAGGATGACGGTCAGCTCCATGCCGTCGCCGGAGAGCGGATCCCCGAGCGACATGAAGCTCGCGCGGGCGACGCCGGCCAGGGCCGCGGTGGCCCCGACGAGCACGTAGAGCATGAAGACGACCCGGCCGGTGTTGACGCCCGAGAGCCGCGCCGCGACAGGATTGCCGCCGGTCGCCGCGGCGTACTTCCCGAGAAGGCCGCGGTTCTGCGCCACCATCAGGGCGATCGTCACGCCGACGGCGACCCAGAACGCGGCGGGCAGGCCGAGCAGCGCGCCTTCGCGCCCGTAGGAGTTGAACCAGCCCGGCATCCGCAGGTCGCCGCTCGATTTGATCGCGGAGATCCCGTCCGGCACCAGCAAGAGCGCAACGCCCTTGAAGAGGCTCAACGTGATCAATGTCGCGATCACCGGCGTGATCCGCAGCGTCACCACCAAGAACCCGTTGATCGCGCCGAGCAGGCAGCCGGCGACGAGGGTCAGCCCGTAGGCCGCCTCGAAGGGAACGCCGTTGATCGCCAGAAGAGCGTAGACGACCGCGCTGAGGCTCATCGCGCTGCCGACGGAAAGATCGATATGCCCCGACACCATCAGCAGGGTGAACGCGCCGGCCATGGTCAGCACGGGCGCCGAGACCCTGAGAATGTTGATGATGTTGTTCTCGTTCAGGAAGTTGCCGCGCTCGAACAGGTCGAACCTGTCGAGGTTCGCCAGGCTCAGAAGCGCGACGACCGCGACCAGCACCAAATAGATGTAGTACTCTCGCAGAAACCGAGCGACGCGTCGCCGCGGCGTTCCGACAGACTGCTCGAAAGAAGACGCGCTGGCCATGATCGTCACCGGTTCCTGCGGGCCAAGGCCCAGGTTTGCGTCACGATCGCGATGAAGACCGCGACGGCCTTGAGGATGAATTGCCAGTCGGGCGACAGCACCAACCCGGTCGCCGCCGACGTGACGACGGCGAGAATGATGGCGCCGAAGAACATGCCGATGACGGAGCCGAAGCCGCCGGCGAGCGCGACGCCGCCGAGAAGCGCGATCACCAGCGCGTCGAACTCCATCAGCAGCCCGCGGTTCGAGTAGCCGGACTTGAACTCGGAGGCCAACAGGATCCCGACGACGCCGGCGACGACGGAGCTGAAGAGATAGAGCTTGGTGATGTGCCATCCTCGGCCGACGCCCGAGAGCCGCGCGGCGACCGGATTGGCGCCGACCCAGTAGGTGATCCGGCCGAAGATCGTCTTCTTCTCGATGAAGATCGCGACGAGCAGCAGGATTCCCATCAAGACGACCGGAAACTTGATCGAGGTTCCGAACATCGTCAGGTTGCCGAGAAACCCGAACTCTTCCGGCAAGTTGGTGTTGCGCTGCGATCCGTGCGTGACGACCTGGGCGACGCCGCGCGCGAGCATCATCGTGCCGAGCGTGACGATGATCGAGGGAACGCCGAGCCGGACGACGAAGAGCGCGTTCAGGCCGCCGATCAAGAGCGCGCAGGCGAGCGCGCCGAGCACCGCCAGCGGATAGGGCAGGTCGAGCCCGTTCGACAGCGGGTTGGCGCCGCCGGCCGACTGGGCGAAATACACGGAAAGCACGCCCGAGAGCGCGACGACGCCGCCGACGGATAGATCGAAGTTGCCGGAGACCAGCAGAAACGTCACGCCGATCCCGAGCGCGATCACCGCCCAGTTGTTGGTCACGAGATTGACCACGTTCTGGAACTGGAAGAAGCCCGGGATCGCGATCGAGGCGACGACGAAGAGCCCGACGGCCACCGCGCCGACAAGCGCGTTGATGAAGGTCACGTCGCTCATGCGGCGGCGTTCGCGCGCCGACGTCTGCGGAAGAAATTGGATGCTGGCGCTCATTGGACCGCTCCTTTCCGCCCGCCGGTGACGACGTCGAGGATATGCGCGACGTCGACGTCGGGACCGTTTTCGACCACGGCTTCGAGCGAGCCCGAGAAAAGAAGGAAGATGCGGTCGCAGAGCCCGAGCACCTCCTCGAGCTCCGACGAGAAGACGGCGACGGAGGCGCCGCTATCCGCCAGCTTGCGGATGATCGCGTAGATCTCGCTTTTCGCGCCGACATCGACGCCCCGCGTCGGCTCGTCCAAGAGCAGCAGGTCGGCCTCCGAGAACAGACATTTGGCGAGCACGACCTTCTGCTGGTTGCCGCCCGACAATTTCTCGGTGTGCTTCTCGATCGAATTGGTCGCGATCCCGAGCTTGCCCACGTATTCGCGCGCCACTTCGATCTCTTTGTCTTGGCGCAACAGACCGAGCTTCGAGATCCGCGGCAAGTTCATCACCGGAATGTTCTCACGGATCGTCAAGCTGGTGAAGAGACCTTGCGTGCGCCGCTCCTCGGGCACGAGCGCGACGCCCGATGCGATCGCCCGCTTCGGCGTGCGCCCGAGATCGCGCCCCTTGAAGCGGATCGAGCCGGTCGCCGCGTCGGCGCCGAGCAGCGCGCGCGCGATCTCGGTCTTGCCCGCGCCGACGAGGCCGTAGAAGCCGACGATCTCGCGGCGCTTGATGTCGAACGACACGTTCTTGAGAAGGGCGTTCGTCAGCCCCTCGACCGAAAGCACGACGTCGTCGGTCACCGCCGACCGAGGCTCGTAGCTCTGAAAGACGGCGCGGCCGATCATCATCTCGATGAGCTCGGCGCGCCCGGAGACCTCCGAGAGCGGCTTCGTCGCGACGTGCCTGCCGTCGCGCAGGACGGTGACGGCGTCGCCGAGCTCGAAGATTTCGTCGAGCTTGTGCGAGATGTAGACGACGGTGACGCCCGAGCGGCGCAGGCGCCGGATCACGTCGAACAGGCGCTCGACCTCGCGCTCCGACAACGCCGCCGTCGGCTCGTCCATAATGATGATTCTCGCGCCGGAAGACGCCGCCCTGGCGATCTCGACGATCTGCTTCTGCGCGACGCTGATCGACGCGACGCGGGCCGAAGGATCGATCGACGGCTCGATCGCGGCGAGCGTCTCTACGACGCGATCCTCGAGACCGGACTTGATCAGAAATCCGAAACGGCTGCGCTCCATTCCGAGCGTCAGGTTCTCCAGCACCGTCAGTTCGTCGACGACATGCATTTCCTGAAACAGCGTCGCGATCCCGCCGTCGCGCGCCTCTTGCGGATTGCCGGGCCGATGCGGATTGCCGTTGACGGTCATCGATCCGCTCGTGGGCGCGAGGGCGCCGGGCAGCATCTTGACGAGCGTCGACTTGCCGGCGCCGTTCTCGCCGACGAGGCAATGCACCGCGCCGCGCTCGATCGAGAAGCTCACATCGTCGATCGCGCGCACGCCGGGATAATCCTTGGTGAGCCCGTCGACCGACAGGATCGGGCCGCTCGCTCGGGCGTCCATCACCATCTGAAGCGTATCGCCAATCTCGGTAGACATCGCAAAGGGCTCCTTCTGGGCGCGCAGCGCCGACCGCCGAACCGAGCTCATCGATCGTCGTTGTCGGCGAGGGCGAAACGAGCGCGCTCGCCGATCAGGTTCTTCGGGTGTGGCGGCCGGCCGCGGCGAGGTCCGCCGCGGGCCGCGTCCGCCATTCCCGCAGTCGTCGGCTCAGTCGCCGAACTGCGCGTCGAGCCAAGCGCGGGCCTCGTCGCGCTCCATGGTCCAGTAGGAGATCGTGTAGGCCCGGTAGAAATACTCCTCGGCGGGCTCCGACGTGGCGCTCACGCGACCTTCGACGACGTCCATGATCAGATCGATGCGCCCGCGCGCGGTCTCGACCGGCGGCAGCCCCATCGACACTTTCAGGCTCGAATTCGGGTCGAAGACCTGCTCGAACTCGACCGCGTCGAAGTCGACGCTCGCGACGATCTCGGTCAGAGGCCGGCCGTCTTCGAACCGGCCGCGGCCGAGCTGAGAGAGCGCCGCCATCGTGCCGACGGTGAGGTTCGAGGCCTCGGAGTAGATCAGATTGACCTCGGGACGCTGGGTCAGCAGGTCGACGATGATCTGCTTGGCCGCCTCCTGGCCCGCGCTCGCGTCGAGCACGCCGAGATTCTCCGCGGTCGGATCGACCGAAAGCACGCCTTCGACGAACGGCGCGGTCCGGCCCGAGGTGACTTCGGTGTGGTTCGGCCAGCCGAGCTGAACCATCACGATCGGCGTGTCGGGATGCGCCTCCTTCCAGGCCCGCGCCATCTGGGCGCCCATCTCGAAGGAGACCGCGGCCTCGTCGCTGCGCGCCGTCGGAATGCCGGTGTCGGTGATCGGGCTGAAGAAGGACGTCATCACGACGCCTTCGCCGAGCGCGTCGTTGACGCCGGGCGTCGCCGCTTCGGCGTCCCAGATGTGCAGCGTCGCGGCGTCGAAGCCGCCGGCGAGCACTTGATCGACATTTTGCGTCATCACGGCCGAATCGGCCTGACCGTCGAAGATGACCACCTCGGCGCCGTAGGCCTCCGCCGCGTAGCGCTGCGCTTCGGCGGCCTGCGCCTGATGAAACACGTTGGACAGGTCGGAGACGAAGAACGCGATCCGCGTTCCTTCGGCTTGGGCGACGGAGCCCAAGCCGGCGGCGGCGATCATCGCCGAGGCGAGGATCCCCTTAGACAGCAGTTTTTTTCCCATAGCCCTCATTGTCATTCCTCCTTTGGCGTGGATCGGCCGGGCTCGTTGACCCGCGCCTGTTTCGCGTCGCGCGCCTCCACAATCGGACGCTCTGAATTTTTTTTCAGAACGCAGAAACATAATTCTCAATCTGAAACGAATGTCAATGAATGAAATTTATTCCGTCAAGAGCGCGAACTCGCCGCGGTCGTCGCCGGGCGGAGCGTTCGCGGTAGCGCATTGTATCCGCGAGACGATCTGCCGCTTCGAGGGACGCGGCGCCGCGACCGAACAGAAGGGCGACTGGACCGGAGCGGCGCGGTTCGCGCGCCTGATTTCGCGGCGAAGAGGGAGACGCGATCGAAGAGCAAAGCCGATTGCGCGACCTGACAGTCGGGAATCGGAGGCGAGGCCGACGCGTGTTCGGGCCGTTGCGGCGACGGCGTTCGGCGCGTTCCTGCCCGGCGCGGCGACGAATCACACGCCCGCTTCGGCCGGGCCAACCGACATTCGTCGGCGCATCTCCGCTTCTGCGGCGCTGTTCGCCGGTCCTTTTCGGGAAGCGGTTGGCGGCGATGCGGTCGCCGATGACGCTTGTTCACCAAAAGAGCGACGTCGATGATTGACGGCTTCGTGCGCCGGCGAAGACGGACACGCGCCCTTCGGGTTCGAAATCGCCCTCTGGATGAAGGACCGAAAATGCGTCGATCGATGACCGAAGTGACCTTCGCCCCGAGATCCGGGCCGTTGCGAGCCGGGATTTTCCGCCCATTGAAAGTCTGGGCATATGGCTGCTTTTCGACGAAACGCCTCGTCCTGCGTCTCGTGTTCGCTCAGAGAATTTCGCACGAAAGAGGCGAAGGGCGTCGAACCGCCGAAATCGCCTGCGGTTCAGGGCGTTAGGCGCTCAAATCGGCTCCAAAGCAGGAGTGGCGGCGCTTTCTGGAGAATGCGCGACCCCAGAGCGCTCTCGCGGTTTGCTGAAGCAAACCACTGACGCCCTGCCGCAGCGGGAGTTCGACGCTGACGCCTATTGCGAAAAGACGTTGGTGGAGGGGGCTGGATTCGAACCAGCGTAGGGTTTCCCCGACGGATTTACAGTCCGTTGCAT
>CAZPTD010000087.1:3111-13338 GCA_964588915.1 uncultured Neomegalonema sp. | reverse complement strand
TCTGCGCGCGTCGCGCTTGGCCGGGATGACAAGGGCGAGGTCGGCTCCATCAGAAGCGATGAGACATGAGCGTCCGAGGCGACCGCCAAGGACGCCGTTCCTGCAGAGCGGATCGTCGTCGTCCTCGATCCCGGGCGTGGCGGCGACGGCTCGGCGCGTCGACGGGCGGCGTGCAGGAGGCGGAGATCGCGCTCGCCTTCGCCGAGGAGCTTGCGGCGGGGCGGAGGTTTTCGCGCGGGAGGTTGCGAAGGTCGCCGAGACGGGCCCAGGGCGGCCGATCCGCGAAGGCGGGCTCTACGTCCTGCGCCATTGCTCGACGCCGTCGCTGACGCTCACGCTCGGCTTTCTCACCATCGAAGCGGACCGCGCGCGGCTCCTCGAGCGCAAATGGCGCGCTTCGGTCCGCGGCGCGATCGTCGAGGCGCTTCGAACCTACGCCGCCGACTGCGGCGCATCGCGCCCGCGCTTGTGATCGGCGAAGGCGCCCGCGTCGGTTGACGGCGCGCGCGGATCGGGCTGAAAGCGACGCGCGGCGCGGCGGCTTTCGCTCCGCCGACCGCGTCGCGGCCCGGAGAACGCCCCATGCCCGATCTCGAGGACTCGAAGCCGCAGCCGCGACAGGGCGCGCGGGCGGCCGGCCGCTTCGTCGACGGCGATCTCGGCGCGCATGTCCGGCGCATGTCCTTGGCCGGCGGCGTCGGCCTGCTCGCGGTCTTCTTCGTCGACCTCGCCGATCTCTACTTCATCTCGCTTCTCGGCCAGCAGCAGCTCGCCGCGGCGGTCGGCTTCGCCGGCGCCATCCTCTTCTTCACGACCTCGATCAGCATCGGCCTCGCCATCGCGGTGGGCGCGCTGACCGCCAAAGCGCTCGGCGCCGGCGACAGGGCCCGCGCGCGCGAGATCGGCAGCATCGCCGTCGCCGCCTCCGCCGGCGCGTCCCTGGTCGCCGGCTTCGTCATCTGGCTGCTGATACCGGACCTGACGGCGCTGATCGGCGCCAAGGGCGAGACGGCGCGGCTCGCCGAGGATTATCTCGCCATCGTCGTGCCGAGCATGCCGCTCGTGAACGCGATGATGGCCGGCGGCGCCATTCTGCGCGCCTATGGCGCGGCCGGCGCGTCGATGACGACGACGCTCGTCGCCGCGGCGGTCAACGCCGCGCTCGATCCGCTGCTCATTTTCGGGCTCGGTCCGATCCCGGCGCTCGGGCTCGACGGCGCCGCGATCGCCAGCGTCGCCGCGCGCCTCGCCGGCGCCGCGTTCGCGCTCGCGATCGTCCTGCGCCGCTATGACGGCTTCGGCCCGATCGGGCGCGCGACGGCGCGGTCGGATCTCCGCGCGATCTTCGCCATCGCGACGCCGGCGATGCTGACCAACGTCGCGACGCCGATCGGCGCCGCCTATCTCACCGGCGTCATCGCCGCGTTCGGCGACGGCGCCGTCGCCGGCTACGCCATCGTCAGCCGGATCACGCCGGTCGCCTTCGCGATCGTCTTCTCGCTCTCGGGCGCGATCGGTCCGATCGTCGGACAGAACTACGGCGCCCGCGCCTTCGACCGCGTCCGCGGCGCGCTCAACGAGGCGCTCAAATTCCTGTTCCTCTATGTCGTCGCCGTCTCGATCCTGCTCTTCGCCCTGCGCGGCGCCATCGCCGACTTCTTCGGCGCCGACGCCGAGGCCGAGGAGCTCTTGATCTGGTTCTGCGGCCCGGTCTCGTTCTTCTTTTTCTTCAACGGCGCGCTTTTCGTCGCCAACGCCTCGTTCAATAATCTCGGCCGGCCGCTGATCTCGACCCTCGCGAATTGGGGCCGGCACACGCTCGGCGCGATTCCGCTCGCGATCCTCGGCGCGTCGCTCTTCGGCGCGCCGGGCGCGCTCTTGGGCCAGGCGCTCGGCGGCACCGTGTTCGCGGCGCTGGCGATGTGGCTCGCCTATCGGCTCGTCGATCAGCGCGAGGCGGCCGAGGAGCGCCCCGAAGAGACGCCGCCGCCGCTCTGGCGTTGGCCGAACTGGCCGCACGCCTCGCCGCGGGCGTGACGCGTCGAGGCGCCGCGGTCGCGCTTACGCCGCGTCCTTCCGGGCCGGATGCCGGTCGCGCAGCCGGGCGATCTCGGCCTCGGTCGGCGCCCGGCCGGCGTAGAGCGCGCAGTAGCCGGGCATCGCGTCGAGCCGGTCGGCGATCGGCTCGTCGACGGCCATCGAGATGTAGCCGATCTGCGTGTAGTAGACCGTCCGGCCGCGGATCCGGGCCTCGTCGGGCGCGCAGCCGAAGCGCTCGAACATCGCGACGAGCGCGGCGATCCGCGTCGCGTCCGCGGCGTCGACGATCGCCTTGAGATCCGGCGCGCCCTGCGCCCAGCTTCGGATGGCGAAATCGAGCCGCGAGTCGAAGAGCGCGTCGTCGAGCCAGCAATCGAAGACGTTGAAGATCGCCTCGCAGACGCTGTCGGCGTAGCGCTCCGCCTGCGCGACGAGATTGCCGGTGTTCTTGCGCCGCCACCGCTCGATCAGCGCGTTCAGGAGCGCGTCGCGATCGGCGAAACGCCAGTAGAAACTCGTGCGCGAGACGCCGAGAGACTTGGCGATCGGCAAGATCTTCACCGCGTCGACCCCTTGGTCGACCAGGAGCGCGTGCGCCGCGTCGAGCCAGAGCTCCTCGGAGCCGCTCGACGTCTCCGGCCGCGTTTTCTGTGCGTCGGTCATGCCGCCTTCTAGCCCGGCCGGCCGACCGACGCAATTGCGATTGACAGAAGTGTCGAGTCAGTCGACAGTTGTGTCGAGGGGTTGACGCGCCGCGTCGCGGCGGCGGCGAACCGCGGATCGGAGGTCGCAATGGTCGAGATCGGCTTGGACGAGGCGCGGCGGTCGCGCGGCGGCGGCGGACGCGCCGCGCGGCGCGAGGCGCGCAGGGGCAAGGGCGTCTTCAAGAACGCTCATCGGGCGGCGCCCTACATCACGCGGCGCATCCCGACCTACGACATCCTGGGCGAGGAGAGCCTCGATCGGATCGAGAAGACCGCCGAGCGGATCCTCGCCGAGATCGGGATCGAGTTCCGCGACGATCCGGAGACGGCGCGCCTCTTCGCCGAGGCCGGCGCCAAGGTGGCGGACGAGACGAGCGGATGTCGGCGCGTGACGTTCGAGCCCGGCATGATCCGCGAGATCCTGAAGACCGCGCCCGAGCGTTTCACGCAGCTCGCGCGCAATCCGGCGCGGTCGGTCGAGATCGGCGGCGACGCGATGGTGTTCGCGCCGTCCTACGGCTCGCCCTTCATCCTCGATATGGAGGGCGGCCGCCGCTACGGCGCGCTCGAGGACTTCGAGAACCTCGTCAAGCTCGCGCAGTCGAGCCCGTGGCTGCACCATTCCGGCGGCACGATCTGCGAGCCGACGGACTTGCCCGTCAACAAGCGCCATCTCGACATGGTCTATGCGCATATGCGCTATTCCGACCGGCCGTTCTTGGGCTCGATCACCGCGCCCGACCGCGCCGCGGACAGCATCGAGATGTGCCGCATCCTCTTCGGCGCCGACGTCGTCGACAAGAACTGCGTGATCATGGGCAATTTCAACACCACCTCGCCCTTGGTGCTCGACGGCGTGACGACGCGCGGGATCCGAACCTACGCCGAGGCCGGCCAGGGCTCGATCCACCTGCCGTTCCTTTTGGGCGGCGCGGTGTCGCCGGTGACGATCCCCGGCGCGATCGCCCAGAACCTCGCCGAGACGCTGGTCTCCTGCGCGCTCACCCAGCTCGTCCGCCCGGGCGCGCCGGCGATCATGGCGAGCTTCCTGGTCTCGCTCAGCCTGCGCTCCGGCAGCCCGCTCTTCGGCACGCCCGAGCCGGCGCTCGGCAGCCTGGTCATGGGCCAGTTCGCGCGGCGCTACAAGCTGCCGCTGCGCTGCGCCGGCAATTTCAGCACCTCCAAGGCCGCCGACGCGCAGGCGATGCAGCAGGCGTCGATGTCGATGCTGTCGGCGGCGCAATGCGGCGCCAACTACATCCTGCATTCCGCCGGCTTCTTGGACGGGCTGCTGTCGATGTCGTACGAGAAGTTCATGATGGACCTCGATTTCTGCGGCGCGCTGCACGTGTATTTGGCGGGTCTCGAGGTCGACGACGACACGCTCGGCTTCGAGGCGCTGGCCGAAGGCGGGCCGGGCGTTCACATGTTCGGCGCCGCGCACACGATGGCGCATTACGAGACCGCCTATTGGGACAGCGATCTCAACGACGATCTGACCTGGGAAAGCTGGAGCGAGGACGGCCGCCAGGACGCGCTCGTCCGGGCCAACGCGGCGTGGAGGAAGACGCTCGGCGAGTACGAGGCGCCGCCGATGGACGAGGCGGTCGACGAGGCGCTGAAAGCGTTCATCGCCGAGAGGAAAGCGGCGACGCCCGACGCCTGGTGCTGACGCGGGAACCCGGCATGAGCAAGACGGCGGTGAAGAGCCCGGCGGCGGCGAAAGGCGCGCGGAAGGCGCAGCCCGCCCGCAGGGATCCATTGCTTCAGCCCTATCGGCTGAAGCATCTCACGCTCAAGAACCGGATCATGACCACCGCGCATGAACCGGCCTATCCCGAGGACGGCCTGCCGAAGGACCGCTATCGCGCCTATCACGAGGAGCGCGCCAAGGGCGGCGTCGCGCTGACCATGACCGCGGGCTCGGCGGCGGTCTCGAAAGACAGTCCGCCCGTCTTCAACAACATCCTCGCCTACAAGGACGAGGTCGTGCCGTGGATGAAGCGCCTCGCCGACGCCTGCCACGCCCATGGCGCGGCGGTGATGATCCAGCTCACCCATCTCGGCCGGCGCACGAGGTCGGACAAGGGCGATTGGCTGCCGGCGATCTCGGCCGGCTTGCGTCGCGAGCCGGCGCATCGCGGCTTCCCGAAGAAGGCCGAGGACTGGGACGTCGAGCGCATCGTCAGCGACTACGCCGACGCGGCCGAGCGGATGAAGGCGGCCGACCTCGACGGGATCGAGCTCGAATGCTACGGCCATCTCCTCGACCAGTTCGTCTCGCCGCTCACCAACGAGATGGATCCGCCCTATGGCGGCGCGCTAGACAACCGCTTGCGCTTTCTCTTCGACGTGCTCGGCGCGATCCGCGCCCGCGTCGGCCCGGATTTCCTGGTCGGCGTCCGCTACACCGCCGACGAGACCCGTCCGGGCGGTCTCCAGGAGGCCGAAGGTCTCGAGATGGCGCGGCGGATGCGCGACAGCGGGCTCGTCGACTTTCTCAACGTCATCCGCGGACGCATCGCCAGCGACGCCGAGATGACGCGCGTGATTCCGGTGCAGGGCATGAAGAGCGCGCCGCATCTCGACTTCGCCGGCCGGGTCCGCGCCGAGAGCGGCATGCCGACCTTCCACGCCGCGCGCATTCCGGACGTCGCGACGGCGCGGCATGCGGTGGCGGCGGGACTGCTCGACATGGTCGGCATGACGCGGGCGCATATGGCCGATCCGCATATCGTGATGAAGATCCGCGAGGGCCGCGAGGACGATATCCGGCCCTGCGTCGGCGCCAATCACTGCCTCGACCGGATCTATCAGGCCGGCGACGCCCTCTGCATCCACAACGCCGCGAGCGGGCGCGAGCTTTCGACGCCGCATGTCGTCAAGAAGGCGCGCAAGAAGCGGCGCGTGGTCGTCGTCGGCGCCGGGCCGGCCGGCCTCGAGGCGGCGCGGGTCGCGGCCGAGCGCGGCCATGAGGCGACCGTGCTCGAGGCGGCGGCGGAACCGGGCGGGCAGCTTCGTCTGGCCGCCGAGACGCGGCGCCGGCGCGAGATGCTGTCGATCGTCGATTGGCGGATGAGCCAATGCGCGGCGCGGGACGTCGCGTTCCACTTCAACCAATACGCCGAAGCCGAGGACGTGACCGCGCTCGCGCCGGACGTCGCGATCGTCGCGACGGGCGGCTATCCGGACACCGATCTCGTCGCCTCGGGCGGCGATCTCGTCGTCTCGGCCTGGGACGTTCTTTCGGGCGACGCGAAGCTCGCCGAGAACGCGCTCATCTATGACGAGGCCGGCGACTATCCGGGGCTGCACGCGGCGGAGAAGGCGGCCGAGGCGGGCGTCAAGATCGAGGTCGTCACGCCGGACCGGACGGTCTTTCCGGAGGTGATGGCGATGAGCCTCACGCCGGCGATGGAGATCTTCTTGAGGCGCGGCGTGGCGATGACGCTCGGCTGGCGGATCGAGCGCGTCGAGCGCGAGGGCAACCAGCTGAAGGCGGTCTTCGGCTCGGATTTCGGCGACGTCCGAATGGAGCGCGTGGTCGATCAGGTGATCGTCAATTACGGGACGCGACCGCTCGACGAACTGTATTTCGCGCTGAAGCCGCTTGCCTCGAATCTCGGCGCGGTCGACTACGAGGCGCTGATCGCGGGCCGGCCGCAGCGGCTCAAGCGCAACAAGGACGGCGTCTTCCAGCTCTTCCGGATCGGCGACGCGGTGACCAGCCGCGGCGTCCATGCGGCGATCTATGACGGACTGCGCTTCGCCAAGGATCTCTAGCGCTGAGAGAGGCGGAAAGCCTCGACGAGCTGGCCCGCTCTTCGAGGCGCAGCGCCTCTCATCGCGATCCTCGGCGCGCGCGCCGCCTGTCGTTGCGCGCCCGATCGAACGCGCCGCAAGGTCGCCCTGCGGACGCGTCGCGCTTTCTTGTCCGTCGCGGCCGCAGCTGTCGCGACCGGCGCGGCAGCGCCGACGCTCGGGCGAGACGGGAAGGCGAATGACGGCGGACGAACTCATCGCGCTCGGCGGGCTCTTCCTCGCGGCGTTCGGCGCCGCGACGCTCTTGCCCTTTCAATCCGAGATCGTCCTCGGCGCGATGCTGGCGTCGGAGGCGGCGCCCGTTTGGGCGCTCTTCGTCGTCGCCTCGATCGGCAACACGCTCGGCTCGGTCGTGAACTACGTCCTCGGCCGTCTGCTCGAGCGCTACAAGGATCGCTGGTGGTTTCCGGCGACCGACCGTCAGCTCGAGCGGGCTTCGCGCTGGTACAATCGCTGGGGCGTCTGGACGCTGTTGCTCTCCTGGGCGCCCTTCGCCGATCCGCTCACCGTCGTCGCCGGCGTCTTGAGGACGCCGTTTTGGCTTTTCGTTCTCTTGGTTTCGATCGCGAAGACAGTTCGTTATGCTGCCGTCATCTGGTTCTGCGACGCGTCCGACTGGTGCTGACCAGCGTCGGGGCGCGAAGGAAGAGGCAATGTCGAAACACGAGCGCGGCGCGCCGCCGCGCGCGACCAACCCCGACGGCGCGCCGCGTCGCGTCGGCGTCGAGATCGAATACGCCGGCGTCTCGGCCCACGCCGCCGCCGACATGGTTCAACGCCTCTTCGGCGGCGCCGTCCGCGTCGAGGACGCGCACCGATTCCATGTCGAGGGCGCCGAGTTCGGCGACTTCGTCTGTGAGCTCGACGTCCAGTACGCCCATCGACCGGATGGCGAACCGGAAGACGAGGAGACGGTGATCGCCTGGTTCCGCCGCGCCTTCCGCGCGGTGCTCGGCGATCTGAGCTCGACGATCATGCCCTGCGAGATCGTCTGCCCGCCCGTCGAGCACACCGCCCTCGACCGTCTCGACGCGCTGGTCGAGGCGCTCAACGGCGCCGGCGCGCTCGGCACGCGGACGAACCCGCTCTACGCCTTCGGCGTGCAGCTCAACCCGGAGATCGCCAGCGCGGACGCCGCCTACATCGCCGCCACGCTGAAGGCGTTCCTGCTCGCCGAGGACTGGCTGCGCGCCGCGATGCGGATCGACATCACGCGGCGGCTGACCGGCTTCGCGGATTCCTTTCCGCCGGATTATGTCGCCCGCGTCGTCGATCCGGCCTACTGGCCCGACCGCTCCGCGCTCATCGACGACTATCTCGCCTTCAACCCGACCCGGAACCGCTCGCTCGATCTCTTGCCGCTCTTCGCCTGGCTCGACCCGGAGCGCGTGCGTCGCGTCGTCGACGACCGGCGCGTCAAGCCGAGGCCGACCTTTCACTACCGGCTGCCCGACGCGAATATCGGCGAGCCCGGCTGGTCGATCATCCTCGAGTGGCGGCGCTGGCTGATCGTCGAGCGGTTGGCCGAGGCGCGCGAAGCGCTGGCGGACATGGCGCAGGAGTTCGCGCGCGCGCCCGGCGACCAGGGCCGCGCGCCCTGGCCGATCGCCTTCAGCGAACGCATGCTGCTTGCGGAGGTCTGACGTGAGCAGAAGATCCGGCCTCGATCGGCGTCCGCGCATCGCCGTGACGACGTCGATCCGCTCCGGCTGGCGCGTCTTTCCGCTCGTCGCGCTCGCCGTCCGCCGCGGCGGCGGCGAGGCCGTCCGTTGGCGCGCCGGCGCGCCGGCCGATCTCGCGGCGGTCGACGGTCTCGTCATCGGCGGCGGCGACGACATCTCGCCCGATTATTACGGCGGCGCCGTCGTGGCGTCGGCGCGGCTCGATCCGGCGCGCGACGCGCTCGAGCGGCGGCTCGCCTCGGCCGCGATCGCCGACGGCCTGCCGGTGCTCGGCATTTGCCGCGGCGCGCAGATGATCAACGTCGCGCTCGGCGGCACGCTCGACCAGGACGCCTACGGCACGCATCTCGGCAGCCGAAAGCGGAGGACCGTTCTGCCGAGGAAGACGATCAAGGTGGAGCCCGGCACCCGGCTCGCCGCGATCGCCGGCGTCGAGCCGATGCGTGTCAACTCGCTGCACAGCCAGGCGGTCGATCGGCTCGGCGAGGGCCTGCGCGTCGCGGCGCGCGACGAAGGCGGCATGATCCAGGCGATCGAGCTTTCGGAGGGCGGCTTCGCGCTTGGCGTCCAGTGGCATCCCGAGCATCTTATCTACGCGCGGCGTCAGCGCGCGCTCTTCGCGGCCTTGGCGCAGGAGGCGGCGCGCTGGGCCGCCGCGGCGCGGCGCTCGAGTTGGGAGTGATCCGATGGATCTCGACGACCGTCCCGAATTCTTCCGCCGCCCGAACGGCGTCAAGGCCGTCCCGCCGTTCTCGGTGGCCGAATACGAAAGACGCCTCGCCGGGCTGCGCGAGATCATGCGCGCGCGCGACATTCCGGCGGCGCTGCTCACCTCGATGCACAACGTCGCCTATTATTCGGGCTTTCTCTATTGCAGCTTCGGCCGTCCCTACGGCTGCGTCGTCACCGAGGACGCCTGCACGACGATCTCGGCCAATATCGACGGCGGTCAGCCCTGGCGGCGCTCGATCGGCGACAACGTCATCTACACCGACTGGCGGCGCGACAATTTCTGGCGCGCGGTCGCGTCGCTTCTCGGCGGCGCCGGCCGGCTCGGGATCGAGGCCGATCATCTGACGCTGGCGCAGCGCGAGACGCTCGGCGCGACGCTCGGCGTCTCGGAGACGGTCGACATCGCCGCCGACGCGATGGCGCGGCGGATGATCAAGTCGGCGGAGGAGATCGCGCTCATCCGCGAAGGCGCGCGCATCGCCGACATCGGCGGCGCGGCGATCAAGGACGCCGTCCGGCCGGGCGTTCGCGAAATCGACGTCGCCATCGCCGGCCGCGACGCGATGGAGCTCGAGATCGCGGAGCGCTTTGCCGAGAGCGAGCTCCGCGACAGCTGGGTCTGGTTTCAGTCCGGGCCGAACACCGACGGCGCCCACAACCCGGTGACGGCGCGGCGGCTCGAGACGGGCGACATCCTCAGCCTCAACGCCTTTCCGATGATCTCGGGCTACTACACCGCCTTGGAGCGCACGCTCTTCCTCGGCGAACCGGACGCGGCGAGCCTGCGGATCTGGAAGGCGAACGTCGCCGCCCATGAGCTCGGGCTGTCGCTGATCAGGCCGGGCGTCTCCTGCGCCGAGATCTGCGCCGAGCTCAACCGCTTCTTCGCCGAGGAAGGCCTCTTGGCGTATCGCTCCTTCGGCTACGGCCACTCCTTCGGCCTGCTGTCGCACTATTACGGCCGCGAGGCCGGGCTCGAGCTCCGCGAGGACATCGACACGGCGCTCGCTCCCGGCATGGTCGTCTCGATGGAGCCGATGCTCTGGGTCCCCGAGGGCGAGCCCGGCGCCGGCGGCTATCGCGAGCACGACATCCTGGTGGTGGGCGAGGACGGCGCGGAAAACATCACCGGCTTCCCGTTCGGCCCGGAACACAACATCATTCCTGCCCGCTGAAACGCTGACGCATCGGCGAATATGGTGACCTGTCAAGTTCTCGCGCCCGTCAGGCCCGCTTCAACGTCCCGG
>CAZPTD010000087.1:0-3101 GCA_964588915.1 uncultured Neomegalonema sp. | reverse complement strand
GTCACCGGCTTTCCCTACGGGCCGGAGGCAAACGTCGTCGGCGCCTGAGCGCGGTCACGCGGCCGTCAACGGCCGCAACAGCGCGCGCCAATGGGTCTCGATCTCGCCGCGGTCGGCCGTCGCCTCGTAGTCCGACACGCTCTTCCAGCGCGCGGGATCTTGAACGAGGTCGACGCTGATCCGCGCCTCGGTCATGTCGATGTCGACCAGGCGCATTTGCGCCGCGCTGTCGGCCGGGTCGCGCATCGCGACCATCCACCGGGCGCTCGTCCGCTCCGATCGGCGCTCTTCGAAGCTCATCGGCGCGACGCTGTCGATCTGGACGGCCCCGAATCGCTGCGCGAGGTGGTGGATCGCCGCCGCCGCCCGGCTCTCGACGGCGAATTGCGCCAGCCGCTCCGCGCGCGCCATCGACGTCGCCGCCAAGACCGCGCCCGGCGCCGCCTCGATGTCCTGCGCGCGCGCCCATGGCGCGCCGTCTTTCGGGCGGCGCGCGCCGACGCGATTCACCGCTCGAAACCGGCAGGCCCGCAACAGCCAGAACCCGCCGCCGAAGGTCGCGAAATACGCGCCGGACGAGAGCCGCAGAACGTAGGTGGGCTCCGGCCATGACCGGTCCTCGGCAAGATGCGCGCCGCGCGTCTCCCTCGGCGCCGAGGAGTGCGGCGCCTGCGCGCGGAGATCCTCGAGCGCGAGGTAGACCGGATTGTGGAGCCAGCGCGCAATATCGGCGATGCTGGACTTTCCGTCGTTGGAGAACGGCAGCGCGCAGCGGATCTCGGGCCATTCGTAGCGCGCGCCGCCGCGCCGCGCCGCGGCGACGATAGAACGCTCGACGAGATCGCTCCGCTCAGCGCGCAAGGGCGGCGCCCAACTGCGCCTCGGCGTCGTCTTCAGCGGCGACTGCGCCGCGGCGGCCGCGATGAAGTCTCGGACGGCCGCGTCATAGCGCTCGTCCTCGACGACCGTCAGGTTGGTCCAGCCTGCGATCCAGCGCGCGGCGCGCCGCCGCATCTTGTCATCCTCCTCGATCGCGAAAAGCGCCGCGTCGAGGTCGTCGAGAGCGTCCGCGCGACCGCCCGGCAGGCCTGTCTGCGCGTTCGCCTCGCCAGGATGCTCATTCGTCCACTGGAGCATCGCCCGGAAAACCCGGAGATGCCGGATCGCCTCCATGCTTTCGAGGGCGCGCTCGATGCTGCGCCACGTCTTCTGGGCCGTCAGCTTCGTGTCGAAGATGAACCGACTATGTCCGCCGTCCGTCGCGACGAGCAGGTAGTGGTCCGCGTTCGACACGTCGAGCGCGCGCCGCGGCGTTCGCCGTTTGGACACCGCGTCGTCTTGCAGGATCGCCGCGACGAACTCGACGACGTTCAGAACGAGACGGCTCGGATCGGTCGCGCGCGCGTCGAAGGCGCTCTTGCGGACGATGATTTTCGCTGCGGGCATCGGCGCGCCCTCCTATCCTTCTTGACGGCGCGCGCCGCGCGCGCGGCGGAACGACGAGAGCGCCGGCCGGGTGACCGCGAGGCGTCGCGCTGATCTCTCGTCGTCTCGTCGCGCGCCTCTTGCGCGGTGTCGCGCCTCTCAGCAGATGCTGCACCTATATAGGTTTTTGCGCAATATATTGTGGGTTGTATGTTTAGGCCGACAACACTCGGCGCCAGGAACGTCGTCCGCTGTCTCGGCGAGCAGCGGCCGAGCGTCGTTTCCGAGCGACGAAGCTGCGCACGCCGCGCGGCGCGGGCGCCGGCCGCGCGCGGCGTTCCTGATGTCGGCGCAGGCGTCAGGCGGCGCGTTCGATCATCCGCCGCGCCAGCGCGATCGAGCTCTCAAGCTGGTCCTCGAACCGCTTGCCGATCTCGAGATTGGCGACGATCGGCGTCTCGGGATAGGGCAGGGCGGCGATCGCGTCCCAGTCGAGCGCGCCCCAGCCCGGCGGCAGATGCACATCGCCCATGCCGTAATTCACCATCTCGCCATAGGTGAAGGTCTCGATGGTCTTCGGTTTGCCGAAGCTGTCATGGACGTGCAGATGCCCGGCGAACGGCGCCAGCGCGCGCAGGCTCTCCATCAGGTCGAAGCCGCGATTATGGGCGTTGATCGCCGCGTGGCTGAAGTCGACCGTCGCGCGCAAATGCGGGTTGTCGACGGCGCGGATCTGCTCGGCCAGCTCGTTGGGCGCCGCCATCCGGATCTTCGGGTCGAAGGCGAAGATGTTCTCGACGCAGAGGACGACGCCGCAGCCCGCGGCGTGACGCGCGAGCTCCGCGAAGGTCTCGGTCTCGATCTGGCGCAGCGCCGCGGTCTCATGCTGGTCGTCGACCGGCGTCGCGCCGCCGTGATGCACCTGCGCCGTCGCGCCGATCTCGGCCGAGACGTCGAGGAGCGCGCGGCAGACGTCTTTCTGGATCTGAAGATGCCGCCGATCGGTGAAGCTCGAGGTCACCGGTCCATGCGTCGTGTAGCCGAAGGGTCGGCCCGCGCAGACGCGCTTCAGCTCTGCGAGCCGCTCGGGCGCCGCGCGACCGTTCAAGACCACGTCGAACGCCGCCATGGAAAGCTCGACGCTCTCGACGCCGAGCGCCTCGAAACGGTCGAGACAAGCCGGCAGATCCATCAGCCGCGGCGCGAAATCGCCCGTGGTGAGCCCAACCTTCGCAATCGGCATTCCGCCCCCTCCTCTCTCGACTAGCCCTCCAGAGCTTCGAGCTCGTCGATCATGTTCGAAATGACGCCGAGCCCTTTGCCCCAGAACGCCGGATCGGACGCGTCGAGCCCGAAGGGCGCGAGCAGCTCCTTATGGCGCTTCGTCCCGCCGGCGCGGAGCATGTCGAAATACTTCGCCTGGAAGCCGGCGTCGCCCTTCGCGGCGCTCTCCTCATAGACCGCGTAGAGCGCGTTCACCAGCCCGTCGCCGAAGGCGTAGGCGTAGACATAGAAGGGCGAATGGATGAAGTGCGGGATGTAGGTCCAAAACGTCGCGTAGTCGTCCGGATAGCGGAAGGCGTCGCCGAGGCTCTCCTGCTGCGCCGCCATCCAGATCTCGCCGATCGCCTCCGACGTCAGCTCGCCCTTGCGCCGCTCGCGATGGATGCGGCTCT
>CAZPTD010000086.1:0-13368 GCA_964588915.1 uncultured Neomegalonema sp. | reverse complement strand
GCGGCGGCGTCGACGGTGGTGGACATGGCGGCGGCGGAGACGGCGGCGGCGGCGGAGATGGCGGCGGAGGCGGCGGCGGCGGCTTCTGACCGCGATGGAGAAAGGGCGAACGATGCAATTGGCGGGCAAACGCGCGCTTGTCACCGGCGCGGCGGGCGGCGTCGGGCGGGCGGTGGTCGCGCGGTTCAGGGCGGCGGGCGCGGTTGTCGCCGCGGCGGATCGGGCGCTCGGCGACGTCGAGGCCGACGCGCTCCTGCCCGGCGACCTCGCCGATGGCGGCTACTGCGACGCGCTGCCGGCGCGGGCGGCCGAGGCGCTCGGCGGGCTCGACATCCTGGTCAACAACGCCGGGATCATCCGCCGCGGCCGCTCGACGGAGGCGACCGACGACGACTTCCGCCTTTCCGTCGCGGTCAATGTCGAGGCGCCCTTCCGGCTCTCGCGCGCCGCGATCCCGCTGCTTGCGCGCAACGAGGCGACAGGGCGGACGGGCGGCGCGATCGTCAATGTCGCGTCCTGCTGGGGCCTGCGCCCCGGGCCCGATCATCCGATCTACTGCATGACCAAGGCGGCGCTGGCGTCGCTCACGCAATGCATGGGCCGCGATCACGCGCAAGAGGGCGTCAGGATCAACGCCGTCTGCCCGAACGAGATCGACACGCCGATGATCCGAAGCGGCTTCGCCGCGCGCGGTCTCGACCCGGCGACCGCGATCGAGGATCTCAACCGCTCCGTGCCGCTCGGCCGGATCGCGGCGCCGGCGGAGATCGCCGACGTGATCCTGTTCCTCGCCTCGGACGCCGCGCGCTATCTCTGCGGCGCGCTCGTCGAGGCGCATGGCGGAAAGCCCGTGGGATGATCGGCGCGGCGCAACGCTTCGAGGCGCGGGTCGCCCTCGTCACCGGCGGACGCAGCGGCATCGGCCGGGCCTGCGCCGAGCGGCTCCAGGCGGAAGGGGCGCGGGTCTTCACCGCGCAACGCGGCGCGGCCGAGGGCTTCGAGACCGTCGCCGCCGACCTCGCCGATCCGAGCGCGCCGGCGCGGATCGTCGAGGCGGTGATCGCAGCTTCGGGCCGGCTCGACGTGCTAGTGAATAACGCCGGCCTCATGGTCGAGGCGCGCGCCGCGGAGACGACCGACGCCGACTGGGCGCGCACGATCGCGGTCAATCTGACGGCGCCCTTTCTCCTGATCCGGGCGGCGCTGCCGCATCTCCAGGGCGGCGGCGCGATCGTCAATATCGGCTCGGTGGAGGGACTCGGCTCGAACCCGAACCACGCCGCCTATTGCGCCTCGAAGGCCGGCCTCCACGGGCTGACCCGCGCCGTCGCCGTCGATCACGGACCGGACGGCGTGCGCTGCAACGCGGTCGCGCCCGGCTGGATCGACACCGAGCTCAATCTGGAGATGATCGCCTCTCAGCCGGAACCGGAGCGCTTTCGCGCCGAGATCGGCCGCATCCATCCGGTCGGCCGCGCCGGCGCGGCGGAAGAGGTCGCGGCGCTCGTCGCCTGGCTCGCCTCCGACGAGGCGTCCTTCGTCACCGGTCAGGTCTACGCCATCGACGGCGGGCGGACGGCGAAGCTGAGCTTGCCCGGGTAAGCGGCGCGGCCGGAGGCGGCTCGACCGACGCGCGGTTTAGCGCGACGCGCCAGATCACGGCGCTATAGTGGCGCAAGCCGTCTCGCCCGCTCAACGACCTGGGATCCGCATGAACACTGAAGCCGAGAGAATGGAGGAGGAAGCCCGCGCCGCGATCCCGGATTTCAGGCTCGACCGCGCCTTCGAGTCGCTCGACCGAGCGCTCGCGCTCCGCGAGGCCGAGAAGGGCGCCGAGCATTCGGACCTGATCTGGACGCTGTCGCTCATGATCGGCGCGCATCGACAGCGTCATCGGCCTGAGAACGCCGCCGAGGCGGCGCGTCTCGGCGAGCGCCGTTTGGCGCTGCGCCGCCGAGCGCTCGCGGACGCGCCGGACGAGCTTGCGCGATCGCTCGAGGAGCTGGCGGGGCTCTATCTCTTCGAGGACGAACCGATGGATCCGGCGCGAATCGAAGCGCTCGAAGCCGAAGCGCGGTCGCTCGCCGATGGAGGCGCCTGACCATGGCCGGCGAGCTCCTCGTCAAGATCATCGATCTCGATCGCTTCGAGACGATCCGCCCGGCGCTCGACGAGATCGACGCCGGCCTGGCGCTCAGTCCTGCGGCGCGCGCCGTCGTCGCAGAGGTCGCGGGCGGGCCTGCGGCCGACAAGATGCGGAGGGGCCGGCGCTTGGAGACGCTCGAGCGGATCCTGCGGCGGCCCGAGCTCGCGCCCCGGCTGTTTCTGTCGCCCGGCGAGATCGACGACGTCGTCGAGATCGTGCTCTACGCGACAAGCGTCGAGGGCGGCGACGCCTGGAGCCTGACCGAGGTCGTCGGCGACAGCTGGGTGGTCGTCGAGCGGGCGAGCCTGGCGCTGCAAGACTCGCCGGCGCTGGCGGACGCGTTCTTTTTCGGCGCGTCGGCGGAAGGGCGCGACCTTCCGCATCCGAAGCGCGGCGAACGCCGCCTCGCCTACGTCCATAGAGCGGCGCTGCCGGCGCTGGCGGCGGAGCTGGCGACTCTTCTCGCAGCTCCGGATCTCGAGGGCCGCAACGAGGTCGAGGGTCTGGCGCGCCTGATCCGCCGCGCCGAGACCCAGCCGGGCGCGACGCTCGTCTATCAGTTCCTCTTGTAGCCGGCGCCGCGCGGCTCAGATCGAACCGGCCTCGACCATGTAGTTGTTCGCCGTGCACATCGCCGCGTCGTCCGAGGCGAGGAAGACCGCCATCCGCGCGATGTAGACCGGCTCGATCAGATCCGGCAGGCATTGCCGCGCCCGATGCTTCTCGAGCGCCTCCGGCGTCGCCCAGAGCGTTTTCTGGCGCTCGGTCATGATCCAGCCCGGCACGATCGTGTTGACGCGGATCCGGTGGTCGCCGAGGTCGCGCGCCATCGTCCGCGTCAGCCCGTGCACCGCCGATTTCGCGGTGGCGTAGACAGGAAAGCCGCCGCCCGCCTCCCACCAGGAGTTCGAGCCGAGATTGATGATCGAGCCGCCGCCGGCGTCGATCATGCCCGGCGCGACCGCTTGGATGGCGAAGAACATGTGGCGCAGATTGGTCGCCATCCGCTCGTCCCAATAGGCGGCGTCGACGGCGCGCCAGTCATGGCGATCGTCGCGCGCGGCGTTGTTGACGAGCACGCTCGCCGGCCCGAGCGCCGATTGGAGCTTCGCGAAGGCCTGCTCGAGCGCGGCGACGTCGCGCAGATCGCACTCTTCATGGACGATCTCGACGCCGCCGGCTCGAACTTCGGCGACCAACGCCTCGGACGCCGCCGTGTCGAGATCGACGAAGCCGATCCGCGATTTCTGGGCGGCGAAGGCGCGGACGATCTCGGCGCCGATGCCGCTCGCGCCGCCGGTGATGAAGACGACCGCGCCGTCGAGGCTCGGATAGATGGCGAATTTCTTGGTCATGGACGTCGCTCCTGGAGAACGAAGGGTTCCGAGGCGTCGCGAGAACCTACGGCGTTTCGCGCCGCCGAGCCATCCGTCCGATCCTCGATTCAATCCGTTCGGATCGCGTCTTCGGGACGCGCCTGCATCCAATCCGAAATGAGCTCGTGCTGCACCGACGCCTGCGCGGCGACGCGATAGAACGCGATCAGTTCGTGGATCGGCTGCGACATGCGCTCGAAGCCGGAGAGAAAGGCGACGATGACGCCGACCGAAACCTCGCCGCTGAACACCAGCGAGCCGCCATAGATCAGGACCGAAAGCGGCGCGAGCACGTTCAAGACGTTCAGCGCCGCCCGCAACGCGAACTTGGTCGCATAGAACTTGATCCGATTTCGGTAGATCTTTGGCAGATCCTCCAGACAATACTCGGCGCGCCCACGGTTTATCTCCGAGATGTCGTCGCCGAGATCGCGCAGAAAATGAATGCGCCGCTCGAGCAGGCGATTGAGCCGCCGCTGCACGATCGGCGTCAGCACGATCTGAGGAATCAGAAATAGCAGCGAGAACAACGCGATCGTCGCTTCGACGATGATCATGTAGCTCGCCACGCCCAGTAGCATCGCCGCATTCGCCGCCGCGCCCGAAAGGCCTTCGCCGACGAAGCCGCCGAGCTTGTCGACTTCGCCCCCGACGATGACGATCGCCTGCCCCGCTTCGCCGTGGTCTTTGCGCGGCGACTTTTTTCTGTAGAGATTAAGTATTCGCGCGCGCGTCCTGATAATCGCGCTCTCTGAGAGCCAGCCCTGATACATGCGAAAAGCAAACTTCAAAACTTGCAACGCCAGAATGACACCCAAATAGACGCCGCCGAGAATGTATATTTGTGATAACTGTTCCGACGCCACTGCTTCATTAATGATCAAGCGCTGGAGCTCTAATGGCGCCAGACTGAGCATCGCCACCATCACCGCGACGACACAGACGAAAACCTGCCGCCAGCCACTCATACTCCAGATATAGTGAAATAGCGACGTTTTTTTCTCGGACTCATCAGCTTCATGTATGTAAAGAGGCTTCGGTATTTTTAGGCGCAGTATTTCCATCGCCGCTCGACCTCCAAGATTACGCTCGGAATTTTCGAAGGCGACCAGAATCGTCCTATTCGCACGGCAGAGCAACGCAGTTATTGGCGGCCGTCCGCCAATCCGGACCGGATGGATCGGGTTGATCTGGAAGACTGACGAAAACGATCAGTGTTCGACGCGCTTCAGCATCCATTTCGCGATGAGCTGGTGCTGCACCGTCGCCTGCGCCGCGACGCGGTAGAAGGCGATCAGCTCGCGAATCGGCTTCGACATCCGCTCGAATCCGGAGAGGAACGCCACGACGACGCCGACGGACGCCTCGCCGCTATAGACCAGCGACCCGCCGTAGATGAGAACGGAAAGCGGCGCCAAGGCGTTGAGGAAGTTCAGCGCCGCCTTCATCGCGAACTTCACCGCGAAGAATTTGATCCGATTGCGATAGATCGCGCGCAGCGCGTCCTGGCCGCGCTTGGCGTCCGGCTCGTCGACTTTCGAGACGTCGTCGCCGAGATCGCGCATGTATTGGATGCGTTGCTCGAGGAGCTGGTTCAGACGTCTCTGGATCAGCGGCGTCAGCGCGATCTGCGGCAGCAGAAACAGCAACGACAGCAGCGCGATCGCCGGTTCGACGACGAACATGTAAATCGCGACGCCGAGCAGCATCGCCGCGTTGGCGCAAGCGCCCGAGAACCCTTCGCCGACGAAGCCGCCGAGCTTCTCGACCTCGGCTCCGACGATCGACACCGCGCGGCCGGTCTCTTCGCCGGCCTCCTTCTTCGGGCCGTCGCCATAGAGCCGGAGAAGATGGCTCCGCGTCGCGATGATCGCGCTCTCGGAGAGCCAGCCCTGATACATGCGGAACAGGAATTTCAGGAGCTGGAGCGCGACGATGACGGCGAAATAGACGGCGCCGAGCGCGTAGAGCCGAGACAGATCTCCGGCCTCGACCGCTTCGTCGACGATCAGCCGCTGAAGCTCGAGCGGCGCGACGCTCAGCGCGGCCACGACCGCCGCCAACCCGCAGACGGCCGCCTGACGCCAGCCGCTCATCCGCACGACATAGCGAAAGAGCGACGTCGCGGGCGTGTCGTCGCCGGTCCGCTCGATCCTGTTCGGCTCGGGAACGCCTCGGCGTATAATGCTCACGACTGCTCGCAACGGTCGGCGGCCAGCCGCCGCGCTTGGGCGGATGAGGCTGCGACGGAGCGGCGCTCCAAAGGATCATCGGAGCCGACGGACGCCGCGGCGACGCATCGGCGCGTCGCTGCTGATTCTCTAGCGCGCCGCAAGCGTCGCCGCATAGGCTTCCAACTGGTCGACCACCGTTCCCCAGCCGTCGAAGAAGCCCATCGCCTCGTGCTTCTCGCGCGCCTCGGACGAGCGGTGGCGCACGATCGCGGTGTATTCGGTGCGATCTTCGCCCTCGTCCGCAAGCAGCAGGATCGCGGTCATGAAAGGATCGGGCGCCGGCCGCCATCCCTCGCTGTAGCCGTCTGTGAACACGAGCTTCTCCTTATCGACGATCTCGAGATAAACGCCGGTGTTGCGCATCTCGTTCCCGTCGACCTCGAAGGTGGTGTTGAAGCGGCCGCCGACCCGGAGATCGATGTCGCAGAAGGTGACGCGATGCGGCTTCGGCACGAAGAACGCGCGGATGTGCTCCGGCGTCGTCCAGCATTCCCAGACGATCGCCCGCGGCGCCGCGACGCTGCGCGTGAAGCTGAGGTCGGTGGTCGGGTCGAGATCGATCATCGGTTTCGCTCACTCTTTCTCTCTTGGGCGAGGCTCTCGGCATAGGCGTCGAGCCGATCGAGCCGCGCTTCCCAGAGCGCCCTTTGCGCGTCGAGCCAGCTCCGCGCCGGCGCCAGCGCCTCGGATCTGAGCGCGCAGCGCCGAACGCGGCCGATCTTGATCGTCTCGACGAGCCCGGCCTTCTCGAGCTTCCTCAGATGCCCGAGAAAGGACGGCAGCGCCATCTCATGCGGCTCGGCGAGCTCGCTGACGGTGGCGTCGCCGAGGGCGAGCCGCGCGAGGATCGCGCGGCGGGTCGGGTCGCCAAGGGCGGTGAAGACGCGATCGAGCGCCGGTTCATGCTTAGCCATGCGCCTAACTATCATCGCGGCCCGACCGGCGCAATGAAAATGTTAGGCGATCTCCTAAGTTTCGTTCAGGAGCAGGCCTTCTTCGCCGCCTCGGCGAAGTCGGGATGCCAGCGCGACAAGGGCGGGCGGTTCTCGGCGACGTCGCCGGCGCCCCAGAGAATGCGGCGGCGGTCCATGTCTTCCGTCACCTCGTCGTCCGGGCAGACGATATAAAAGTCGCCGCGCGCCAGGCGCTCGACCATGCGGTCGACGACCTGCTCCGGCAGCCAGGCGCCCGGCTTGTGCTCGCGCTTGCCCGTGGTCGTCCAGCCCGGCACGAGGAGATGCGCCGAGACGCGCGTCTCGCCCGCGTTGCCGTCGCGGTTGCGCAGATCGTGCTCGAGCGCTTCCGAGTAGGTCTTCAGCGCCGATTTCGCGACATTGTAGATCGGATGGCCGGGCGGATTGGTGATCCCCTGCTTCGAGCCGACATTGACGATCCAGCCCGGCGCGTCCGCCGCGAGCATCGCCGGCGCGAAGGATTGGACGCCGTGGACGACGCCCCAGAAATTGACGTCCATCGCCCGGCGCCACTCGACAAGCGGCGCGTCGAAGCCATGGCCGGCGCGGCTGGCGGCGTTGTTCATCAGGAGACGCGGCGGCCCGAAGCGCTCCAGGCATTGCGCCGCGAGACGCTCGACCTCCGCGTTCTCGGCGACGTCGCAAGGCTGCGCCAGAACCGCGGCGACGCCCGACGGCGCGGCGGCGGCGACCGCCTCGGCGGCGGCGTCGAGATCCGCGCCCGGCAGATCCGCCAGCACGACATTGAGGCCGGCGCCCGCGCAACGGAGCGCCGCCGCGCGCCCGATGCCGAGCGCCGCGCCGGTGATCACCGCCGTCCGTCCCCGCTCCAAGATCGTCGTTCTCATGCGCGCCTCCAGATTCCGAGCCCGACAGCCGGGCCGTCGCCAATAACGAAGCGCGCGCCAGGGCCGGCAAGCCGCCGACACGCTGATCGCGGCGGAGCCCTTGCGGCTTTCGGATGGCGCGATCGGAAGAAAATCGAAGGCGGATCGCCGCTTGCGCCTGCAGCGAAGACGCCCTCGGCGGGCCGCGGCGCAACCGAGGCGGCGCGCCCCCGGAGAGCCGCGCCAAGGTGATCGAGCCTCGCCGGACGTCGCGCGTCGCCGAGGCGAGCGTCGGTCGGCGCCGTCGCCGCGGCGCGCGGCTCACCGCACCGTGATGTCGATCCGGTCGCCGTCGTCGCAGCGCTCGGTGACCATCGGCGCTTGAGCGTCGTACCAGCGGCCGTCGGCCGCGTTCAGAAAGTCGTAGCGGAGGGTGAAGCGCCCGGTGGCGCCGGAGTCGAGTCGGTTCAGCCGCCGCCGATCGGACGTCCAGCTTTGGCCGGCGTTGATCCGGCGGTTTCTCAGGTTCTCGTTCCACGTGCCGTCATTGCCGACGATGCGAACATGATTGACGCGGATGCGGCTGTCGCTCTCGTTGATGATCTGAAAGCGCACCTGCCGGCAATCGCCGGCGGAAGCGGTCGACGCCGAAGAGACGACAATCGCCGAGGCCATCGCTCCGACGATCGCGGTGCTGAGCGCGATCCCGGACAGAGTTTTCTTGACGTTCACAATAGGCTCCTTCGCTGCCATGAAAGCCGAAACCGTCTCGACTTCGTGTCAGCGAACTTCCGTCACCGCGCCGGAGCGCGCGTCCTCAAAATTGGTGACGCCGCGCCGGCGGTCGATGGCGCCTTGGCGACGAAATTACGGCGCGAGCCGGCCCTTCGCCGTTCCGACCGATTTGTCCGGCTGAGCGGCCGCAGCCCGGAATTCGGGACCGCCGCTTCACATCTCGCGGCCGGCCCGCCATTCTTTCCAGCGCAGCGTCGCCGTCGCGCCGATCCAGTCCAAAGGCGCCGGCGGCAACGGCTTCGGCGCCTCCTCGGCCAAGAGCTCGGCGACCATCGGATTGTTCCCGCGCGCCGCGAGGTCGGCGGCGCAGAGCCCGGTCAGCGTGCCGCGCGCCGCGCCGAGGCCGTTCTGGCAGCAGGCCGAGTAGACGCCCTCCTCGATCTCGCCGAAAGCCGGCGCGTCGTTGAGGCTGAGGCAGAGCCGGCCGCCCCAGCGCTGCGCCATCTCGACATCGGCGAGCATCGGAAAGCGCGCGCGGAAGCCGGCGTCGTGCGTCCCGCCCATCTCCGCCAGCCGGCGCTCGTCGATCTCGAGCGACGGCGTGTAGCTGACCCGGCTGCGGATGATGATCCGATCGCCGCCGGTCCCGGAAATCCGGCGCACGGTCGAGCCCATCGGATCGGCCGGCGTCAGACCCCAGCGCGCCTCGCCGCCGAGACGCGCGGTCTCCGCCGCCGTCAGCGCCCGCGTCATCGAGCCGTAGAGATGGATATGGACGAGGCGGCGGCGGAAATAGCCGAAGCTCTCGACATGACCGTTGAGCGCCAGGACGAGCGCCGGCGCCTCGACCGAGCCCTTCGGCGTCTCGACCCGCCAGGCGCCGCCGCGGCGGATCATCGACAGCGCCGGGCTCTCCTCGTAGAGCGCGAGCTTGTCGCGGAGCCCGGCGGCGATCCCGCGCGTGAAGAGCGCCGGCTGCAGCATCGCGGTCCCGGGCGTGAAGAGGCCGCTCAGATAATAGTCGCTGCCGGTGATGCGCCTCATCTCCGCGGCGTCATGGAGCGCGCTCGGCTCGCCCATGCGCTCGAGATGCTTGGCGTAGTTGCGATTGTGCTTGTCGCCGGCCTCGGTCGCCGCGGCGTTGATCTTGCCGCTCTCGGCGAAGGCCTCCTCCGTCAGTCCGTATTCCTCGACCGCCTCACGGGCGAAGGCGATCGCGGCGCGGTTCTGCGCGGTCTGGCGCCGGTCCGCTTCCGCCGCGCCGGCGTAGTCCTCCGAGGTCAGCTTATGCGGCAGGTCGATCATGAAGCCGGAGTTGCGCCCGGCCGGCCCGTCGCCGACGCGCGAGGCCTCCAGCACCACGATCCGGTCATCGCTGCGGATCTGCGTGAGGCGCCGCGCGGCGGCGAGCCCGGCGAAGCCCGCGCCGACGACGAGCCAATCCGCCGTGACCGCCTCCTCCAGCACCCGAGGCGCAGGCGCCGGCGGCAAGAGCGCCGCCCAGGGCGCCCGCCCCGGATCCTTCGGCAGGCGCCGCGCCCGCCGCTCGGCGGCGGTCATGCCACGGCGTCTCCGGCGCGGTCGGTCAGATCGATCCAGATCGTCTTGGTCTCGGTGTACTGGTCATGCGCCTCGAGGCCGTTGTCGCGGCCCCAGAAGCCCGAGCGCTTGTAGCCGCCGAAGGGCGTGGTGACGTCGCCCTCGCCGTAGCAGTTGACCGTCACCGTGCCGGCGCGCACCGCCCGAGCCGCCTGGAGCGCGCGTTTCGCGTTCGAGGAGAAGATCGAGGCGGCGAGACCGTAGTCGGTGTCGTTGGCGACCGCGAGCGCCTCCTCGGTCGAGGCGACGGAAATGATCGAGAGCGCCGGGCCGAAGATCTCCTCGCGCGCCAAGACGCTGTCCGTCGCCACGCCGTCGAAGATCGTCGGCGCGACATACCCGTCCTTCCCCTCGCCGCCCAGGATCGCCGTCGCCGTCGCGCGGCCCTGCTCGAGATAACCGCACACCTTGCCGAAATGCTCGCGGTCGATCAGCGGCCCGAGATGGTTGGTCGGATCGAGCGGGTCGCCCGTCCGCCAGTCCCGCGCCCGCGCCAAGAGCCGCTCGGCGAGCGGCGCCTTCACCGCCTCATGGACGATGAGCCGCGAGGCGGCCGAGCAGTTCTCGCCCATGTTCCAGAAGGCGGCGTTGACCACATGCTCGGCGACGAGATCGAGGTCCTCGGCGTCTTCGAGGACGATCGCCGGGTTCTTGCCGCCGCATTCGAGCGACACCTTCTTGAGGTTGCTGTCGGCCGAATAGCGCAGGAACCGCCGTCCGGTCTCGGTCGAGCCCGTGAAGGAGACCATGTCGACGTCCGGATGCAGGCCCAAGGGCTCGCCGGCGTTCGGGCCGTCGCCGGGCGCGACGTTGAGGACGCCGCGCGGCAGGCCGGCCGCCATCGCCAGCTCGGCGACGCGGAGCGCGGTGAGCGTCGTCTGCTCGGCCGGCTTGACGACGACCGAGTTGCCGGCGGCGAGCGCCGGGCCGATCTTCCAGGCCAGCATCAGGAGCGGGAAGTTCCAGGGCAGGACCAGCCCGACGACGCCGATCGGCTCGCGGATGATGACCGCCATCGCGTCCTCGCCGACGGGCGCGGTCTTGTCGTAGATCTTGTCGATCGCCTCGGCGTGCCAGCGGATGCAGTTGATCGTCTCGGGCACGTCGATGGACGCGCAATCGCGGATCGGCTTGCCGCTGTCGAGGCTCTCCATCACCGCGAGCTCGTGGCGGTTGCGCTCGATCAGCTTGGCGAAGCGCTGGAGCGTCGCCTTGCGCTCGGCCGGATGGAGGCGCGACCAGCGGCCGTCCTGATACGCCTCGCGCGCCTTCCCGACCGCGAAGTCGACCTCTTCCGGCCCGCAGGCGGCGATCTCGGCAAGGAGCGCGCCGGTCGCCGGATTGTATGTCGGCAGCGTCCAGTCCGACGCGCCGCCGCGGAAGCCGCCGTCGATGAAGGGCGCGCGCGGCAGGGTCAGGCCGGCGGCGATGGCGGCGTATTCGTCGCGCGTGAGGATCTCGCTCATTCGGCGGCGTCCTCCGCCGTTTGGCGACGCCGAACGGCGACGCTCGCGCTGCGGCGCAGGGCGAGGGTGGCTTCGCTCGCGAAACCGCGAAAGCCCTCTGCGATCGGCTTCATTCCGCTGCATCCTTCTGATCGATGCTGACGACGTTGGACGGCGCGGCGCTCTCCGCCTCGATCTCGGCGAGCGCGCGGTCCATCACGGCGACGGTCTCGGCGAGCGCGCGCTTCTCCTCTTTGTTCAGAGGCTGCAGCGGCCGGCGCGGCGGCCCGACCGGCAGGCCGCGGATCGCGAGCCCGTGCTTGATGCATTGGACGAACTTGCCGCCCTGCTCGAGCACGCGCATGAGCGGCAGCATCGCCGACATGATCCGGCGCCCCTTGGCGAAGTCGCCCTCGACGGCGCAGGCGCGCCAGAGCGCGACATGCGCCTCCGGCGCGAAGTTCGAGCCGGCGCAGACCCAGCTCCGCGCGCCCCAGGCGAAGAACTCCAGCGCCTGGTCGTCCATGCCGCAGCTGAGCTGGATATGCGGATAGTCGCGCGCCAGGAGACGCACCCGATTGATGTCGCCCGAACTCTCCTTGATCGCGCAGAAATTCGGGCTGCGGCCGACGCGGTCGAGGAAATCCTCGTCCATCTCGGCGCCGGTGCGGCCGGGATAGTTGTAGAGCAGGATCGGCAGGTCGACCGCGCGGTCGATCGCGAGCGCGTGGAGCGCGTTCTCGCGGCCGGTCGGAACGGCGTAAGGCGGCGTCGCCACCAGGATCGCGTCGGCGCCGGCGGCCTTCGCCGCCTCGGCGTAGGCGATCGAGTCCTCGGTGCGCATGGCGCCCGTCCCGACGATGAGCGGAACGCGGCCGCGGACGGCCTCCGCCGCGAGGCGCATCAGCTCCATCCGCTCGCCCGGCGACTGGGCGTAATACTCGCCCGTGGTGCCGGCGACGATCAGCCCGTGCACGCCGGCGGCGATCAGATGGTCGATCACCGCGACGAAGCGGTCCCGGTCGATGGCGTGGTCGGCGTCATGGGGCGTGACGACGGGCGTGTAGATTCCCTCGAAGCGCATGCGGAAGGACATGGTCCTCTCCTCGCGAATGATTTTGTGCACACAATGTATGCAATACTAGCGACAAGCGACGCCGCGCGCAAGCGATCATTGGACCAGGCGGAACGATCGCGTTTCTTGCTCTCGCTCACCAAGTAGAACGCCGTTTCGTTCTACTCGAAGCCGCAATCACGCGCGCTGGTCGGTCACGCCGCCAGACGCCGCAAGGACGCGATTTTCTCGAAAATCGCGCCGGCTCCGCCGGTCTTCGATCCTTGCCGCGTCCGCCGGCGCAACCGATGGGCGACTCGCGATCGCGGCTCCGAGTAGAACAAAACTGGAGGCGGCGCCTGGCGGCCGACGCTCGGCGGCGGACGTCGCGCGCCGAAGCAACGTCCGAGAGGTTCTCGCGTCGCGCTCAGCCCCCCTCGATCGGCAGCGGATCGGGCCGCACGAACATGTCGAGATGCGCGCGCGAGAGCGCCCAATGGTCGAGCGTGAGCTTTACCGCGCCCTCGGCGTCGCCGGCCTCGATCAGCGCGACGAGCTGGTCATGCTGCGCGCAGGCGGTCTCGATGCGGCCGCGCATCTCCGGCGTCTTCGGTCGCCAAAAGGTCTGGCCGATGCGCGCATGGTCGATAAGGAGGCGCCTGAGGCTCGGCATCAGATACTGGTTGTCCGCCATCTCGCCCAAAACGAAATGGAAGCGGTCGTTCCAATAGACCATGTCGTCGGGCGAGCCGGCCGCGACCGCCTTGCGGAAGGCGTCCTGCGCCGCTCGCAGGGCGTCGAGGCCGGCGGCGTCGGCGCGCTCGGCGGCGAGGCGCGAGATCGAGGCGTAGACGAGCGGCGCGGTCTGGAAGAAGTCGCGCATGGTCTTGTGCGACATCGGCGAGACCATCGCGCCGCGATTGTCGCGGATCACGAGATAGCCTTCGCCGGCGAGCTGCCGGAAGACGTCGCGCAGCG
>CAZPTD010000085.1:12551-13526 GCA_964588915.1 uncultured Neomegalonema sp. | reverse complement strand
CTGGGTGGGATAGTTCCAGGCGCCGAGGCCGACGCAGACGCCCAAGGGCTCGCGGCGCGTATAGGCGAAGTCGCCCTCGTCGCCGGAGAAGCCGACATGCTCGCCGGCGAGCGTCGCGGCGCGGGCGGCGAAGTATTCGAGGCAGTCCGCGCCCGAGGCCGCGTCGGCGACGAGCGTCTCCTGGATCGGCTTGCCGGTGTCGAGCGTCTCCAGCTCCGAGAGCGCGCGGTTGTCGCGGCGCAGGATGTCGGCGGCGCGGCGGAGCACGCGGCCGCGCTCGGCCGGCGGCGTCCTGCGCCAGGTCTCGACGCCCTTTTCGGCGGCGACGACGGCGGCGTCGATCTCGGCCGGCGTCGCGTCGGCGACCTCCGCGATCGGCTCGGCCGTCGCCGGATAGAGGCTCGCCCTGGCGGCGCCGGCGCCGGCGACATACGCGCCGTCGATGAAATGCGATCCCTTCGGCTGAGCGCGCATGACGATCTCCTTTGATCTCCTCAGGAACACGACCGATCGCGCACGAAGGCGCGGAGGATGTCCGCCTCCTCGATCACGCCGACCGCGCGTCCGTTCTCGGTCACGATGAAGGGCGCGGGCCGCGCCAGCCGCGCCGCGATGAGCTCGGCGAGCGGCGTGTCGAGCGCGATCTCGCGCGCGCCCGAAGGCGGCGTCGCGCCACCGCCGAGCGGCCGCATCACCTCCGAGGCCCTGAGCACGTTGAGCGGGTTCATATGCGCCACGAAATCGGCGACATAGGGCGTCGCCGGGGCGAGCACGATATTCTGCGGCGTGTCGAGCTGGACGATCCGCCCGCCCTCCATGATCGCGATCCGCGAGCCGAGCTTCATCGCCTCGTCGAGATCGTGGCTGACGAAGAGGATGGTGCGGTTGAGCCGTTTCTGGAGCTCCAGGAGCTCGTACTGGAGCATGTTGCGGATAAGCGGATCGAGCGCGGAGAAGGGCTCGTCCTTCAAGAGG
>CAZPTD010000085.1:0-12541 GCA_964588915.1 uncultured Neomegalonema sp. | reverse complement strand
CCTCCGTGGCGAAGGCGCGGGCGAGGCCGACGCGCTGCTGCATGCCGCCCGAGAGTTCCTGCACCTTTCGATCCGCCCAGGGCGCGAGGTTGACGAGTTCGAGCTGCGCCTCGGCGCGGCGGCGGCGCTCGGCCGCGGAGACGCCGGAGAGCTCGAGGCCGAAGCCGACATTCTCGATCACCGTGCGCCAGGGCAGGAGCGCGAATTGCTGAAAGACCATGGCGATGCGCTCGGTGCGCAGGCGCCGCAGGCTCCGAACGTCGCAGCTCGCGAGATCGACGGTCTCGCGGTCGGCGCCCGCGTTCGACATCGCCACGCGTAGGGCGCCGCGCGTGATCGGGTTGAGCCCGTTGACCGCGCGCAGAAGCGTCGACTTGCCGGAGCCGGAGAGGCCCATCAGCACCACGATCTCGCCCGGATCGACGCTGAGCGAGCAGTCATGGACGCCGAGGATCTGGCCGGTCGCCGCGTCGATCTCCTCGCGCGAGCGGCCCTCGTCCATCAACGCCAGCGCCCGGTCCGGCGCCTTGCCGAAGACGACGCTGACCTTGTCGATCTCGATCAGCGGCCCGCTCACGCGGCTTTCTCCGGCCGGCGGAACATCCGGTCGAAGATGATCGCGATGAGCACGATGCAGAGACCGACCTCGAAGCCCTTGGCGATGTTGCTCTGGGTGAGCGCCCGCACCGTCTCGGCGCCGAGGCCGCCGGCGCCGACGAGGCCGGCGATCACCACCATCGAGAGCGAGAGCATGATCGTCTGCGTGAGCCCGGCCATGATCTGCGGCGTCGCATAGGGCAGCTCGACCTTGAAGAGGAGCTGCCAATGCGAGGCGCCAAAGGCCCGGCCCGCCTCCTTGAGCGCCGCCGGCGTCGAAGAGACGCCGAGATGCGCGGCGCGGATCGGCGCCGGAATGACGAAGACCACCGTGGCGATCAGCCCCGGCACCTCGCGCAGGCCGAAGAGGATGAGCGCCGGAATGAGATAGACGAAGGTCGGGATCGTCTGCATGAGGTCGAGAACCGGCCGGATCGCCGCATAGAGCCAGGGCTTGCGCGCCGCGGCGATCCCGATCGGCACGCCGAGCCCCATGCAGACGATGGTCGAGGCGATCAGCAGCGCCAGCGTCTCGACCGTGTCCTCCCAATAGCCGAGATTGACGATCAGGAGCAGGCTCGCGACGACGAAGAGCGTGAAGAGAACCGAACGCCGCATGTAGTAGGCGAAGGCGGCGAAGACGAAGACGATCACGAAGGGATGCGGCGTCTCCAGCACCCAGAGGATGCCGTCGATGCAGGTCTGGATAAACGCCTTGATGGCGTCGAAGGTCGATTGGCCTTCGGTCGTGAGCCAATCGACGCCCTGGCGCACGTCGCGTCCGAGCGGCAGCTTGTTGTCCTCGAGCCAATCCTGCGATCTGTCGAGCCAGGTTGCGTCGTCCGCCACTCGGAGATCCTCTTTGCTTCAGTCTCGGCGACGCATGTGAACCGGCGCGAGGTCCGAGATGTCGGGCGCGACGGCGTCGCCGCGCTTGAAGCGGACGCGCCGGCCACGGTTCCGAGGCCCGGCTCGAGGCCGGGGCGGCGCAATCTGGAGCGCCGCCGCTCGACCGCGCCGATCCTAGAGATCGAGCTCCGACCGTACGGCCGCCAGCGCCTCGTCGCCGCCGCGCGTGGTGACGCCGTAGAGCCAGACGTCGAGGATCTCCGGGTTCGCCTTCAGCCACGCCGCAGCCGCGTCCGCCGGCTCGGCGCCGTCGTTGAGGATCGCGCCCATGATCTCGTTCTCCATCGCGAGCGTGAAGACGAGATTGTCGAGGAGCTTGCCGACATTCGCGCATTCCGCGGCGTAGCCGGACCGCGTCAGCGTGTAGACGGTCGCGCCGCCGAGATTCGGTCCGAAATAGTCGTCGCCGCCTTCGAGATACGCCATCTCGAGATTGGCGTTCATCGGATGCGGCTCCCAGCCGAGGAACACGATGCCCTCGCCGCGCCGGGCCGCGCGCTCGGCCTCGGCGAGCATGCCCTGTTCGGAGCTTTCGATCACCTCGAAGCCGGATAGGCCGAAGGCGTCGGTGTCGATCATCGTCTGGATGAGGCGGTTGCCGTCATTGCCTGGCTCGATGCCGTAGATCTTGGCGTCGAGCTGCTCGCGGAAGGCGGCGATGTCGCCGAAACTCGTCAGGCCGGCGTCGTAGAGCGACTGGTTGACGGCGAGCGTGTATTTGGCGCCTTCGAGGTTGATGCCGACGATGTCGACCGTGCCCGCCTCGCGATAGGGCGCGATGTCCGCCTCCATCGTCGGCATCCAATTGCCGAGGAACACGTCGATGTCGTTGTTGGCGAGCGAGGTGAAGGTCACCGGCACCGACAGGAGCAGCGTCTCGGTCTCGTAGCCGAGCGCTTCGAGCACATAGGCCGTCGTCGCGGTCGTCGCGGTGATGTCCGTCCAGCCGACATCCGAGAAGCGGACGAGGCCGCAGCTCTCCGGCTCTTGCGCGAGGGCCGGCGTCGCTCCTGCGGCGATCAACGCGATCGCGATTGCTTTTCTGACCATAATGCGTCTCCCAAGATCGTTCGGCTGTCAGTCGTGGACGCGCTCGGATGGACTCTGCGGCGTCGCGCGATAGTGTGAGCGCCTATTGACTGACGCGTCAATACGTATCGGAGGCGAACGCCGGTGACGAGCCGAGCGCGAACACGCAAGCGGTCCGAGGATCGGCGCGACGAGCTGATCCGGGCGACGCTCGACTCGGTCGGCGAGGCGAGCTCGCTCGACGTGACCGTCGGCGAGATCGCGCAGCGCGCCGGCGTCTCGTCCGCGCTCGCGCATCACTATTTCGGCGGCAAGGACGACCTCTTTCTGGCGGCGATGCGCCACCTGCTGACGGCGTTCCGGATCGACGTCGTCGAGCGGCTCCGCGCGGCGCGGTCGCCGCGCGCGCGCCTCTCCGCGATCGTCGCCGCGAGCTTCGCGCCGGCGCAGTTCGCGCCGACCACGGTGGCGGCCTGGGTGATCTTCTACGCCAAGTCGGCGTCCTCGCCGCGCTACGCTCGGCTCCTGGCCGTCTATGTGCGCCGTCTGCGGTCGAACCTCCTGCACGAGCTGAGGCGGTTGCCGACGAAGGACGACGCCGAGCGGGCGGCCGAGGCGATCGGCGCGATGATCGACGGGCTCTATCTGCGCCAAGGGCTCCAGCGCGCGCCGGCCGAGGGCGAGCGCTGCGTCGCCGTCACCGAAGACCTGATCGACGGGCTGCTCGCCGCCGAAGCGCGATCGACGGCCTACCCTGGTCGCTAGAGCCGCTGCGGCCCGCCCGCCTCGATGTCGCTCTTCAGTTTCCGCTGCGCCGCGCGGTCGAGCGGGAAGCGCCAGACCAGCGCGATCGCGATCGCCTTCAGCAGGATCGGCGCGATCGCGTAAAAGAACACCAGCCAGGTCAGGAAGGACGGCGTCGGCTCGATCACCGTGCCGAGATTGGGATCGCCGAGCGTGATCAGCGCGACGCCGGCGATCACCGCGGTCGCGCCTTTGCCGGCGAAGCTCCAGATGGCGAAATAGACGCCGGTGCGCTGCGCCTCGCTGCGCGCGGTGTCGACATCGACGACGTCCGCCTGGATCGCCGGCGGCAGCACCACGTCGGCGCCGAAGCCCATGCCGGTGATGACGAGCAGCGCGACGAAGCCGACATAGTCGCCCGGGCCGAGAAACGGCACCACCGCGAGCGCGGCGGAATGGACGATCATCGCCAGCGCCCAGACCTGGTGCTTCTGTATGCGTCGCGCCGCCCAGGACCAGATCGGCGGCGAGGCGGCGGCGGCGACGAAATAGACGCCGAGCAGGAGCGAGGTCTCCGCCTGGTCCATGTCGAGCACGAGATCGGCGTAAAAGAGCGCCAGCGCCGCCGGCAACGCGTCCGCGGCGCTGTTGATGATCTGCGCCGCCAGGAGCCGCCAGAACGGACGGTTGCCGAAGAGGTTGCGCCAGCCCTGGCGCGGCACGATCACGCGGCTGCGGTCGACGGGCTCGGGCGCGAAGATCATGGCGACGAGCGTCAGCACCGGCTGCGCGACGAGGACGAAGACGGCGATCGCCGCCAGGCCGCCGGCGCCGCCGCCGCCATAGGAGAAGAGGCCGGCCGCGACGAGCGCGCCCAAGAGCTGCGAGCCCTCGCGCCAGGCGCTGACGCGCGCGCGGCCCTCGTAGTCGGTGGCGAGCTCGGCGCCCCAGGCGAGATACGGCGTCAGCGCGACCGTCCAGCTGAGCGCGACGGCGGAAAGCCAGATCGCCGCGTAGACGAGGTCGACGTCCTCGGGCGGCCGGAACGCCATCCAGGTGCTGAGGCAGACGAGCGGCGTCGCGATCACGAGCCAGATCTTGCGGCGGCCGAAGCGCGTGCGCAGCCGATCCGAGAGCCAGCCCATCAGCGGATCCGACACCGCGTCGAGCAAGCGCACCAGGATCAGCACGACGCCGATGGTGTAGAGCGGCAGCTCGAAGTCGGTCGCGTAGACTGGCAACGCGAAAAGCAGCACCGGAAAGTAGAGCGCCGAAAGCGAGAGCTGCGGCGCCGCGTAGGCCAGAAGGCGCCAGGCCGACAGCCGCGCCGGCGCCGGCGTCGGCTCCGCCGCTTTCTCGGCGCTCAAGCTCGTGTCCATTCCGAGGCCTCCCTCCCCGACCGCGCCGTCAGAGGCGCTCGCATACGAGGCCCTCGACCGGCGCCGAGCGATCCGCGAAGAAATGGGCGAATTCGCAGAGCAGTTTCGCGCCGAACGCGTTCGACAAGACCCAGATCAGCGCGCCGGCGGCGCAAAGCGTCGCCACGCTGGCGACGAGCAACTTGGCGACATAGAGCGCGAGCCGCCCCGCGGCCGCGCGATCGAGGGCCGCCGATCCCGGCGCGGCGGCGGCGATTCTGAGGTCGTTCTGGATGCGATCCGAGCGCGCGACGAGATCGGCCGATCCGACCGAAACCACGATCAGATGCAGAACCGTCGGCAGTAGGGTGCTGAGCAGCAGCGTCGCCATCCAGAAGCCGTCGCCCGACAGCGGGTTTTCGATGAAGGCGCTGGTGATGCCGATGATGTCGATCGGATAGTCGGCGACGACTTCTTCGCCATCCCTCAATATGAAGGAGTTCGACCAGAAGAAAACCAGGAAGATCGAGACGGCCACGCCGAAGAACGCCGCCGACGCGGCGACGATTTCGAACAATAGGTGCGCGAGAAACAGCAGCGCCTTCCTGATCTCGGCGCCGAGAGAGCGCGGTCGCCGCCCGAGTTCATCCAACCTTTCCCGCAAGCGCGTCAGCAGCTCCCAGGTCACCGACCAAGACAGCGCGTCCCAGATCGCGTTGCAGAGCGGCAGCATCAGCCAGAAGAACAGGACGAAATAGGCGATGTCCCGATTCGTGGCGCTGTCTTTGAGCGCCAAAGCGAAGGACAGAACCACGAGCGTGATCGCCGCCAGCAATATGGCGAAGACGACGTTGCCGTGATGCTCCTTATAATAAGGAGCGCAGTTCTGATACACCGCCGCGGCGAGCGGCGCGGCGAGCGCGGCGGCGACGATGTACCGGCCCGTGTCGAGCAGGTGGCCGTCGAAGCCGAAATAGGCGATGAGCACGCTCGGCACCAAGACGCCCGAGATCACGAGCGGCCAAAAACCGGACACGATCACGGAGATGATCAAGGCGAACGGAAACACGATGATGATCGGGACGTCGAGCCAGAAGGCGACGCCGGCGAGGCTGCCCCAGGTCATGCCCATGATCTTCGTCACCGACGTGGCGACGAAGAGAGCGGCGAGCGTCGCGGCCACGAACGCCGAGACCGCTTTCGATTCGAGCGGATCGACCCAGGACGGCGGAATAACGTCAAGTTCGGTTCCTTCGTAGATCGTATAATATACGACGGCGAAGGTGAAGATGACGCTGAAGATATCGAAGGCCCTTTCGAATAGAATTTTCGAAAAAATCTTTCTGGCGATCGCTTCGCTCCGATCATAGTCCGACAGAACCAGCACGAGCACGACGGCAAACGCCGCCATCAGCCCCAAGAGCTGCAGACGCCCGTCTTCGAACGACCATTTCTCGTAGATGTCGACCTGGCCAACGGAACCAGACCCGCCCAGAATCCACGAAATAAAGAAAAAGCTGACAGTATAACCGATCGAAATCGAGAGGAAGATGCCGTAGACGCGAATGAAGCCGCGATAGCGGATGTCCCGGCCGGCGCCGGCATAGAGCAGATAAGACGCCTTTTCGATCAGAACGGCGATCGCCGGCACGAAGCCGCGCTTGCGTCGCCCCTCGCCGTGATAGAAGAGCGCCGAAGCGCGCCGAACCGCCTCGCCGCTCCGGGCGAAGCGCCGGCGATAGAGAAGCAACGTCCCGAGAAAGAGCGCTAGAAGCCCCGAGGCGACGATCCCCCCGATCTCGACCACCTCACCCATGCCGCGTCCCCTCCCCGCCTCGCCATGGAGTTGCGACTACACGATTTTTGAAGGATGGTGAACGCGTTCCGCGGCGGATTGACGAAGGGGCGTGTCCACTCGATCACCTGGCCTGCGAACGCGGGCTGGCGGGACGGGCGCGGCGCCGGCGCGCGGCAACGAGGGGGAGCGGCTTTCGATGAGAGAGCGCATTTTCATTTCGCATTCCAGTCACGACAATCACGAGAGCATCGCCTTCAGCCGATGGCTGACCGAAATCGGCTATGATCAACGCGACGTCTTTCTCGACGTGAAGAGCATCCATGCCGGCGAAGTTTGGCGCGAGCGGCTTGTCGAGGCCAACAGCCGCTGCGAAGCGGTCGTCGTGCTGGCCTCGCCGACCGCGCTGGCGAGCGAAGAGGTCGGCAAGGAGATCGACCTCGCGCGCGATCTGCGCAAACCGGTGTTCGTCGCGATCCTGTACGGTCTCGAAGTCACCGACGAACGGCTCGGCCGCCTGCGAGACTTGCAGCTCGTCAAGCTCGACGCGCAGCCGACGACGAAGACCTACGAGGTGAAGCATGTCGACCGCGCCGCCGACGCGGAGGTCGTCAAGACGATCGGCTTCAACGAGAACGCGCTCGCCAAGCTCCGCGTCAGCCTCGAGCGCCACGGTCTCGCGGCGGATCATTTCTCGTGGCGGCCGCCGGAAGGCGAATCGCCGAACCCGTATCCGGGCCTGCGCGGCTTCTCGACGAACGACGCCGGGATCTTCTTCGGCCGCGACCCGGAGATCAACGCCGGCATCGGGCGCATGCGCGAGCTGAGGACGATCGGCGACGGCCGCCTCTTCGTCATCGAGGCGGCGTCGGGCGCCGGCAAGTCCTCGTATCTGAAGGCCGGCCTCTGGCCGCGGCTGATGCGCGACCACGAGTTCGAGCCCTTGGAGATCCTGCGGCCGAGCGGCGGCATGATCGCCGGACCGAACGGCCTCGCGCGGATCGCAGAGCATCTCGGCGACGACGTCGCCCAGGCGGCGGCCGCGCTGACAGGGCCGATCGAGCAAGCAAGGGCGACCTACGCCGACTTGCTGAAGCGGTTCGCGAAGGGCGCCAAGGAGGCGCGGACGGACGTCGAAGGGCTCGACCTCGTCGACGCGCCGACGCTGGTCTTCGGCGTCGACCAGGCCGAGGAGCTCTTCGTCGAAGGCGCGGCGCCCGAGACGGAGCGCTTCTTCGAGCTGCTCAAGGGCTCGGCCAAGCTGCGCCGCGCGATTCGGCCGGTCTACATTCTGACGCTGCGGGCGGAGAGCGTCGGCGCGCTGGTCTCGACGGTCGGGCGCCACGAGCTGCCGCCGATCGCGCAGATCGCGCTGCCGGCGATCCCGCGCGAGCGCTTCCTCGACGTCATCAGAGAGCCGGCGCGCGTGGCGGCCCAGGTCGGCCTCAACCTGACCATCGAGAATACGCTGGTCCAGGAGTTGCTCAACGACAGCGCGGGCGCGGACGCGCTGCCTTGGCTCGCGGTGACGCTGGAGCAGATGGTCGAGGAGCGCCTGAACGGCGAAGACGTGACGCTGACGCTCGAAGATTATCTCAAGGGCGGGCGGCTCGAAGGCGCGCTCGAGACGCGGCTGGGCTCGGCGATGGCGGACGCGCAGGCGCTCAAGCCTGAGGTCGACATGCAGGCCGCGCTGCGCCGGCTGATGATCCCGCATCTCGCGACATGGGGCGAAGCGGGCGCGAAACGCCTGGTCGGGCTCGAGCGCGAGGTCGTCGACGGCGACAAGGATCTCGAGCTGCTCGTCGATCAGATGGTGAACAAGCACCTCCTGACGCAGTCGCGCGACAAAGAGGGCCGCGTGCTCCTGGAGGTCGCGCATGAAGCGCTGCTGCGCCGGCCGCCGATCGACGGGTGGCTCAGGAACAACAAGGATTTCCTGTCCTGGCTGCAGCGGGTGGAGAGCGCGCGCGAGCTCGACGAGAAGAATGTCGGCCAGAACATCTTCGACGAACCGAGCGACAAGGTGGTCAAATGGCTGTCGGAGCACGAGCAGGAAATCGGCGAGAGGGCGCGAACCTTCGTCGAGGACGCGCTCGAGGAGACCGACCGCCGGGCCGAGGCGGCCAAGCGGCTCGCGGCGCGGACGCAGCTCGGGCTGGCGGTGCTGCTCGCCTTCACGTTGAACTTCGTCGGCGTCGGCTATGTCGCCTACTCGCAGAAGGCCGAGGCCGACGAGAGGCTCGACGCGCTTTGCGCGACCGCCGCCGCTCGCGACGCGCCAGCGGCCTGCGCGCCCGGCGAGCGGGGCTGAGCCTCAGGCCGCTTCGGTATACGCGCCGGCGCCGCCCGCGACGCCGTCCAGAATCACGTTGAAGACGTCGTCGCGCTCGAGGAAGGCGGAGTGCTTGGCGTCGAGCGAGACCACCGAGCAGTTGGCGCGATGGCGGTCGCAGAAGCGGTGATGCGCGTTGTTGTCGACATAGTGGTCGCGGTCGGCGGAGAAGATCGTGATCTGCGCCGAGGTGAAGCCGGGCCGCAGCTTGTCGATCTCGCGACTCGAGCGCGTGATCGCGCGGAGCCAATTGTAGGTCGGCCCGCCGACGCGCAGGCCCGGATCGCGCATCAGGAGATGGTGCCAGGCCGCGGCGCGCGGCTCGTAGTCGCTCGCGGCGAGACCGCCGCAGAAGGCCGCGGACTCCGCCTCGTCCCAAGGGCCTTGCCCGACCGCGTACTCGTCGCCGCGCCCTGCGCGAACGGCGCTCCAGGTCGCGAGCGACCAGAGCCATCTCGGCGCGCCGAAGGGCCGGATCGCCGGCGAGATCAGCGCGATCCGGTCGATGTCGTCGCGCCGCGCCGCCCAGCGCAGCGCGAGATGGCCGCCCATCGACGAGCCGACGACCGTGAACCTTCCGTCGAAGGACGCGAGCCGCGCGTCGAGCGCCGCCGCCGCGATCCGGTCGAGATCGTCGAGATAGAGGCCGAAATCGGCGACGTTGACGCGCTGGTCGTCGACGGGATCGCGGCTCGACTTTCCCTGATGGCGCCAGTCGATCGCGTAGATCTCGGCGCCGCGCGCGCGGAGCGATCGGATGAGCTCGCCGAAGATCTCGATCGGCTCCTCGGCGCCCGGCAGGATCAGGACGATGTCGCGCTCGCTCCGGCCCGACTTGCCCCAGCGCAGCCTCGCCTCGCCGTTGGCGACGACGTCGAACGTCCAGTCGTCTGGCAGCTCGAACCGCTCGAGAACCTCCGCCGGCGGCGTGACGCAGGCGCTGCCGCCCTCGACCGGCGGCCGCCACAGCTCCGCGACCTGGCGATGCGCCCGAGCGGTCAGCGCCTTGAAGACCAGCTCCGCCGCCCAGCGGCCGATCGATGATCCGCCGCCGCGCGCGGCGTCCGTGTCTGAGCCCATTCGCCACTCCTTCGCCGCCGAACGTTTTAGAATCGGAAGACCTTCCGGCCGAGGATCTCCTGAAGGATCGTGTAGAAGATCAGGTCGCGCTCCAGGAACGCCGAGTGCTCGGCGTCGAGCGAGACCAGCGCGCAAGACGCGCCTTGACGGCGGCAGAACTGACGCTGCGCGGCGTTGTCGACATAGCGGTCGCGCTCGGCCGAAAAGACGACGATCTCGGCGCTCGTATAGCCCGGAGGAAGCGCGTCGATCGCGTAGCTCGACTCGACGATGGCGGCGAGCCAGTTGTAGGTCGGCCCGCCGACGCGCAAGCCGGGATCGCGGACCAGAAGGTGACGCCAGGCGGCCGCCCGCGGCTCGTAGCCGCTGAAATCGCCGCCGGCGCAGTCGTCGAGCGACTCCGCGTCGCTCCACGGCCCTTGTCCCGCCGCGTAGGCGTCGCCGAAACCGGCGGTCAGCGCGAGCAAGGCGGCCCAAACCTCCCGCGGCGCGCCGTAGGGCTGAATCGCCGGCGAGATCAGCACCAGCTTGTCGATGTCGTCGCGCCGATCGGCCCAACGGATCGCGAGATGGCCGCCCATCGACGAGCCGGCGACGACGAACTCGCCGTCGAACGCGGCGAGCCGCGCGTCGAGGCCGTCGGCGGCGATCGCGTCGAGATCGGCGAGATAGACGTCGAAATCATCGACATTGACGCGCTCGGGATCCGGCCCGTAGCGCTCCGAGCGGCCCTGATGGCGCCAGTCGACCGCATAGACCTCGGCGCCCTGTTCGGTCAGGATCCGCGCCATCTCGCCGAAGAGCTCGATCGGCTCCTCGAGACCCGGCAGGATGAGGACGATCTGCTCCTGCGAGCGCCCGCCGCCGCCCCAGCGCAGCGCGGCGCCGTCGCGCATCGTCTCGGCGAAGACCCAGTCCTCGGGCAGGCGGAAGCGCTCCAGAACGGTCTCCGCCGGCGTGACGCACCGGCCCGTCGGCGCCGCGTCGCCCGCCATCGTTCCCGGCTTCGCGCCGCAAGCCGCGACGCCGACGATGAGCGTCGCCGAAAGGACCGACGCCAGGCGCCGAGACGCCCGGCGGCGCCCGCCTCTTCGATCCTCGCCGCTCGGCCGAATGTCCCGCATCGGTCCCCTCCTCCGCTTCGATCGTCGCTTCGGCCACGAATAGCGGCGCTCAGGGCGAAAAGATGGCGGCGAGGACCGGCTCGGCGCGGCGGCGGCGCGCTCGCCGCGGACCGTCCGATCACGGCCGGCGCGCCATCCTGTATACAGAGAATGCGAGCGCGCCGCCTTGGCGTGGCAAGGAATTGCCGTTTGACAGCAGATTGTATACAGAGTAGCGTTTTCGGAGATTGATCGACGCGCATGAACGTGTCGGCGACAGGGACGGCGCATGGCAAAGCAAGACCGCTTCAGCCAACTCGAGAAGGGCCTTCTCGGCCTGCGCTCGCTCGTGATGAGCGGCGAGCTCGAGGCGCACGCCCGCCTTCCGGAAGTGGCGCTCGCCGAGCGGCTCGGCGTCTCGCGGACGCCGCTGCGCCAAGCGATGGATCGCCTCGTCGCCGAAGGGCTGCTCGAGCGCGCCGAGACCGGCGGCTGCCGAGTCGCCCGCTTCACCATCGACGACATCAACGACGCCATCGAGCTGCGAGGCGTCATCGAAGGCACGGCGGCGCGGCTCGCCGCCGAACGCGGCGGCGAGCCGGCGCTGCTCGACGAGATCGACGAGACGCTCGACGGGATCGACGCGGCGCTCGCCGGCCGGGACATCGCGGCGGCGGGCGCGATCGATTTCAACGCTTATGTCCGGCTCAATCAGCGGTTTCACGACCTGCTCGCGCGGCTCGCCGGCAGCTCGATCATCCGGCGCGAGGTCGAGCGCATTTGCCGGCTGCCGCTCGCCTCGCCGTCGGCGTTCATGCAGGACCAAGCGTTGATCCCGGACTTCAACGCCTCTCTCGGCCGCGCGCAGGAGCAGCACCGGGCGATCGTCGACGCCATTCGCGGCCGCGAAGGCGCGCGCGCCGAAGCGCTCGCCCGCGAGCATGCGCGCCTGGCGCGCCGCAACCTCGACTACCTGACGAAGACGGAGCCCGCGCTCGCGGCGCGCGTGCCGGGGCTGGCGCTCGTCTCGTCCGACTGACTCCGCCCATTCGAGGGCGCCGAACGACACGACCAGTGGAGGAAACCGATGCCCAGCCTGTCAGACGAGATCGCCAAGCACCGAAACCCGGTGGAGATGCTGCGCAACTCCCGGATCGGGATGTACGTCTATCCGGTCGTCGCGCCCGAATACACGAACTGGCGCGACGAGCAGCGCGCCTGGCGCGAGACGGCCGTGCTCTTCGACCAATCGCACCACATGGACGAGCTGATCGTCGAGGGCCCGGACGCCGCGGCGTTTCTCGACCATGTCGGCGTCAACAGCTTCGCCAATTTCGACCGCAACCGCGCCAAGCATTTCGTGCCGGTGACGCCGGCCGGCCATGTGATCGGCGACATGATCATCTTCCGCGAGCGCGAGGACAAATTCATCCTCGTCGGCCGCGCGCCGACCGCGAATTGGGTCAAGTTCCAGGCGGCGATCGGCAAATGGAAGGTGCGCCTCGTCCATGATCCGCGCTCGGATTCGCGCCCGGACGGCAAGGCGATCTACCGCACCCACTACCGCTATCAGATCCAGGGCCCGGCCGCG
>CAZPTD010000084.1:0-13569 GCA_964588915.1 uncultured Neomegalonema sp. | reverse complement strand
CGCTCATCACGTGTTCGGAGATGCGGTTGTTGAGCACGCCCTTGCCGTCGACGATCTCGTGCTTCTCGCCATTGTTCGCCGTGGCGTCGTCCTTGAAGTATTGAATGAGCGTGCCGGGTTCGGGTCCTTCGTAAAGGATCTTCGCCTTGCCCTCATAGACCATTCGGCGACGGCTCATACTGTCATCCCGGAAAGCTCTCCACATCGTCGGCGCGGGCCGACAACCGTCGGCGCTCGCGGGCCGAACGCCGGTCCGCGCGTCGATTCCATTAGTCGCGGTATAGGGTTTCGCGCGTCTCGCGACAAGGAGCGCGCCCTCCGTCGATCGGCAATTCGACGCAAGCCGCTCTCTCGCCTCTTTTTCTTGCGAGCCCTCATGGTATCAAAAAGACGACGCGCGGCGCCGCGAACGCGCCGGCGGTTACGAGGAGACCTCTGATGACCACGTTCGACGATCGCGAGCAGGCCTTCGAGAAGAAATTCGCCCACGACGCCGAGATGCAGTTCAAGGCGTCGGCGCGACGCGACAAGAAGCTCGGCCTCTGGGCCGGCGAGAAGATGGGCCTCTCCGGCGCCGAGCTCGATGAATACGCAAAATCCGTCGTCATCGCGGATCTCGAGGAAGCCGGCGACGAGGACGTCTACCGCAAGGTCTCCGGCGACTTCCTGGCGAAGAACATCGCCGTCGACGAGGCGACCTTGCGCGCCAAGATGATCGAGCTTCTCGCCGAGGCGAAAGCGGAGATCATGAAGGAGTAGCCGCGCCGTCCGAGGCGCGCCGGGCGACCTCCTTGGCGAAGCGCGGCAGCCGCGCGCGCTTCAGCCGCGCCCGAATGTCGTCGGGCGCCGGCGAGCCGGCCGTCGCGGCGGAGGCGGCGAGCGCGTCCTCGGGCCGGGCCTCGGCCCAGCCGCGCAGGAAGTCGTCCGCCGCGCGCGCCTCGACGCCGTGCGCCGCCAGCGCGCGGCGCGGAAAATCGCGCAGATTGTCGGTCACGATGAGCGTCGCTTCGGCGGCGATCGCCGCCGCGAGCACATGGCGATCGTTCCAGTCCGGCAGCGCCAGCGGCCCTTCATGCGCCTCCCAATCCTCGACGCGGACGCCCGCAAAGGCGAGGCGCGCGAGCGCGAGCTCGCCGTCGAGCGCGGCGGCGTCGCCGAGCCGCGGATCGCGCTCGAGCGTCGCGCGCCACTCGGCCTCGATCCGATCGGTCCAACGCGGCCTGAAATAGCCGCTCTTGGCGGCGGCGAAGAGCAGCTCGCGCCGGACGATCCCGACGAGCACGCAGGCGTCGAGGACGGCGATCGGCGGATCGGCGGCGCTGTCGGTCGAGGGCTCAATCGAGGACATAGACGAGAGTCTTCAGATAGCGCGTCTCCGGCAGGGCCGGATGCGTCGGATGATCCGGGCCGGCGCCGCCCGAGCGCAGGAGCCGCGCGTCGCGGTCGGCGCGGTGGAGGACGCGCGCCGCGACCGCCTCCAAGGCGCTCGGCTCGACGGCGTGGCTGCAGGAGCAAAGCGTGAAGACCGCGCCCGGCCGCGCCAGCGCCAGGCCGAGCCGCGCCGCCTTCTCGTAGGCGCGCAGCCCCGCCTCGAGCGCCGATTTGTTGGGCGCGAAGGCCGGCGGATCGATCACCACCGCGTCGAAGCGCCGCCCCTCCCCGGCAAGCGCGCGCATCGCGTCGAAGGCGTCGCCGCGGCGCGTCTCGAAGGCGCCGGCGACGCCCATCCTCTCGGCGCCGCGCCGCGCGAGATCGAGCGCCGGGCCCGAGGCGTCGACCGCCGTCGCGCGCGCAGCGCCGGCCGCGAGCGCGGCGAGGCCGAAGCCGCCGACATGGGCGAAGACGTCGAGCATCTCGCCGCCGCGGCTGAGCCCGGCGACGAAGCGATGCGTCTCGCGCTGGTCGAGGAAAAAGCCGGTCTTCTGACCGCCGGCGAGATCGACGAGATAGACGGCGCCGTCGAGACGGATCTCGACCGGCTCGCCGGCGGCGCCGACAAGCACCCGCGTCTCCTTCGGCAAGCCTTCGAGGCCGCGCGCGCGTCCCGAGCCGCTCCAGACCACGGTTTTCGGGCCGACGACGCGGTCGAGCGCCGCGAGAAACGCGCTCCGGCGCTTCTCGATCCATGCGGCGTTCGGCTGAACGACGACCGCGTCGCCGTAGCGGTCGACGATCACGCCGGGCAGGCCGTCGCTCTCGGCGTGCGCGAGGCGATAGATCGGCGCGTCGAAGAGGCGCTCGCGGATCGCGAGCGCGCGCGCGAGGCGCGCGGCGAGCCAGTCGGCGTCGATCTCCGCGCTCGCATCGCGGTCGAGCAGCCGCGCGGCGATGGTCGAGGTCGGGTTGAAGGCGAAGCGGCCGAGCGGACGGCGCTCGGCGTCGACGACGGCGACGATCGCGCCGGGCTCGATCGCGCGCGTGCGGCGGTCGAGCGCGATCTCGTTCGCATAGATCCACGGCGCGCCGGCGAAAAAGCGGCCGCCCGTCTTCGGTTTCAGTTTGACGACGCGACCGCCGAGATCGGCGGCCGCGTCCGGTTGAGACGCGGTCATGCCGCGTCGATAGCCGCAAACGCCCCGGTTGCCCAGAGCCGTCGCCCGGCTCAGGCGCGCGCGGCGCCTTTGACGGCCGGCGTCGCCGGCGCCTTCGCGTCGGCGGCCTTGTCGCGGCGGCGGAAGAGGCTCCAGAAGGCTTCCGCGCGCATCCGGCGCGCCTCGGCGATCGCCGCTTCGACTTCTTCCGGCGTCGGGAAGCGCGGTTTGGTTTCGTTGCTCATCGATCTTCTCCTTAACGACCGCCGCCCGCCTCGCCCCAAAGCGCCGAGCGGCGTTAACGAGACATAAGGTAAGGAGATTGCTGCAGCGCGATAGAGCCCGACGCGCATAGCCGGTTCGCGCGGAGCGCATACCACATTTTCGGCCGTCATGAGGCGGCGAGACAAAATATCGCCTCATCAAGGGCGACAGCGCCTTCGCACGCGCACACGTCGGCGTGCGCGGCGCCGCGCTCAGCCGACGATGCGGACGCGGTATTCGACGACGCCTTCGAGCCCCGGCGCCAAAGCGCCGACGAATCGGAAGCGCACGCGCGTGCGGCCGCCCGCCGCGTCGACCTCCGGCAGGTCGATCCCGCGGCCGACGAGCCCGGCCGGCGTCGAGGCGAAGCTCGCGGATCCCTCGAGAAAGCGCGCGCCTTCGGGCACGACGTCCTCGATCTGCACGCGCTCGACCGACGCCGCGCCGTCATTGCGGAAGAGGACGCGCATGATCACGCATTCGCCGATCGCGACCTCCTTCGCCTTTTCGAACGCGGCGTCCTGAGCGGCCTCGTCCTCGAGCCGGCCGTCGCAGTCGCGGTCGACGGCCATCAGACGCTCGGCGCGCATCACGCCGTCGCGCTGCGAGCCGCGCGCGGCCACGATCTCGCGCGCGCCGGTCAGGAGCCGCCCGTCCGGCGTCACCGCCGCGGCGCGCAGGAGCGCCGTCCGTCGCCATCCGAGCGGCGGCGTCGTCTCGGGCCGCGCCCGGGCGACGAAGGCGAGCCCGCCTTCCTGCGGCAGCACGGCGCCGTCGCGCCAGACCCGATCGCCGCCGTCGACCTGCCCGTCGCGGTTGACGTCGAGAAAGATCGTCCAGGTGAGCTCGTCCGCGTCCGAGAGCACGAGGCTGAGCCTCGCGTCGTCGCGCAGGCGTCCGGCGCGGCGGATGGTGAAGGGATGGCGGATCCAGCCGTCGGGATCGATATAGGCGGTCGCCGGCGCGTCGATGACGAGATCGCGCCTGAGGACCGAGGCCGTCGACGGGCCGAGCCCGGAATAGCGTCGGCCCGGATCGGTCTCGGAAGGACGGCCGCGATAGGACCGGATCTCGAACCGCGCCGCCGCCGCGGGCGCGGTGAAGACGCCGTCGGCGCCGCGCGCGGCGACCGCCGGACGCTCGGCGAAGCTCGGGACCCGCAGCGCCACGCAAGCGCCCGGCTCGATCGGCGTCAGGTCCCTCGGCGCGCCGGTGAGACGCCCGTCCTCGCCGACCTCGACGACGCCGTAGGGCCGCGGCCCGAGCGCCTCGGGCCCGTCGTCGAAGAGAAAGCCCGGCGGCTCGTTCGGATCCAACGCGAAGCCGAGGGGCAGCTCGACGGTGATCACGGCGCCGTAGGCCGGCGCCTGGCCGCGATTGCAGGCGCGACCGATGAAGACGACGCGCTCGCCGAGCTGGGCGGATCCGTCCGCGTCCGCGTGAAGGGCGGCGAGATCGAGATAGGGCTCGGCGACCGCCGCCGCGACGGCCGGCTCGGAGCGCCAGATGTTCTCGGCCTCGGCGAGCTCGGCGTCGTCGCCCTGCAGGATCGCCGCCTCGGCGACGAGCGCGCGGCCGCGGCTCGCGCTCGCCACGTCGAGGATCCTCGCGGCGAGCTCCAGCGTGTAGACGCCTTCGCCGAGCGCTTCGGTGGGCGCGCCGAACGCGACCTCGCCGAGCGGCGCGGCGACGACGGTCCAGCCGGCGTCGTCGAGGTAGGTCTCGTAGGCCTCCTCGCGGAGCGCCATCGCCGCGTCCGTCGCGGCGACATTGACGCGGCTGGGATCGGCGGACGCGGTCATGTCCTCGCGGCTGCGGGTCAGCGTCAGAGACGTGACGGCGAGGATCGGCTCCAGGGACGTCGCCGCCTGGCCGACGCGGCCTTCGTATCGAAAGCGCAAGAGAAGGACCGCCGGCCCGGCGCCTTCGGGAATCGCGAAGGCGCCGCGGGCGAGGACCGTGTCGCCGATCGCCACCGGGCCGTCGCCGCGCGCGATCTCGAGCGTCGGCGCCGAGGGCGGGCGCACCGGCGCGGCCCAATAGATCGAGGCGCGCGGCAGAGCGTCCGACGCCGTCCAGGCCTCGAGCGCCGCGGCGCCCGCCGGCGCGGTCACGGCGGCGACCGGCGTCTCGACGATCCCGCCGATCGGGGCGGCCGCCGTCAGCCCGCCGACGAGCCGCAGCTCGACGACGGCGCCGGGCTCGAGCGGATCGTCGCCGAAATCGAAGCGCGCCTGGATCAGGCACGGACCGAGCCGCTCGATCGTCGCCGCTTCGGCCGCCGCCTCGAGCGCGAGCGCCGCGCAGTCGACGCCCCGGATCGCCGCCTCGGCGGCGCCCTCCTCGCCCGGCCAGCCATAGCGCAGGATCGCGCCGGACGTCGCCAGATCGCCGGCGTTGACGAGCCTCAGCCGACCTTCGAAACGGTCGCCGGCGTCGAGCGGCGCCGCGTCGGCCACGTCCATCTCGCTCACTTCCGACCCGAGACGCCGCGGCGGGTCGACGACCAGCCTCGGCGCCGGCCCGCTGAGGCGCACCACCGTCTCGCCGAGACGCACCTCCGCCCGCCCGCCTTCGGCTTCGGGATCGACATAGGAGATCGAGCCGGCGACCCGCGGCAGGCGCCAGTCGGCGCGATCGTCGGCCGAGAGCTCGGGATCGGCGTCGGCGACCGCCGCGCCGACGTCGAAGATGATGAGCCGCGCCTCCGCCGGCGCGTCCGCCTCGGCGCGGCAGTCGCCGAGCCGCCAGATCGCCCGGTAGCCGCCGCCCGCCTCCTGCTCCGCGATCCGCCCTTCGGCCGGCCCCGAGCAGCTGAGCCCGGCGCCGAAGCGCGCGTCGAGCCGGTGCGGCGATCGATAGGCCGGCGCGAAATCGATGATCACGACCGCGTCGGAGAGCGCGCCGGGCGGCGCGCGCAAGGTCAGGCGGTGCTCGACCTCTTCGCCGGTGAGGACGACGTCGTCGAGATCGGCGCCGAAGCTGGTCTCGGTCAGGACGAAGAAGCCCGTCGCCGGCGCCGTGCCGATCGAGGGCTCGACGATGACCCGGGTGCGCGCCTCGCCGCCCGTGCGCGGCAGAGGCTGGGCGCCGAACTGCGCCTCGACGCGCAGGCGATACGCCCGGTCGGGCGGCGTGTCCGGCGCGATCCGAAGCGCGGCGCGCCAAAGCCGCTCGCCGTTCGGGCGGATCAGCCGCTCGGCGCCGCCGAGCGCGCCGCCGCCGGCGCCCGACCAGCGCGCCTCGGTGGGAACCGCGCCGGACAGCGTCTCCTCCGCCGGCCCGAGATAGGCCGTCGTCGCCTCGTCCGCCTCGTCGACGCGCCCGTCGTCGTCATTGTCGACGCCGTCCGTGTCGAAGGGCAGGATCTCGACGCCGGGCGGAGCCTCGATGCGGACCCAGTCGAAATAGCCGGGCCCGGCGCCGAGATTGCCGAGCGCCGCCTCGACGACGACCGGCTCGCCCGGCGCGGCGACCCAACGTCCCTCGCCCGCCGGCGCCTGCGGCGCGCCGAAGGGCGCCTCGATCTCCTCGGCGCCGACGATGTTCAGCCGGATGCGCAAATCCGGCCGGCGAAAGATCAGGTTCAAGGGCGCGGCGCGGGTCGGGCCTTCCTCCGCCGCGTCGACGCCGAAGCCCTCGCCGTCGACGGAGAAGATGGCGTCCGCTTCCGACGCGCCCTGAGAGATCGACGCCGCGAAGACGTCGCGCGTCTCGCCGGCGAAGACGTCGATCGCCACCGCCTCGACGCGAAACGAAACCGACGCGCCTTCGGCGATCGGCCCGAGGCTCCAGAGAACCCGCCCCGAGCCGCCGCGCGCCGGCAGCCTGACGCCGACGAGTTCGAGCTCGCCGCCGGTCTGCTCGGCTTCGACGAAACCGAGCTGCGGCGGCAGATAGAGCGCGATCGCCGCGTCCGAGACCCGCTCGCCGACGCCGAGCCAGCGCGCGTCGAGCTCGATCACGACCCGTTGTCCGAGATCGATCGGGTTTTCGGGATCGAGCGGCTCGCCGCCGACCGTGGTCAGACGCTGCGTGATCTCGAAGCCGACCGCGGCGGTCTCGGCGCCCGCGCGGGCGAGCGGCGCGCCCGTCGGCGCGCCCGAGGCGTCGGCGGCGCGGGCGTCGGCGACGACCGCGACGCCGAGACCGCCGGCGACCGGCGCGCCCTCCCGCGGCGCGTCGGCGAGGCGCAGCTCGAAGCGCCGCGCCAAGGTGCCGCCCGGCGCGAGCGGCTCCTCGAAGACGCAGAGGAAGCGCGGCGCGCCGAGCGCGGCGTCCGGATCGACGCCGCAGCCCTCGGGCGGCTCGTCGCGCCAGAGCGGGCCCGGCTCGACGGCCAGCGTGATCGTCCGCGCCTCGGCCTCGCCGACATTGGAGATGAGCGCGAGGAACGTCTTCGCGCCCTCCTCGAGCCGCAGGATCGGGCCGCCGACCGGCTCGGCGACGACTTCGAGCTCGGCCTGGCGGAGCGCCGTGCGCGCGCGCGCCGTCGAGGTCCGGCCCTCCGCGCCGCATCCGTCCCGGTAGAGCAGCGCGGCCGCAACCTCGTCGGTCTCGCTGAGCGTGCGCCGCGTCCGCACCGCCTTGACGCGGATTTCGACGCGTTCGCCGGACGAGAAGACCGGTTCTTCGCCCTCGGCGGCGATGAAGCGCAGGACGCGTCGATCGCCCTCTCCGGGCTCGAGGACGGCGCCGATCAGGCGTTCCGGGCCGCGGCCGGTCGAGGCGCGAAACCCGATCTCGGCGTCGAGCGCGATCTCGAAACCGTCGGGCGGCGCGATCTCGAGCGCCGGATGAAGGGCCGGCGGCCCGTCGTTCGAGAGCACGACGCGGATCTCGGCCTCGGATCCCGGCGCCGCCGCGCCGGCCGTCCCGGAGACCGAGGGCGCGATCGACAAAAAGGCGCCGTCCGGCGCGGCGACGATCCAAGCGCGCGGCGTCGCGCCCTCGGCGCGGATCGAGGACAGCCGCCCGGGCGGCGGCGCGGCGCAGCCATAGGTGATTTCCGCGACGATCGGCTGACGCTCGCAGCTCGCCGGCGCCGGCGCGCGGAAGATCGCCGTCCGCAGCCCGCCCGGCGGCACCGGCTCGAGGCTGAGGACGCCGGTCTCGGCGAAGGCCGGCGACTCGCCCTCGTCAATGCGCTCCGCGCCGATCAACGGCCCCTCGGCGGTCAGGATCTCGGCCGTCACCTCCCGCGCGGCCGCCTCGCCGCCATTGTCGAGTTCGAGCCGCCACTCGATGACGTCGCCGGGCGCGGCCGGCACCGACTCGCTGAACGGCCCGCCGCGCGAGGCGTTGCGGCCGACGAGCCGGCCGCTCAGATCCGGCTGCAGGGCCGAGACCAACGTCTCGCGCAGCGGCGCCTCGGCGACGCTGCCGCAGGCGTCGACGGCCGAGCCGGAGACGCCGATCGAGGCGTCGGGCGCGAGCGCGCCGCCATAGATCTCGCCGAGCGGCGCGCGCCAACGCAGCAGAATGCTGTCGTCGGGCGCGCTGTTCGGCCCGAGCCGCGCCAGCGGCGGCGCCTGCTCGACGGTCCAGACGAGGCGGCCGCCGATCCTGAGCGGCGCGCCGATGGCGACCCAGGTGGCGCCGTCGTCGCTGCTCATCTGGAAATAGACCGGCGGATCGGCGCGCGCGTCGATCGGCGCGAAGGGCATCTCGCCCTCGCCCTCGGGCGCGACGAGCTCCAGCCGCGCGGCGCCGAGCGGCGCGCCCGAGCGGTTGCGCAGCTCGACGGTGCGAAAGACGGGCTCGCAGAGCGGCGACGGCGCCTCGGAGACGAGCGCGGCGCTGAGCGCGGCGTCGGCGGCGACGTCGGAGAGGCAGACCGGCCGCTCTTGGGCGAGAACACCGTCGCTCCACGGGCCGAGGCCCGCCGATACGCAAACGAGTCCCGCCCACGTCGCCGCCGCGAGGCGCGCCCATGTCGTCGAAAGCTTCACCGCCGCCTCTTTTTCTCGCGCGCGCGGCGATCGCGCCGCCGCAACTTTAGCGCGCAGGCGAACACACACCCGCCGCGCGCCGGCAGAGATTACGCGCCGCTGAAGCGCCTGCAAGAGGGTTAACGATCGGACGCTTACGCGTCGGCCGAGAAAAGCCCGATGCGGCCGGACGGCTCGGAGGAGACCGAGAGCAGATCCCACATATAGTCGGCCACCGACCGGAAGCAGTAGATCTCGAAGGTCTCGGGCGTGGCGGAGGTTTGCACGATCATGCCCGGCACATGGCCGATCCGCGTTCGCCGCGCGTCGCCGAGGCCGAACGCGCTCGGATGCAGGTCGATCGGCGCGACCTTGGCCAAGGTCTCGCGCGCGCCCGGCCCGGCGAGCTGCAGCACCGCGCGGGCGTCCGAGACGTCGACGGCGATCGCGCCCGCGACCGCCGTCTCCTCGATCAGGCGAATCTTGGCCCCGACCTCGCCCACCGGCGCGAGCAGGAGGAGCTCGTCCGGCGCCATCCACACGGCGCCGCTTTCGCCGGACGCGTGACAGCGGCGCGGCGCGGGCGTCTCGACCCCGACCGCCATCTGCACAGCGGTCGCGATGGTCGGATCGGCGAGATCCGCCTTCAGCGTGATCATGCCGCGCCGGCGCGCCTCGGCGAGCCGCGCCGCGCCGATCTCCGAGCCGCTCCGCCCGTTCGCGGACGATCTCTGCGCTTCACCGTTCATCCTCAACCCTTCTCATCGCGCGCCGTCCGCGTCCTCTCGGCGTCCCTCGAAGCCGCCGGTCAGACCCGGACGCGCGTGTTCTCCGGATCGTAGAACCGCGGATCGACGATCTTGGCCTTCACCATCTTGCCGCCCTCGAGCGGAAAGGCGACCTCCTCGCCCATTCGCTCCGGCCCGTTCTCGATGAGCGCGAGCGCGATGGAGCGCTTGAGCGTCGGCGACCAATAGCTCGAGGTGACATGGCCGATCATCTTGGGCTTGCCGTCGGCGCGCGCGCCCTGCGCCGCATGGGCGCCGTCGGGCAGAACGGTGGTCGGATCCTCGGTGAAGAGCCCGACCATGCGCCGTCGATTCGGATCGTTGAGGAAGGGCCGCATCATCGCGCGTCGGCCGATGAATTCCGCCTTCTTCTTCGAGATCGCCCAGTCGAGGCCGAGATCCTGCGGCGTGACCGTGCCGTCGGTCTCGTCGCCGATCATCGGAAAGCCCTTCTCCGCGCGGAGCACGTGCAGCGCCTCGGTGCCGTAGACGACGGCGCCATAGGCGCGGCCGGCCTCGTAGAGCGTCTCCCAAAGGCCGAGCGCCGCGCTTGCCGGCGCCGCGACCTCGTAGGAGAGCTCGCCGCTGAAGGAGATCGCGTAGACGCGCACCGGCGTTCCCGCGAGTTCGCCGGACGTCCAGGACATGAAGGGCAGCGCGGCGGCCGAGAGATCGAGATCGCCCGAGAGCGCCGTCAGCACGTCGCGCGCCTTCGGCCCGGCGACGGCGATCTGGCCCCATTGCTCGGTGACGTTGACGATATGGACGCGGAGCGAGGTGAACTCCGTCTGCAGCCACTCCTCCATCCAGGCGTGCACGCGGTCGGCGCCGCCCGAGGTGGTGTGGCAGAGGAAGCGCTGCGCCCGATCGTCGGAGCCGTCGTCGAGCCGGACGACGACGCCGTCGTCGAAGAGATAGCCGTTGTCGTTGCAGGTGAGCGCGTAGCGGCATTTGCCCGGCTTCAGGCTCGAGATCGGGTTGGTGTAGATGAGATCGAGAAACGCGCCTGCGTCCCGCCCGCCGACCTCGATCTTGCCGAGCGTCGAGGCGTCGAGGAGCCCGACGCGCTCGCGCACGCCCTCGACCTCGCGGTTGACCGCCTCGCGATGCGTCTCCATCGCCGCGCCTTCGCCCTTCAGCTGCGGGTAGCAATAGGCGCGGCGCCAGTCGCCGACCGGCTCCCAGACCGCGCCGTGGCGCTCGTGCCAGCTATGCATCGGCGTCTTGCGGATCGGCTTGAAGAGCGAGCCGGTGGACGCGCCCGCGATCGAGCCGAGCGTGAGCGGCGTGTAGGGCGGGCGGAAGGTCGTCACGCCGACAGCCGGGATCGGCTCCTTGCGCATGTCCGCGAGGATGGCGAGCCCGTTGACGTTCGAGAGCTTGCCCTGGTCGGTCGCCATGCCGAGCGTGGTGTAGCGCTTCAGATGCTCGACGCTGCGATAGCCCTCGCGCGCGGCGAGCTCGATATCGGCGGCGGTGACGTCGTTCTGATAATCGATGAAATGCTTCGAGCCGGTCGCGTAGTCGCCGTCGCTCGGGCTGAACCAGATCGGCGCGATCGCGTCCTCGCGCGGCGCCTCGACCGCGGGCGTCGCGGGCGTCGACGTCTCGAAGCCGACCGCGGAGGCCGCTTCGGCGCCCGCGGCGGCGGCGTGCGCCAATGCGTCGGCGAGGCCGAAGCGTCCCGAGGCGGCGCCGACGCAAGCGGCGGAGGGGCGGCCGTCGGCGCCGCGGGGCGGCGCGGCCTCGGCCGGGCGGAAGCAGAGCAGCGTCTCGTCCCACTCGACCGGCGCGCCGGCCTGGCTCCAGAGATGCAGCGTCGGCGTCCAGCCGCCGGAGACGCCGAGCGCGTCGCACGCGATCCAGCGCCGCGCGCCGAGCCGCCCCGACGGCCTGCGCTCGGCGATCTCGATCTTCTCGATCCGTTTCTTGCCCTTGGCCTGCGCGATCGCCGCGCCGAAGAAGATCTCGGCGCCGAGCTCGGCGGCGCGCCGCGGCAGATCGCCGCTCGAGCCGTCACGGACGTCGACGATCGCCGGCGCGCTCATTCCGGCCTCGATCAGCGCGATCGCGGTGCGGTAGCCGTCGTCGTTGTTGACGTAGAGCGCGACCTTCTCGCCGGCGGCGACGGCGTAGAGCGCGAGATAGTCGCGGATCGCCGAGGCGAGCATCACGCCCGGCAGATCGTTGTTGGCGAAGGCGATCGGCCGCTCGACGGCGCCGGCGGCCACGATCACGCGGCCCGCGCGCACGCGCCACAGACGGCGCCGCGGACCGGCGACCTCGGACGGCTCGACATGGTCGATCAGCCGCTCCTCGCAGAGGACGTAGTTGTGGTCGAGCAAGGTCGTCGCCTGCGTCCGGCGCCTGAGGACGACGTTCGGCCGCGCCGCGAGCTCGGCGGCGGCGGCCTCGACCCAATCCGCGGCCGGTCGGCCGTCGATCAGCCCGCCATCGACGAGGGCGCGGCCGCCGAGCTCGGGCGCCTGCTCGACGAGCATCACGCGCGCGCCGGACGCCGCCGCCTCCTGCGCCGCGCGCACGCCGGCGACGCCGCCGCCGACGACGAGCGCGTCGACGTTGAGATGCGCCTGCTCGTAATGATCGGCGTCGCGATCCGTCGGCGCCTTGCCGAGGCCGGCGGCGCGGCGGATCACCGGCTCGAAGACGTGCTTCCAGAAGACGCGCGGCTTGATGAAGGTCTTGTAGTAGAAACCGGCCGGAAAGAAGCGCGAGAACCAGTTGTTGACGACGCCGACATCGTAATCGAGCGACGGCCAGTGGTTCTGCGTCTGCGCCTTCAGCCCGTCATAGAGCTCGACGACCGGGCCGCGCAGATTGGGCTCGAACCGCCCCTTCTCGCCGACGCCGAAGAGCGCGTTCGGCTCCTCGAAGCCGGAGGTCAGGAACCCGCGCGGACGGTGATACTTGAAGGACCGGCCGACGAAATGAACGCCCGAGGCGAGGAGCGCGCTCGCCAGGCTGTCGCCTCGGAAGCCGGGATAGCGCTTGGCGTTGAGCGTGAAGGAGATCGGCTGCGATCGGTCGATCAGGCGTCCGCCGCCGCGCAGGCGAAATCCGTCGCGCGCCGCCGCCTCGGCGTTCGGCGCCGCCGGCCGGCTCTCGTCGGGCGCGTCGTCCGTCCGCGCCGTCGACGGGCGCGCCTCGTCCGGCTTCGCGGTCGGCCGTTCGGCGACGGCGGCGTCGCCCGGCGCGTCGCTGGCGGGGCTGGTCATCGCTCCCTACTCCTTCTCGAGGCGCCGCGAGCGGATCGCTCCGCCGCGCGCCGGTCCCAATCCCTATCGCTCCGAGCGCTCCGGCAGCCCGCGCGCGGCGATCCGGCGCCGGGCCTCCGCGACGATCTCGGCCGGCGGCTCGGTGGCGTTGATGTCATAGGTCCCGAAAATCTCCATCGTTCGCGTGTCGCGCGCCAAGTGAAACCACTTGCCGCAACCGTATTGATGGCGCCAACGCTCGAAATGGAGGCCCTTCGGGTTGGCGCGATCGAAGAGATACGCGCCCAACGTCTCGTCGGCGTCTTCGTCCGCCACGCGCCGCTGAATATGCGCTTCGCCGCCATAGTGAAACTCGAGCTCGTCGCCGCTCGCGCCGCAGCAAGGGCAGGTAATCAGCAACATCCGCTTTTCCTCGACTCGGTCGAACGCCGGTATTTCGGCGCGGCCGCGCCGAACCGACCGCGGCCTCACCCTAGTTGCAGTTCTCATTCCGGCGACGCTGACGCCGGCCTTCAACAGCCTCAATGCGACAATTGCGCCGTTGTCCGGCGCCGCGCGCGGTCGAGCGGCGCGCCGGGCGCCGCTTCGGGTCGCGCGCGTCCACGCCGCCGACGTTCAGTGCGCCACGGCCGCGGCGACGCTCTCGTCGATCATGCGGCCCTCCGCGAAGCGCTCCATGCCGAACGGCCCGGCGACGTCGTCCGGCTCGCCGCGCGCGATCGTCGCCGCGAAGCAATGGCCCGAGCCCGGCGACGCCTTGAAGCCGCCGGAGCCCCCGCCGCAATTGGCGTAGACGCCCTCGACCGGCGACTAGCCGATG
>CAZPTD010000083.1:0-13641 GCA_964588915.1 uncultured Neomegalonema sp. | reverse complement strand
GGCGCCCGCGCGACCGCGACATCGCCATGGTGTTCCAGAACTACGCGCTCTACCCGCATATGAGCGTGTTCGAGAACATCGCCTTCGGGCTCCGCGCCCGACGAATGCCGCGCGCCGAAGTGCGCGAGCGCGTCGGCCGCGCGGCGGAGATGCTCGGGATCTCGGGTCTCCTCGACCGCAAGCCGCGCCAGCTCTCGGGCGGGCAGCGGCAGCGCGTCGCGATCGGCCGCGCCGTGGTGCGCGACGCGCGGCTCTTCCTCTTCGACGAGCCGCTCTCGAACCTCGACGCCCAGCTCCGCGACGGCATGCGCGCCGAGATCAAGCGCCTGCATCAGGAGATCGGCAAGACCACGATCTACGTCACCCATGATCAGATCGAGGCCATGACCTTGGCCGACCGGATCGTTCTCCTGCGCGACGGTCGGATCGAGCAGCAAGGCGCGCCGCTCGATCTCTTCGAGCGGCCGGCGGCCCGTTTAGTAGCCGGTTTACTCGGCTCGCCGCCGATGAACTTCCTGCCCTGCCGGCTCGAGCGGCGAAACGGCGCGCTCGCCGCCGCCTTCGCCGATGGACGGAGCCTCTCGCTCGATCCGGCGCGCTCGGCGCGCTTCGAGGCGATGGAGGGCCGCGATCTGGTGCTCGGCGTCCGCCCGGAGCATATGAGCCGCGCCCTGCCGGGCGCGTCGCTCTCGCCGCATCAATCGGCGATCCGAGGGCTCGTGGACCTCGTGCAGCCGACCGGGACGCGCACCTTCGTCCAGTTTCGGATCGATCAAACCGAGGTCGCGGCCGAGCTGCCGTCGCATGTCGTCGAGCGTCCCGGCGCCGAGATCGACCTCGTCGTCGACATGGCGCGCGTGGTTCTGATCGACCCGACGACCGAACAGGTCGTGTCCAATGGCGGCGCGAACGGCGCAGCCGCCGGCGCCGCAGATCCAAGGGAGGAGCGCACAAGATGAGCCCGTCGCGTTCGATCATGTTGTTCGGCACCGAAGAGCCGGCCGAAGAGATGAAGGTGTTGCGGGCCGGCGCGCTCGAGGCGAGCCTCGACGCCGGCAATCTGCGCTATATCCGCATCGGCGGCGTCGAGGCGCTGCGCGGCGTCGCCTATCTCGCGCGGGACAAGAACTGGGGCACCTACAGCCCCGAGATCAGCAATCTCGAGATCCGGCGTTCGGAGGACGGCTTCACGGTGACCTACGACGCCGTTTGCCGCGACGCGGAGCAGAGCTTCCGCTACCGCGCCCGGATCGAGGGGCGCGCCGATGGCGGCCTCACCTTCGAGGCCGAAGGCGAGGGGCTGTCCGACTTCATGACCAACCGCACCGGCTTCGTCGTGCTGCACGCGCTCGCCGGCGTCGTCGGCCGACCGGTCACGGTCGAGCACACCGACGGTCAGATCGTCGAGAGCGCGTTTCCGGAGATGATCGACCCGGCCTGCCCGTTCCAGGACATAAGGGCGCTCACGCACGAGATCGCGCCGGGCGTCAAGCTCGCCTGCCGCATGGAGGGCCAGGCCTTCGAGATGGAGGACCACCGCAACTGGATGGACGCCTCCTACAAGACCTATGTCCGTCCGCTGGCGCTGCCCTGGCCTTATGCGATCGCCAAGGGCGAGAAGACGTCGCAGAAGGTGACGCTGTCGCTCTCGGGCGCGGCGCCTGCGGTCGCGAGCGGCGCCGCCGGCGACGCGACGGTCGCGATCGGCGCGGAGACCGGCGCCGCCGCGCCGCGCCTCGGTCTCGAAGTCCCCGCCGAGCACGCCGAGGCGGCTCTGGCGCAGACCGATCTCCTGAAGGGCGCCGGCGCAAGCTTCCTGGTCTGCCATTTCGATCCGCGCCAGGGCCATGGCGCCGAGGAGATGCGCCGGTACGGCGCGCTCGGCGCGGCGCTTTCGGCGGATCTCGTCCTCGAGGCCATCGTCCCTTGCGTCGACGCGGAGGGCAAGCCGAGCGCCGATCCGGCGATCCTCAAGCGCGACATGGCCGCTATTCGCGACGCGGCCCAGGGCGTGTCCTTCGCCCGCGTCGCGGTCTCGCCGGCGAGCGACCTCAAATGCACGCTGCCGGGCTCGGTGTTCCCGCCGGCGCCGAGCTGGGCCGAGCTCTTCGCCGAGGCGCGCGCCGCGTTTCCGGGCGCGATCGTCGGCGGCGGCATGTTCAGCTACTTCACCGAGCTCAACCGCAAGCGCCCGCCCGCCGACCTCCTCGACTTCATCTGCCACTCGACCTGCCCGATCGTGCACGCCGGCGACGACGTCTCGGTGACCGAGTCGCTGGAGGCGCTGCCGTCGATCTTCGCCACCGTCCGCTCCTTCGCCGGCGGCAAGCCCTATTGGATCTTCCCGAGCGCCGTCTCGATGCGCGCCAATCCCTATGGCGCGGCGCCGGCCGAGAACCCGAACAACATCCGCCAGGCGATGAACCGCGTCGATCCGCGCGACCGCTCGCTCCTCGGCGCCGCCTGGCGCGCCGGCTACGCCGCCCACGCCGCGCGCGCCGGCGTCGACGCGGTGACGCTGGCCGCCGTCGCCGGCCCGTCGGGCGTCGTCTATACGCGCCAGGCGCACGCCCAGCCCTGGTTCGACGACGCCGGCGCGCGCGTCCTGCCGAGCTACAGCGTCTTCGCGGCGCATGGGCGGCTCCAGGGCGCGAAGGTGCTCGACGCCGAGATCGACCGCGCGCGCGACGTGCAAGCGCTGGCGCTCGCGCATGCCGGCGGCCGAACGCTGATCCTGTCGAACCTGACCGGCGAAGCGCGAACGGTTCGGATCGACGGCGCGTCCGGCGAGCGGTCGGCCCGCGTGCTCGACGAGGCGACCTTCGCCGCGCTCTGCGCCGATCCCGCCGCCGACGCGACGCGCGCGGTCGATCTCGCTTCGGTCGAGCTGGCGCCCTACGCCGTCGCCGAGATCGCGCTCTAGAAGACCGCCCGCGCTTGGCCCTGATCACGGAACCGGTCGGATGGGTCGGATCCATTCGACGCCGCTCCGCTCGGAGATGGCCGGTTGCCGATCGGCGGCGCGAGCCGACGCCCCTTCCGCGTCCTCAGGCGCTCTCGCGGCTTAGCGAGCGACATCGCTGGCGCGCTGCTGCATCGGAACGCGCGGGCGCTCCGAAGAGCGGTTTCGGTTCAAGATCGGCGGCGCCCCTCGACCCGGACGCCGGGGATCCGGGTTCGTCGGCGACGCGCGCTTGGCGCTCATGCTCGTTCGGGTCGTTCCGGCATCTCCGCTTCGCTCGCCGAACTTCCCTTCAGATGCGCCTCCAACTCGGGCAGGAACGCCCAAACGTCTCTGTTCAACGCTGTCAACTTGCGAATGACCCGATAGATTTGCTCATGACGCGCGGCGTCGAACGGTTTGACCTCGGCGATCTGGATGCCCTCTTTCTTTTCGGTAATGCGAAGCGTTGTTGTATGGGTGATCTCGCCTTGCGGGTTTAACTCGTAAATGCAGTGATTGAATTCATTTCGCACCTTCGTGCAGTCGTTGAATCGCTCGATTAGTCGCTCCAACCGGCGCAGCAGCTTCGGGTCGCGAATTCGCAATTTTCCGAGCCGGCGAATAAGGTCGAGGCGCGCCCGCGTCGTGTTCAATGAGACAAAAGTGGTCGCGGCTGAAGAAAAGTCTGTGTCCAGCAGCTCCATTAGTGCATAAATAAAGACGCTTTCATTGTTTGACCATGCGAAGACCAAATGTCCGATCGCCAGCATGATCCGATCGCGCTGCTCCGCCGACGAGACCGCATCGGCGTCGAGCCTCACGAAATCCGGCGCGATGGGGAGCCTCGAGTCTTCTCCGGCCATGGCGATGCTCCAAAGATCTGCGTCGGGGCGTCGGACTTGCGCCAGGACGGCGGCCCGATCCGCCGGCGACGAAAGTCGGCCTGCGGGGCTTGGGCGTCGGCGACCGTTGCGGACGCGTCGACGGCGTCCGCCGGCGGGTCGACCCGGCGCTGGGACGCGCTCCGATGAGCGCCTTCAAGATTTGGTCGTATTGGCGCGCCGGGCGCATCAGACGCGCGGCGGTCGCCGAGATCAAGCCCTTTGTCGAGCGCAGTCGCCGGCGCTTCGGTCAGCGGATCGACGCTGCGTGGCGCCGTCCATACGTCGTCGGGTTCATGAGCATGCTGATCTCGCTCTCCGCCCTGTCGACGTCACGCGGGCGAATGAGCGACGAGGAGCTCGGCCTGGTCCAGATCGACGCGTGGCGCGAACTGACGCGTCAGCCCGACGACGAGATCGGCGAGGCGATCCAACTTCTCAGCGCGGAGCGCGACGCCAACTTCATGGAAGGGTGCCGCAACGCGCGCGAGTTCTGGGGCGCCTATCACGCCGCGCAGCGCGCCTACGGACCAACGGCCTCTGGTTTGCTCGCGGGCGACATAAACGCGCTAGGTGAATTCAGAACGATCGATGCAGCATATTTTATGAATCCGGGCATTGACCAGTGTTCGGAAACGGCATTGTGGAATCTTCATTTCGACGATCGCCTGTAGCGCGAACATCTTCTGCGACAACAACATTTTATCGGGCGTTCGCTCTTTCCTCTACATGTTGTTCTGTTAACCTTAACATTATTGGCTAACAAACAACCTGCGGGTGAATTGATCTTAATTAGTTCGCGCGCAATAAAAATGCTTGGATTCTTGTTGACTTAACTCTTTGTTAGCGGCGATATTACGCCTAGTTCGGGGTATGCGGCGGCTGGTGCACTATTTCATGTGAGGGTTTACTCTCTCGCAGTGAGATATCTACGCATCGAATTCGCCTCCATCACGAAAGCGCGCCCCGATTACGTGCGCGTCGCGTTGGTCACGACCGCGCGACGGCCCGCTCCTCGCATCGGCGAGGATGCGTTGAAGGCAGGAGAAGGGAGGGGCTCGCAAAGACACAATCGAATCCGACACAGGCCTCGGCCTGAACAATTCCATCAATCCTCACGCCACTCGCGCCAACGACGGAAGCTGCTGAATAAGAAGATCGGCTCTTCCTAATGTCGGCGAAGAAAAGGCGCAAACGACGCTCCACGACGATGTCGTGATAGAGCTAGGAGAGTTGTTATGTCTGCTGACAAGAAAGCTGAAATCTACAAGAAGGACGTCGACGTCGACGCCGACCTCGATAAGTCGCTGCACGCTGACGTTGACGTCGATCTCGAGGCCGACCTCGGTCTTTCTCTCGATGTCGAGAAAGAATACACCCATACCGGCATCTTCGTGTACGCCAAGGATTACGACCCGGACACCACGGTCGTCTACAAAGACATCAACCACGAATATGAAAAAGACGTTGATGTCGAATACGACAAGAGCGTGACCGAGAAGTACAAGTCGGAGTACGAGTCGACGTCGTACACCGAGACCTGGACGGTCGACGTCGACGTCGACGCCGACAGCATCATCCAAGGCTCTGACATCCACTCGACCGTGGTCACCGACGTCAACGATGTCGACATCGACGACCTGATCGACGTCGATGACTATGCGACGCTGAAGATGGAAGATTACGACGTCGACGTCCTGACCGTTGGCGACAGCTTCAACGGCCTCGGCAATGACGGCCAGATCTCCGTCGATCAGGACAACAACCTGAAAGACAACGACTCCGTTCACGACACCGGCGCGCACTACACCAACTCTCAGGCGCCGAACGTCGACGCGGTCGCGAAAGCCGGCCTTCATTACGGCGAGATCGAAGCGGGCTACGTCGCCGCCGGCGCCGTGGCGGGCTACGAGCACACCACCACCTACTACCCGCCGACCTGGTACAAGCCGGCGAAGATCGTCGCCGACGGCAAAGGCGCCGCGGCGGCTTACGGTGAAGCGGGCTATCTCGGCGCCGCGCATCTCGGCGCCGCGCTCTACATTGACGCCGAACTGACCGCGCCGACGGAAGCCTTCGAAACCGCAACCGCGCATGGCGGCCACGCCACGTCCGGCTCGGGCATCGAGACGGCGGACCTCTATCACGTCGCGCTCGACGCCGAAGGCAACGCCATCGTCGAAGGCGCGACCGAAGCGACCGCGGACGCGGCGGCCTCGGCCGAGTCGTTCAACGTTTCCGTCGAGACCGGCGGCAACACCGCAGCGAACGTCGCCGCGGTGAACGTGATCGGCGGCAACTCGGTGGACGCCGGCGACCTCGGCGGCAAGCTCGAGCTCGACAGCAACGAAGCGGCCAATGTGACGATCAACGAGGCCGACGAAAGCCTCGCGATCAAGGACTCCTGGATCACCGAGGACATCGACGAGGAAGTCAACGACCTCGATCTCGACGATCTCATCGACGTCGATGAAAACGGCTATGTCGAGATGGAGGACTTCGATCTCGACGTCACCATGATCGGCAACAGCTTCAACGGCGTCGGCAACGACTACCAGCTCGACGTCACGCAAGCGAACGACATCATCGACAACGACACCGTCGCCAACACCACCGCCAGCTATCAGGGCAACCTCTGGAACGGTCCGTTCCAGAAGGTCGCGGCGTATGGCGGCACGGCGTCGGCGGATGACGGCATCGGCACGGCCTACGGCAGCAACGTCACCCTCGACGCTGGCGGCGACGCGAAGATCTCCGGCAGCGCCGCCGCTTCGGCCGACGCCATCGCCAGCGCGTCGGCCTTCAATGTCGGCGTCAGCGTCGGCGCCAATGTCGGCATCAACCAGTTCAACGCGAACGTGGTCGGCAACGACTCGGCCTTGGTCGACGACATCCTCGGCGACACCGTCGCGTAATCGGCTGCGTTTCGACGCACCCGATCCGACACGAGCGCGGCCGCCCAGGCGGCCGCGCTCCCACGCCGACTGGAGACCGCGCGCGTCAGGAGCGCGCGCTCCAGCCGTTGCGGCGGCGCCGCAAGCGAGCGCGGCGGATCCGCATGCGTAAAGAGCGTTGGTGAGCGTCCATGGCCCTGCAAGCTACGATCGAGCAGATTTGGCACTTCGTCGGCTATCTCCGGGTTCTCGACTTCGTCGGACGCGACCAGGTCAGCTATCTCGGCGCGCCGGAGTATAAGAGCGCGCCGTACGAACCGCACGCGGGCGGCGCGGAGCCGGATTTCAACCCGAGCTTCGCCGACGTCGCGGGCATCGCCGCCGCCAGATTCGCGGGCCCGCCGTTCATTGTCGAGGAAGGCCGGTCGATTGCGCTCGGCCCGGCGCCGACCAAGGGCGCGCAGAAGGCGCCGATCGTCGCCGACGCGGTCGATGGACCGTTCGCGCCGCCCGTTCAGCTGTCGCTGCAGAGCGTCGCGTCGATCACGCCGCAGGACGCCACGGCGCAGTATTGGTACGGCGCAAGCCAGTACCACGACATCGCGATCATCCAGACCAACGATTTCAACGACGACGATCTCGTCATCGCGAACGCCGACTATGTCGACGCCGCCGACCTCGAGGCGGCGCAGGCGCATCGAGACGCCGCCGACGACGCGGTCGCCGACATGATCGACGTCGCCGAATCGCTTCTGCCCGCCGAGATCGCCGCCCTCTTCGCCGACCATCCGGGCGACGTCGGGCGCGCGATCGCCGCGAACGGCGAAGGGCGTCCCGAAATTTCCGACGCCTCCGGATCGTCAGACGGGCTCGTCGCCGTCGAGAACGGCCGCTACGTCAACGGCGAGCAAATCGCGTCGGGTCCGGAGGCGGCGTCCGACCAGGTGGCGCGCGTGCTCTCGGCGCGCGACAAGGTCGGCGCGGACGAGGACGACGCGGAGAACGACGACGGCGGCGCCGACAACGAAGCCGAGGCCGGATCCCATAACGGGACGGTGCAGGCGAGCGCATCGGGCGGGAGTGCGTCGGCGCAGGGCTGGGCGCCGCCCGCGCCGTCGCAAACGACGGCCGTCGGCGACAACACGTCGGTCAACGCCGTGGTGCTCCAGGACTTCAACGACGTCTACGGCTCGCGGATCGTCTTGGGCGACCACAAGGAAGTGAATCTGATCGCCCAGATCAACGTCTTCCGCGGCCTGGACGCAACGAGCGACGGCGCCGATTGGTCGCACGACGCGATCGCGGACGTCGTCGCCGGCAACCAGTTCCGAAACGAGGCGACGTTGTCCACCGAGCCCGGCTCGATCTACGGCAATGTCGCGGCGGGCGGGTTTCCGTTCGCGACCGATTGGAAGGTCGACTACACCGACGGCGACCTCTACGACGTCACGGTCGTGACGCAGCACAACGTCATGAGCGACGACGATATCCAGTTCGGCGCGCCGACCCAGGCGACCTACACGACCGAAACGGGCGCCAACGGCCAGCTGAACTCCTCGAGCCTGTTGGAGCTCGGCAAGAAGTACGACCTGATCATCGTCGGCGGCGACGTCGTCGAATACGACGCCATCGTCCAGATGAACATTCTGTACGACGCCGACATGCTCGCTCAGTTCGACGCCGGTCCGGGCGTCGAGCAAAGCGTCGCCGGGCACGACAATCAATTGACGAACGACGCGGCGATCTACAGCACCGGCGGCGCGTCCTACAAGCCGATCACGGAAGAGGCGCAAGATCTCGCCGGTCTCATCGCCGACGGCGAGAGCGACATACCGGCAGAGATGATGATCGGCTTGCCCGGCAACGGCGACGACGAGTTCAATGTACTCTACGTCAGCGGCCACCACTACACCTACAACTTCGTATTGCAGTCGAATACGATGTCGGACGCTGACTACTCCCTCGATGGGCTCGGATCGGGCGACGGATCGCAACAAATGACCGCCGGCGGCAACAAGCTGATTAACGCCGCGGTGATCAACGAACAGGACAGCACCTCCGATTATCAATATCTCGGCGGCGAGTTCAGCACCGAGATGCTGCTCATCCAGGCCAATATCATCGAGGGTGAAGAAAATCCCTCGGTCAATGCCGGGGGCCTGCATGAAGACGTCGTCGCCGCCCTCGCCGCCGCCGACGACGACGAGATGAACGACGTCGAGGCGCCGGACGTCTCCGCCGCGCTCTCGGCGCTCGGAGGCGACGTCGACGTATTGGGAGGCGTGACATCGTGAGCGCCGCCGGCCCGAAAGTTGCGTGATCGGCGCTGAAGCCGCCCAATTCGTGGACGCGTCGCCGCGTGGCTCGGGAGGATGCAGGTGAGCAACCAAGACAAGCGCGCCGACGCGCAGAAGCGCGCCTCGCGACTCGGCAAGATTGGTGAACAGGTCGCCGAAAGGCTGCGGCGCGCGGCGGAAGCCGGCGGCAAGATCGATGGATCGGCCGCATTGGAGCGGACGCGCGCGGCGCTCAAGAAAGCCCAGAACGCCGCGTCGGACGGGTTCGAAAGCGCCAAGCGCTCGACGGCGCGGTCGCTCGAGGCCGGCCGCGAGAAATCGACGCGTCTTCTCGAAGCGACGAAGTCGGGGCTGGCGCAGTTCGCCGAGCGCGCGCGCGCGGCGACGCGCCAAGCGGAGCCGGTCGACGACAAGGGCGGCGACGCCGAGGCGATCGCGCCGCCCTCGACCGAAGCGCCGGGTTCCGACGCGGCGCGCTCTTCCGCCCCAGATCGCGCGGCGAGCCGCGTCGCAGGGAGCGAAACGGCGTCGGCGGCGCCGACCGCAGAGGGCGCGGAGGGGCCGACGCCGCCGGAGGCGGGGGCGAACGACGCCGCTTCGACGGCGTCGACGCCGATCGCCGCTCCGGGCGCCGCGGCGCCTCTCGAGCGAACGGCGGTTCCTGAGGCGAGCGCCGCGGCGCCGAACGATCGGCTCGCGGCGACGCCGACGCGCCGAGAGAGCGAGCCGACCGAAGCGACGCCGCGCGCCGATGCGGCTGCGACGGTCGCGCCGACGCCCGAGAAGACGTCGCGGCCGCGCGGCGCGGCGGCGTCTCGGAAGGCGCGCCTTCAAAGACCGTCGCCGACGCAGGACGCTCCCGGGCGCGATGAGCCGCCGAGCGGCGCGGCTGTCCGTCCCGACGCGGCGCCGGCGGCCGACGCCGCTCCGCCGTCTGTCGGCGTCGCGAGCGAAGCGCCTTCCGCGGCGGCGGGCCAAGTCGGCGCGACGCTGGACCGCGACACTCTAGAATCCGCCGATCGCGCCGGCTCGGCGGCGGCCGACGCCGTCGAGGCGACCGCCATTGACGACGGCGCGCGCGCGGTCGCCGGCGACGGCCGGAACGATGCGGATCCGTCGAGCGCGGAGGGCGCCCGACCCGACCCTGCGGAAACGGCTTCGGAAGAGGTCGCCGAACGCCCTGAGGCCGAGGCCGCCGGGACCGAGGCTCAGAAGGAGCCCGCGGCCGCGAACGCCGAGTCCGGCGGCTCCGGGAGCGTCGGCGGCCCGCCAAAGGCCGCGCGGCGCATCTTCGACGGCGGCGAGAGCGATTTCCGCCTTGTCTTCGCCCGGGCGGTGGCCGACGCGCGCGCCCAGTTGGTCTCGGTCGCGGTCTTCTCCTTCGTGATCAATCTCCTGATCCTCGCGATCCCGATCTATCTCTTCCAAGTCTCCGACCGGGTGCTGACCAGCCGCAGCCTGGAGACGCTGATCATGCTGACGGTCGTCGTCGTCGGCGCGCTGGCGCTCTACGCCGTGCTCGACGTCGTGCGCCGCCATCTTCTGATGCGCGTCGCCGTGCGCTTCGAGACGAGCGTCGGCGCGCCGGTTCTGAGCGCCGCGGCGAAGGCGGCGCAGCACGGCTCCAGCCGCGAGTTCCAGGCGCTTGGCGATCTCGCCCAGATCCGCAATTTCGTCACCGGGCCGACGCTTCTGTCGATGTTCGACTCGCCGGTCGCGCCGGTCTACTTCCTGGCGGTCTATCTGATCCATCCGCAGCTCGGCGTGATCGTCACCGTCGCCGCGCTCGTTCTGGTCGTCATCGCCCTCGTGAACCAGAGGGTCACCGCGGTGCCGTTCTCGCGCGCCAACGCCTTCAACATGCGCGCGAATTACCAGGCCGAGGCGATGGCGCGCAGCGGCGAGACCGTCAACGCCATGGGCATGATTCCGGAAGGCGTCATGATCTGGGGCCGCGAGATGGCCGAGGCGCTGAAGGCGCAGGTCGACGCGCAGGACCGCAACGTGGTCATGACCGGCGTGTCGAAGTTCTTCCGGCTCGCGACCCAGGTCGCCATGCTCGGCTGGGGCGCGTATCTGACGCTCCAGGGCGAGCTGACCGGCGGCATGATGATCGCCGCGTCGATCATCGCGTCGCGCGCCCTTGCGCCGGTCGAAGGGCTGATCGAAGGCTGGCGCTCCTATGTCGGCGCGCGCGGCGCCTTCGCGCGGGTCCGGTCGCTGCTGAGCGCGTCGGCGCTCAATCTCGACCGGCTGCAGCTGCCGCGGCCGCAGGGCCGCCTGCTGGTGGAGCGCGTGCTCTACGTCCCGCCGCCGACGAAGAAAGTGATCCTGAACGGCGTCGACTTCACGCTCGAGCCCGGAGAGAGCCTCGCGATCGTCGGGCCGTCCGGCACCGGCAAGTCGACCTTGGCGAAGATGCTCGTCGGCTCGCTGACGCCGACCTCCGGATCGGTCCGGCTCGACCTCATGGACATCCGCAATTGGGATCCGCGCCAATTCGGCGAGACGGTCGGCTACCTGCCGCAGGAGGTTCAGCTCTTCCCGACGACGATCAAGGCGAACATCGCGCGGCTGCGCGAGGACGTCAGCGACGCCGAGATTTTCGACGCCGCGGAACTCGCCGGCGTCCACGAGCTCGTCTCGCAACTGCCGCAGGGCTACGAGACCATGGTCAGCCTCGACGGCAGCCCGCTTTCCGGCGGTCAGAAGCAGCGCATCGGCCTCGCCCGCGCCTTCTTCGGGGCGCCGCGCCTCGTCGTTCTCGACGAGCCGAACTCGAATCTCGACACCGCCGGCGAGGCGGCGCTCGCTGTCGCGCTGCGGCAAGCGCGGGCGCGCGGCATCACCGTCGTCGCGGTCACGCAGCGCCCGTCGCTGCTCAACAACGTCGACAAGATCATGGTGATGAACGAGGGCCGCGTCCAAGCGCTCGGCGCCCGGCAGGACATCCTGCCGATCCTCAAGGGACGCGGCGGCGCGTTGCCGCCGACGGAGATCCACGCCGCGGAGTGACCGATGGCGGCGGCGATGGCGGCTGACCGGTCGGAGCGAGAAAGAGGCCGAGGATGAGCGAACAAGACAACTTGCCGGCGCGCAGCGAAGACGTCGGTCCGGCGCTTCCGGCGCCCTGGTATGAAACGGTGCCGCGCAGCGGGCGCCGTCCGACGGTGTTCGGCTTCTCGATCCTCGTCTTCGGCGTGCTCGCCTTTGGCGCGTGGGCCGCGACCGCGCCGATCGAAGGCGCCGTCGTCGCGCCCGGCGTCTTCGTCGCCACCAGCCAGAACAAGACGGTCCAGCATCTCGAGGGCGGCATTATCCGCGAGATCCTGGTCGATGAGGGCGACCGCGTCGTCGAGGGGCAGCCGCTGCTCCGTCTGGACGAGACGCAATCACTGGCCGACATGCGGCGCCTGAGGCTGCGCGCGGCGCAGCTCGAGTCGCGCGCGGCGCGGCTCGAGGCCGAAGCGCTCCAGCTCGACGCCGTGCGCTTTCCGGATCATCTCACGCGCGCGCCGCTCGACGAGGACGTCGCCGCCGCGGTCGAGACGCAGCGCGAGATCTTCACGGCGCGGCGCGAACGGCTGATGACGGAGATCACGATGCTCGAGCGCTCGATCGCGTCCTACGAGTACCGCATCCAAGGCGACCGGGCCCGCCTCGAAGGCGCCGAGCTGCAATTCGCGATCCTCGACGAGGAGCTCGAAGGCAAGCGGCAGCTGTTCGAGGCGGGCCTGATCCGGACGCCGGAGTATTTCGCGCTGCGCCGAGCGCATGCGGAGATGCGGGCCGAGATCGGCGAACTCAACGCGCGTATCGACGCGGCGACCGAGCGCATGGAGGCCGCGCGCGAGGAGGTCGAGAGGACCGTGCGCTCCACGACGCTGCGCGCGGTCGAGGAGCAGGAGGAGGTCGCGGCCGAGCTGCGCGACGTCCGCGAGCGCATCACGGCCCAGGAGGCGGTGCTCGAACGGATCGAGGTGTTGGCGCCGGTCGACGGCGTCGTCGTCAAGCTCAACTACCACACGTCTGGCGGCGTCATTCGGCCCGGCGCCGACATTCTGTCGCTGCTGCCGACCGGGGACGAGTTGGTGATCGAGGCGCGCATTCGCCCGCAGGACATCGACAGCCTTCGCGACGGGCAGGAGGCGAGCGTGCGCCTAACGGCGCTCAGCCAGCGCGTCACGCCGATGATCGACGGACATGTCGTCTACGTGTCCGCCGACGCGCTGCCGGATCAGCAAGCGGCCAACCGCGAGAACGTCTATGTCGTGCGGGTGCGGATCGACGACGCGGAGGTTGCGCGTTTGAGCGGCTTTCTGCCGACGCCGGGGATGCCGGCCGAGGTTTACGTGAAGACCGGCGACCGCACTTTCTTCGAGTATCTGATGCAGCCGGTCTATGACACGATGAGGCGCGCGTTCCGCGAGGATTGACGGCGTCGACAGGCCGAAGGCGGGGCGGAACCCGCCATCCGCGAAGCGTTGCAGGGTCAGTCGAGCCGCGCGCTTCCGGCGCCGTCGACAGCCGGTCGATGATCGGGCGGCCTTGTCGAAGGATGTCGAGGAACGGCGGAGAGTGAGGGAGAGAGTTCGAACCCCGGGGCTCTCGCACATTCCTGGCGG
>CAZPTD010000082.1:0-13657 GCA_964588915.1 uncultured Neomegalonema sp. | reverse complement strand
GCGCGCTCGCCGGTTAAGGTTTGCGCAAAAGACGACGCCGGGAGGACAGCGCCATGCTTCTGGAGGGACGGACCGCGGCCATCACCGGCGCGGCGAGCGAGAGGGGCATCGGGCTCGCGACCGCCAGGCTCTTCGCGCGGCACGGCGCGCGGGTCGCCATCCTCGATCTCGACGAGGGCGCCGCGTCGCGGGCGGCGGCGACGCTCGACGGGGAGGGCCATATCGGCCTCGCCTGCGACGTGACCGACAAAACGGCCTGCGAGGCGGCGGCGGCGCGCGCCGCCGACGCGTTCGGCCATATCGACATCCTGATCGCCAACGCCGGGATCACGCAGCCGGTCAAGATCATGGAGATCACGCCGGAGGACTGGGCGCGGATCGTCGACGTCAACATGAAGGGCGTCCTCTTCTCCGCGCAGGCCTTCATTCCGCAGATGCGCGCGCGCAAATCCGGGTCCATCGTCTGCATGTCCTCGGTCTCGGCGCAGAGGGGCGGCGGCGTCTTCGGCGGGCCGCATTACGCGGCGGCGAAGGCCGGCGTGCTCGGCCTCGCCAAGGCGATGGCGCGGGAGCTCGGCCCGGACGGCGTCCGCGTCAACTGCGTCACGCCCGGCCTTATTCAGACCGACATCACCGGCGGCATGCTGACCGACGAGATGCGGACCGAGATCAAGAAGGGCGTTCCCTTGAACCGCCTCGGCGACGTCGAGGACGTCGCCGGCGTCTGTCTCTTCCTCGCCTCGCCGCTCTCGTCCTACGTCACCGGCGCGGTGATCGACGTGAACGGAGGCATGCTGATCCATGGCTGAAGCGCCGCGCAGCAACGTCTCGCTCGAGGAGCGGGCGCGCCGGATCCGCCGCCACGCGGTCAGGATGGGCGCGGTGCAGGGCCAGGGCTACATCGCTCAGGCGCTCGGCGCCGCCGACATCCTCGCCGTCGCCTATTTCCACGCGCTGAGCTATCGGCCGGAAGATCCGGAATGGGAGGGCCGCGACCGGTTCTGCCTCTCGATCGGTCATTACGCGATCGCGCTCTACGCCGCTCTGATCGAGGCGGGCGTGCTGCCCGAGGACGAGATCGAGACCTACGGCGCCGACGACAGCCGGATGCCGATGTCGGGCATGGCCGCCTACACGCCGGGCATGGAGATCACCGGCGGCTCGCTCGGCCACGGGCTCGGCGTCGCGGTCGGCATGGCGCTCGGGCTGAAGCGCAAGGCGTCCGCGAGCGTCGTCTACAACTTCCTCTCCGACGGCGAGCTCGGCGAGGGGTCCACTTGGGAGGCGGCGATGGCGGCGTCGCATCACCGGCTCGACAACCTGATCGCCATCGTCGACTTCAACGACATGCAGGCCGACGGCCCGTCGACCGACATGCTCACGGCCGAGCCGCTGGTCGCCAAATGGGAGGCGTTCGGCTGGCGGACGCAGCGCGTCGACGGCAACGACGTCCCGGCGCTCAGGGCCGCCTTCGACGCGGCGCGCGCCGATGACGGCGCGGCGCCGCGCGTCATCGTCTGCGACACCAAGATGGGCAAGGGCGTGCCGTTCCTCGAAGAGCGCGAGCGCAACCATTTCCTGCGCGTCGAGCCCGACGAATGGGACAAGGCGCTCGCCGTCCTCGATCAAGGAGCGCGCCCGTGAGCCGTCTCTCGAAATATGCGCCGCGCAAGCTCGATCCGGCGAAGAAGGGCCTCAAGACCTCGGCGATGATCGCCTCGCTCGCCGCGGAAGGCTACGAGACCAAGACCGCGCCCTTCGGCCACGCGCTCTGCGAGGTCGCCGAGAAGCGGCCCGAGATCGTCGGGCTCACCGCCGACCTCTCGAAATACACCGATCTCTACGTCTTCGCCGAGCGCTATCCGGACCGGTTCTACCAGATGGGCATGGCCGAGCAGGCGATGATCTCCGCCGCCGCCGGCCTCGCCCGCGAAGGCTTCACGCCCTTCGCCACCACCTACGCCGTCTTCGCCTCGCGTCGCGCGTACGATTTCATCTGCATGGCGATCGCCGAGGAAGAGCTCGACGTGAAGATCGTCTGCGCGCTGCCGGGCCTCACCACCGGCTACGGCCCGAGCCATCAGGCGACCGAAGACCTCGCGATCTTCCGCGGCATGCCGAATCTCACCGTGATCGACCCGGCGTGCGCGACCGACATCGAGCAGGCGACGGCGGCGATCGCGGCGCATAAGGGCCCGGTCTATATGCGGCTCCTGCGCGGCAAGGTGCCGGACGCGCTCGGGCGCTACGACTACCGCTTCGAGATCGGCAAGGCGAAGCTGATCCGCGAGGGCGCCGACGTCCTTTTCGTCTCGACCGGCTTCATGACCATGCGCGCGCTCGACGCGGCCGCGAGGCTCGCCGAGGACAGGATCGACTGCGCGGTGCTCCACGTCCCGACGGTGAAGCCGCTCGACCTCGAGACCATCCTCGCCGAATGCGCCAAGCCGGGACGGCTCGTCGTCACCGCCGAGAACCACACCATCCAGGGCGGCTTCGGCGAGGCGGTGGCGGCGGCGCTCCTGCGGGCCGGCGTGACGCCGACGTTCCGTTCGATCGCGCTGCCCGACGCGTTCCTCGACGCCGGCGCGCTGCCGACCTTGCACGAGCGCTACGGCCTTTCGGTCGACGGCGTCGTCCGATCCGTGAAAGGTTGGCTGTAGCGAGGCTTCTCAATCGTCGTCCCGGCCGAGCGCGGAGCGCGCCGGGCCGGGATCGAGGGGCGGCCGTCGCCGCGTCCTGGCCCTGGATGCCGGATCGGCCTTCGGCCGTCCGGGATGACGCGCAATCAACGGTCGCGATCGGGAGACGAAAATGGCCGACAAGAAAACCGTTTGGATCGCCCGCCGGCTCTCGGACAACACGATGGCGCGGGCGCGGCGCGACTATGAGGTCGTCGACAATCCCGAGGACCGCGTCTTCAGCCGCGACGAGATCGTGGAGATCAGCGCTCGGGTCGACGCCATCCTTCCGTGCCATTCGGAAATCTTCGACGCCGACGTCGCCGCGCGGCTCTCGGATCGTGTGAAGATCATCGCCAACCACTCGGTCGGCGTCGACCATTGCGACCTGCCGGCGCTCGGCGCGCGCGGGATCGTGGTCACCAACACGCCGGACGTGCTCTCCGACGCGACCGCCGAGATCGCGATCCTGCTGATGCTCGGCGCGGCGCGGCGGGCGCCCGAAGGCGACCTCCTGATCCGCTCCGGCCGCTGGAAGGACTGGAGCCCGAGCTTCATGGTCGGCCAGCAGGTGACCGCAAAGCGCTTCGGCGTCCTCGGCATGGGCCGCGTCGGCTCGGTCGCGGCGCGGCGGGCGCGCGGCTTCGACATGGAGATCCACTATCACAACCGCCGCCGGCTGCCGGCGGATGACGGCGCGGTCTATCACGAGAGCGTGGAGGAGCTGATCGCCCATTCCGACGTGCTGTCGCTCCACTGCCCGGCGACGCCGGAGAACCGCGGCATGATCAACGCCGAGCGCCTCGGCTTGCTGCCGGACGGCGCGATCCTGGTGAACACCGCCCGCGGCGCGCTCATCGACGACGACGCGCTCATCGCCGGGCTCGCGGTGGGCAAGCCTTGGGCGGCCGGCCTCGACGTCTTCAACAACGAGCCGGCGCTCGACGACCGCTACCGGCCGCTCGACAACGTCTTTTTGCTGCCGCATATCGGCAGCGCGACGTTCCAAACCCGCGACGCGATGGGTTTTCGGGCGCTCGACAATCTCGACGCCTTCTTCGCCGGGCGCGAGCCGGGCGACCGGCTGGTGTGACGCGCAGGGACGGACGCTTGCGCTGAATAGGGCGGGTCAGGCCGCGATCGCGGTGCGGTTGCGGCCGCCGTTCTTGGCGCGATAGAGGCCGATATCGGCGCGGTGCAGCAGCGCGTCGAGGCTGTCGCACGCGTCGCCGCGCGTGGCGAGCCCGACGCTGACGCTGAAGTTGACGGCGCCGCTCGGGGTCTCGAAAGGCGTCGCCGCAATGCCGCGACGCAGGCGCTCGGCGAACTGCAGCGCGCCGGTTTCGCCGGTTTCCGGCAACAAGATCGCGAACTCCTCTCCGCCCATCCGGCCAACGAGGTCGCTCCGCCGCAATTGCGTGTTCAGCAAACTTCCGAGTTCGCGCAGCACATGATCTCCGACCGCGTGGCCGTAGCGATCATTGATCAGTTTGAAATGGTCGATGTCGAGCAGCAGCAGCGAGAGCAGGCGGTCATGCTCGTTGGCGCGCGCGAGCTGTTTTTCGGCCTCGCCGGCGAAGCCGCGCCGCGACAGCACGCCGGTCAAGCCGTCGAAAAGAGCGAGCTTCTTCAGCTCGAGTTGATCCATGACGATGCGGGCGAAATCGGCCATCATCTCGATCTCTTCTTCGGAGAACGTCCGCGCCTCCACGTCGACGCAGCAGAAAGAGCCGATCTGGTAGCCGTCCGGAGTCGCCAGCGGCGCCCCGAGATAGGCGCGGATCTTCGGCGCGGACACGACGAGCCGGTTGTCGCGGAACCGCGCGTCCTCGAGCGTGTTCGGCACCATCAAGGGCTCGAGCTGCTGTATCGTGTGATTGCAGAACGAATCTTCTCGCGGCAGGTTGCCGCGCTTGCCGCCGGCGACCGACTTGAACCACCGCCGGTCGCGGTCGACGAGGGCGATCGCCGCCATCGGCACGCGCAGGGCGGATCTCGCCAGCCGCGTCAGCCGGTCGAACGCCTCTTCCTCCGGCGTGTCGAGGATCTGATAGCGCCGCAACGCCGCAACGCGACCTTCGTCGTCGAAATGTCGCGTTCGCAACGTCGTCTCGGCTGTCGGGAGCATGTCGCCGCGCCCTTTCTCTTGGCTTTCCGCTCCGAGTTTCGCCGGATAGTGTTTCGATCCTGCTGACAGAGTTGGTTTCTTCGGCGTTGTCGGCGGAAGCAGAACGCGTTCCGCCACTGCAGGCGGACGGGAAGATCCGATGTTTTCGCGCTCGATTTCAAGGCGCTGGCGTCGCTGGCAAGCTTGCCGACCGGCGACGACGAATTGGCGGTTTCATTGACCGTTGCGACGCCGTAGATGTCGGATCCATAACCGAAAGAGACGGTTCGAACCGCGGACCGATACGGGAGGCTGCGTGAATGATCCAGATCGAGGAGAAGATCTGTTTCCATCCTGAAGTCGAAGTAATGGAGATCGACTTCGAGGGCTTGAATTTCAATGACGCGTCAGTCGTGCATCCGGCCTATGACGAGTTGGAGCGACGGCTCTCGCCAACTGGCCGTAAGTGGTTCTTTTTAATCAACTATACCAATTGCGAGATCGCGCCCGAGGCGTGGAGCGCGTTCGCCTTGCGCGGCAAACAGCTGAACCTCGCCTACTCGCTTGGCAGCGTTCGCTACGGCGCGGCGGCCGCGACGAGGGACGAGATCGACGCGGCGGCGAGCGTGGAGAAGTTCGACGCCAATCTGGTGTCGACGCGCGACGCGGCTTTGGTGAGGATTGGCGAGCTTCGCCAGGAGCGCGCCGCCAAGGGCGAGATCGACGTCTCTCCGGACCGCGTGCCGAGTTCGAACCACGAACTTGGCGGCCGCATCGAGTTTCACGAAGACATCGGCGTCATGGAGGTCGATTTCAGCGAGTCGACGTTCTCCGACGCGTCTGTCGTCAACACGTTCTACGACGAGCTGGAGCGGCGGCTCGCGACGACGCGACGGAAATGGTATTTCCTGGTCAACTATCGCAAGTGCCGGATCTTTCCGGAAGCTTGGTTCGCGTTCGCGCATCGCGGCAAGCGCTTGAACCTTGGCTATTCGCTGGGAACGGTCCGCTACGACGCCTCCGAAGCGACTCAGGCCGAGATCAATAGGCGGGCCGGGGACGACCAGTTCAATCCGAATCTGTGTGCAAGCCGCGACGAGGCGCTGGGTCGGATCGACGCGCTGCGTTCGAGCGGTCAAGCGATGGATGTCGCGAGCTGAAGCGCGTCGAAGTTGGATGGATCCGAGCGCGTGACGGCGCGCGCGTCGACGCTGCGCCGCCCCTGGCTTGACCGAGGGCCTCGGAACCGTCGCGAGGCGCGGGATCCGGACGCAACGGCGCCGCTCGTCTCGACACGCCACACGGCCGCCGCCGACGGCCTGCGCGCGGTCGAAGCGCCTGCTGCGGGCCGATCGGGCGGTGTCGGATCGGACGAAGACCAGGCTCGGTTCAACCATCCGCGACGCGCCCAAGATGACTTAGGTCAAGGTCGTCCGCGGAGCAGTGGATCATGGTCAGTCCCACCCGGCGGCCCTGACGGAAGTCTCAGTTCATGCGGAACACTCAGTTCTTTTTGCCTTTCGTCTTGCTCCTCGCCGCAACGCAGTCGGCTGTCGCCCAGAGCGCAGCCCGCGGCGAGGCGCTGGCCGAGCAGTGGTGTTCGAGCTGCCATCTCATCGGAACGGACGGAACGGCGGGCGCCGACGTCGCGCCGGCCTTCGCAGGCGTCGCCGAGCGCATGTCCGAAGGCGCGCTCCGCGCGTGGCTCGCCGACCCGCATCCGCCGATGCCGAAGATCAATCTCACGACGCGCGAAATCGAAGACGTCATCGCGTATATCGTGTCCTTGCGGACCAGCGCGGCAGGCGGGCCGAGCGAAGACCCGGCGGACCCTTCGAAGAAATAGACCCCGCGCTCAGAGCCGCGCCAGCAGCTCGCGCTTTTTCTCGGCGAATTCCTCGTCCGTCAGCGCGCCGCCGTCGCGCAGCGCGGCGAGGCGGGCGATGGTGTCGAGGATGTCGGCGGCGCCGGGCCCGCGCTCGGCTTCGGCGGCTGCGGCGGGCTGCTTCGGCTCGGGCGCCGCGGCGGGCTCAAGCGGCGGCGCGGCGGGCTCCGGCGGTCGCGGCGCGGCGCCTTGCGACTGGACTTGCGACTGGAATTGAGCCACGGCCGAGTCGGGCCGCGACGGCGCGGAAGGCGGCTCGGCGGCGGGCGCGGCCGCGGCGGCGGGCGAGACCGGCGTCAGAGCGGTCACCGAGAACTGCCCGAATTGGCTCGAAAAGGTGAGGCCGACCAAAGGGTCGCCGCCGCCCGACTGCTGCTGGCTGAAGCCGCCGATCTGATGCTCGCCGGTGTCGTAGATCCGGAAGGGCGCGCCGCCGCCGGGATCGACGACGAGCCGCCGCGCGCCCGGAAAATAGGCGTAGCGCATCTCGTTCTGCCCGCCGACCGAGGCCGGCGCGCCGAGTTCGTCCGGCCACCAGGGCTGAACCGCGCCCGGCGGCCGCTTGAAGAACGGCGCGCCCGACATCGCCGCGGCGAGTTCGGAGCAGACGCCGGCGACCTGCGCCTGCAGGCCGTGATTGAACATGTCGCCGACCATCGTCATGCCGCCGGCCATCCACTGGCCGCCGCCGCCGAATTCGGGAATGTTGAACTGCGCCATCGCGCCGCCGCCCTGGGCGACGGCGCGGGCCATCTGCTCGGCGGCCTCGAAGGAGACGCCGTAGCGTTGCGCGATGTCCGCGATGGCGCTGCGGCCGGCGTCGGTCAGGTCGGTCATATCGGTCCTTTCGGGCGGCGCGTCGTCGCCGCTCACGCGGCTCTCTTAGCCGGAACGCGGTCCGAAGGAAACCGACGGCAGTTGCGTCCGGCCTATTCCGGCGCCTTCGGACGCAGCGCTCGGAAGATCTCGATCATCTCCGGAAGATAGCGCTCGGCATGCCCGAGATTGGCGCCGAGCTTCAGCGTCTGCAGCACGCCGTCGGAGGCCAAGGTCGGCGCGTTCAACTCGGCCGTCAGCCGCTGATAGTAGGTGATGTCTTTGAGGCAGTTCGAGAGCGAGAACTGATGCGCGTTCGGATCGCCTTCGAGCACGTATTTGGAGTAGTTCTGGAAGTTGCCGCAGGTCATGCCGGAATTCGAGATGATCTCGTGCAGCACGCTCGGCGCGACGCCGATCTGCTCCATCATCGAATAGGACTCGGACCACAGAGCCGCATAGCCGATGCTGACGAGATTATTGATCAGCTTCACCGCATGCGCCGAGCCGACCGGAGCGTTCGTCGGCACGATCACGCTCGCCCAGGTCTCGAGGAGCGGCCGCAGCTTCTCGATCGTCGCGGCGTCGCCGCCGACATAGGTCGTGAGCTCGCCCGCCCAGGCGTGCGTCGGCGTGCGCGAGAGCGGCGCGTCGATGAAGGTCACGCCCTTCTCGGCGAGCTCCGCCGCGAGCCGCCGCGTCGACGCCGGATCCGCCGTCGTGCTGTCGATGATCGCGAGGCCGGGCGTCGCCGTGGTCAGGATCTCGGCGACATTGGCCTCGACTTGCGGCGAAGCGGTGACGCAGAGGACGATGACGTCGCATTCGGCGCCGAGCTCGGCGGCGGTTGCCCGCTCCTCGGCGCCGCGCTCGACGAGATCCTCGACCGCCTCGCGCTTGCGATGCGCGATCACGCGGAGCGGATAGCCCTTTTCGACCGCGTTCTTGGCCATGCCCCAGCCCATCAGTCCGACGCCGATGAACCCGACGGTTGGCTTCTCCGCCATCGCTTCCTCCTAGTTGATCGCCAAATCTAAATCGATTTAAGCTGACGAGATGCGTTTCGGCAAACGAGAACGCGGTGGAGACGAGCGGCGCTCGCGGAGGCGCAGGCGGCCGGGGCCGGCGATCTCGACGTCTCGGCGGCGGCGGCGCGCATCGGCCGCCTGATCGCCGCGCGCAAGAGGATCGGAAAGGGCGGGTAAGTGGGTCGGCCGACGCAGCGCCAGATCGCCGAGAGGCTCGGCCTTTCCCGCGCGACGGTGTCGCTGGCGCTGCGCGACAGTCCGATGGTCGCCGAGGAGACGCGGCGGCTCGTCCAGGAGGCGATGCGCGAGGCCGGCTATGTCCGCAACGCCAGCGCCGCCGCGCTGCGCACGGGACGCTCGCGGATCGTCGGCGTCAGCTTCCACAACATCGCGCATCAGTTCTTCGCCGAGATGCTGATCGCGATCGAGGAGGCGCTCGGCGCCGCGGGCGTCGCGGTTTTTCTCAACAATCACGGCGAGGATCCGGCGAGTCTCGCGCGCTTCGTCGAGAGCCTCGCCGCCTACGGGGCCGACGGGCTCATGGTGTCGCCGCCGGCCGCGGCGACGCGCGAGACGCTGGCGCCGTTCCGCGATCAGGGCGCGCCGGTCGTCTATGTTTCGCGGCGGATCCCGGGCGACGAGGAGGCGGATTGGGTGGTGAACGCCGACCGCCAGGCGATGCGGCAGGCGGCGCGGCGGCTGATCGATCTCGGCCATCGCCGGATCGCGCTGATCGGCGGCGAGCCCGGCACCACCGTCTCGGCCGAGCGCGTCGCCGGGTTCCGCGAGGAGATCGAGGCCGCCGGGATTCCCTGGCGCGAGTCGGATTGGCGCCGGTGCCGGCCGCGACTGATCGAAGGCGTGCGCGCTTTGCAGGCGCTGCTCGACGAAGGCGGCGAGCCGCCCACGGGCGTCGTCTGCTTCAACGATCTCGTCGCCTTCGGCGTCATGAACGGGCTGCGCGCCCGCGGGATCCAGCCGGGCGTCGATATCGGCGTGGTCGCGCTCGGCGGCACCGACGAGGCGGCGGCGTTTCATCCGGCGTTGACGACGGTGCTCGACAATCCGGCGAAGATCGGCGCGCTCGCCGCCAGGATCCTGCTCGAACGGCTCGAAAACCGCGACGCGCCGCCGCGGCGCGTGACGCTCAACCCGCGCCTCGTCGTCCGCGAGAGCTGCGGCGGCGCGTTGGCGCCTCAAACCGCGCCGGCCGGCTGAGCGCGTGGCGCGGGCGGCGTCCGGCGCCGACGGAACAAGCCGCTCTATCCGCAGAGAGAGACGACACGATGATCAATCTCGACAACCACAACGACGACCACGACGCGGGCTTCGCCGTCGACCTGCCGAAGATGCTGGGGCGCCGCCGCTTCATCGGCCTTCTCGGAGGCGCCGGAGCGATCGCCGCCGCCGGCCCCGCCGCCGCTCTCGACTGCGTCGCGTTGCCCTGGGAGACCGCCGGTCCTTTCCCGGGCGACGGGACAAACTCGAGAGACGGCCGGATCGTCAACGTCCTCACCCAGGAAGGCGTGATCCGCCAGGATTTGCGCGCCTCGTTCGGCGATTTGACCGCCGTCGCGGACGGCGCGCGCCTCGACCTCGAGCTGACGCTGCAGGACGCCGAGAGCTGCGCGCCCCTGTCCGGCGGCGCGCTCTATATCTGGGCGTGCGACGCGCGCGCGCGCTACTCGATCTACAACTTGCCGGACGCGAATTACCTCCGCGGCGTCGGCGTGGCGGACGCCGAAGGCCTCGTCCGGTTCACCACGGTCTTCCCCGGCTGCTATCCCGGCCGCTGGCCGCATTTTCACTTCGAGGTCTTCGCGAGCGTCGACGCCGCCGTCACCGGCGCCGCCTCGCTGCTGACCGCGCAGATCGCGCTGCCCGAAGCCGAATGCGCCGCCGTCTACGCGAAAGACCCTCGGTATCCGAACGGCGCGCGCAATCTCGCGCGCGTCACGCTCGCGACCGACGGCGTCTTCAGAGACAACAGCGCGGCCGAGCTGCGCCAGCAGACGCTGCTGCTGTCCGGCGACCCTGTCGACGGCTATGTCGGACGGATGGCGATACCGGTCAGGCGCAACGCGTAGAGCGCGCGAGCGCAGGATCTGTTGAGGTGGATGCGACGCTGATGACGCCGTCATCCCGGAAAGCCGCAGGCTTATCCGGGATGACGAGGCGTCCGGCGACCACACGCTCGATGCTCTTTGAAACGCCCCGAGCCGATGGGGCGTATTCGCGTCAAGCGGATCGGTCACGCCGATGTCCAGGCGGCGACGAGATCGCGCATCGGCTCCGGATGCTCGAAGGCGACGTTGTGGCCGCCCGGATAGGCGCGGAAGACCGCGTTCGGCAGCGCCTCGGCCATGCGTCGCTGGATCTCGGCCGGCGCCTGACCGTCGCTCTCGCCGGCCATGACCTGGACCTCCTGGCGGATCTCCGCGAGCCGGCCCCAGACGTCGTGCGCCGCCCGCGCGGCCAGCAGGCGCCGATAGCCGCCGGAGCGCACGGAAGGCTCGGCGAAGGCTTCGTCGAAGGCGACGCGCGCCGCGAGGCGCTCGGCGAAGGCGTCCGGATCGCGCGCCTTGAGCGCCGCGTTGGTCGTGTCCTGGAGCATCAGCCAACGCTCCGCCGCCTCCTCGCGCGGCAGGTCCAGGAACTCGGAGATGTCGTAGGAGCGCCCGCCGGCCCCGCCTGGCGTCGCCGCCAGCACCGCCAACCGGGCGACGCGGTCCGGCGCGAGCAGCGCCAGATGAAGCGCGGTCATGCCGCCGAAGGAGTAGCCGAGGACATGAACCCGGTCCCAGCCGAGCGCGTCGAGAAAGGCGACGGCGTCCTCGGCGTAGTCGCGCATCGTCCAATCGCCGTCCGGCCGGCCGCTGCGGCCGACGCCGCGCGGCTCGTAGGCCGCAACCTCGAAGCGATCGAAGATCGGCCAGTCGAGGAACTGGCGGCGCAGCCTCAGGTCATAGCTCGATCCGCCGAGCACGAGAACGCGTCCGGCGCTCTGTCGGCGCGGCGACGTCCTCAAGTGGAAGAGGCGGAGCCGCGCCGTCTCGATCGGCTCTTCGGCGAGGATGGCGTATCCGGTCATGTCGGCGTCCAGAGGCGGTTTGCGCGCGGCGTCGCTTCGGATCTCGTGTCCTGGATCTGTAATTCGCTTCATCATCGCGGCCGCGGGCGTTGCGAATTTCAGATCCTTAAAGGGCAATAGAATCAATAAGTCGCTACAGTCTGATCGGTTCTGATGGAGCCAGCCTCGCCCGTGTCGTCCCGGCCAAGCGCGAAGCGCGCAGAGCCGGGATGCAAGGCCGAGGGGCTGAGCGTGCGGCGAACCGCCCCTGGATCCCGGATACGCCTGCGGCGTTCCGGGATGACGGCGTCATCCCGGGATGACGGCGTCATCCCGGGATGACGGCGTCATCAGCGTTGCCTCCACCTAAACAGATCCTGCTCCAGCGTGGTTTCGGTTTCGAAACGCGCTCCGGCGCTTGCGGATACATGTGGCGAATTCCGAAACCACCACACTAGCCCTCTTCGGCGCCGTCGCCGCCCTCGCGCACCGGCTTGCCGCCGAGGCGCTCGTAGAAGCGCGTCGCCTGGCTGTCGTCATGCTTGCCGAAGCCGGCCGAGGACGCGCCGAGGAAGACCTGGAGCGACGCCGCCGAGATCGGGACCGGAAACTTCGCCGCCCGCGCCGCGTCGAGCACGATGCCGAGATCCTTGACGAAGATGTCCACCGCCGAATGCGCGGTCTCGCCTTCGGTCAGCATCCGCGGCCCGCGATCGGAGATCATCCAGGAGCCGCCGGCGGAGACGCCGAGCACCTCCAAGACTTTCGCGGGCGGCAGGCCGAGATGGGCGCCGAGGCTCATCACCTCGGCGGCGACGGCGAGATTGCAGCCGGCGGCGAGCTGATGGACCATCTTCATCGTCGAGCCGGCGCCGGGCGCGTCGCCCATGCGGAAGACGTTCCGGCCCATCGCCTTCATCAGCGGCGCGCCGCGCTCGAAGGCGGCGTCCGAGCCCGCGGCCATGAAGGTGAGGGTTCCGGCGCCGGCGCCCGGCGTGCCGCCAGAGACCGGCGCGTCGAGGAAGAGCTTGCCGGCCTCGGCGACGCGCGCGCCGATCTCGGCCGCGTCCTCGGCGGACATCGTCACCGCAGAGAGGACGAGCGCGCCGGCGTCCATCGCGTCGACGGCGCCGGCGTCGAAGAGCGCGGAGCGCGTCTGCGCCGCGTTCACCACCATCACGACGACCGCGTCCGCGCCCGCCGCGGCCGACGCGGCGCTCGACACCGCCGTGCCGCCCGCCGCCTCGATCTCGGCGAGCCGCTCGGCCGAGAGGTCGAAGCCTCTGAGCTCGAAACCGGCGCCGATGAGAACCTTGGCCATGCGCACGCCCATGGCGCCGAGGCCGATGAAGCCGACTTTCATGACGCCGCTTCGGGCTCCTTGTGTTCGTTGACCGCCAAGAGGTTCACCGCCGGATCATACACGGAGACGCGGCGCGCGCCAGGAAAGGCGCAGGTCGGCGCGAAGGAGCGAGGCGCGCCGGCGTGTCGACCGGGCGGATCGACCAGCCGGCCACGCCGCTACTCTTTCACGGCGCCGGTCATCGCGGCGACGTAGTGCTGGACGAAGAACGAGTAGAGCACGACGAGCGGCAAGGAGCCGATCAGCGCGCCGGCCATCAGCGGGCCCCATCGGAAGTTGTCGCCGTCGGTGTTGTTGGTGGCGATCGCGACCGGCACGGTCTTCTCGGAGGAATCGAGGATGAAGGTCAGCGCATAGATGTATTCGTTCCAGCACAGCGTGAAGCAGAAGATGAAGGCCGAGATCAGCCCGGGGATCGCCAGCGGCAGAATGATCTTGGTCAGGATCTGCCAGCGCGTCGCGCCGTCGATGAGGGCGCATTCCTCGAGCTCGAACGGGATCGTCTTGAAGTAGCCCATCAGGAGCCAGGTCGAGAACGGGATCAGGATCGTCGGATAGGTGAGGATCAGCGCGAAGGGCGTGTCGAACAGGCCGTATTGCTGCACGACCAGCGACAGCGTGATGATGTGGATGCTCGGCGGCACGAGGTAGGCGAGTAAGATCGCCATGCCGACGAAGCGGGCGCCGCGATACTTTATCCGGACGAT
>CAZPTD010000081.1:0-13686 GCA_964588915.1 uncultured Neomegalonema sp. | reverse complement strand
ATAGAGCGCGTAGTTCTGGAACACCATGGCGATGTCGCGCTCTTTGGCCGGCACGCGGTTCACGACCCGGTCGCCGATGCTGACCTCGCCCGAGGTGATGGATTCGAGGCCGGCGATCATGCGCAGCAAGGTCGACTTGCCGCAGCCGGACGGGCCGACCAGCACCACGAACTCGCCGTCATCGATCTCGATGTCGACGCCGTGGATCACTTCGACCGCGCCGAAAGATTTGCGAACGCCGGCAATCGTGACTGACGCCATCGCCCCGTCTTCCTCCCTGTGGCCGCAGGGTCTGTCGCCCTGTCTAGATCGGATATTGAAAGGCGCGCTGCGCCGGGTCAACAGTCTTTTTAAATCGATTTAAGTCCGCCGCCGCGTCGGCGCGCTCGCCGTCAGAGCGCGACATAGGCGCCCGTCTCGGCGCTGCGATACGCCGCCGCCTCGATCTCTTGGTTCCTGAGATACGCCGCCGCCTCCATCGGCGAGGCGCGCCCGTCCCGCCAGTCCGCGAAGATCGCGCGGTTGCAAAGATAGACGCAGTCGCCGCCGAAGAGATGGTCGCGCCACTCGAAACGCTGCTCGATCTCGTCGTTCGACCCGACGGCGCGGAGCCACAGCCGTCCGTCGCCGTCGAGCCGGAGCACGCCGCCCGAACCCTCGATCCACATCTCGCCGAGCGTGCGCCGCCGGTTCTCGGCGACATGATCGACCAGCCGGTTGCCGTCGAAGACGCCGCGGCGCCCGCCCTCGAAGTCGAGATAGAGGACGCCCGCGTCCTCGCCGGCGATGACCGGGTTGAGCTTGACCAGCCGCGCGAAGACGCCGGTCGCTTCGCCCATCAGATACCGGAACGTGTCGATCCAATGCACCGCGGTCTCGTGCACGAGGAACCTCGGCATCTCCTGAAAATAGGGCTGTCGGTCGAGATAGGCGCGCGCGCCCTGCCCGTCGCCCGGGCGCAGCCGGAAGCTGACCTGATAGGGCGTCCCGATCGCGCCGGCCTCGATCAGCCGCTTGGCCTCGCGGTTCCAGGGTTGGAAGCGGACATTCTCGTGGACGGCGATTCGGCAGCCCTGCGCGCGGCCGAGCGCGATCGCCGCCTGCGCGCCCTCGACGCCGTCGCAAAACGGCTTCTGGCAGATGATCGCGCCGACCTTCGGCGCCAGCGTCCGGATGAGCTCGAGATGCGCGGCGGGCGGCGCGGTGATGTCGACGAGATCGATCGGCCCGGCGGCCTCGGCCATCTCGCCGGCGTCCGTGAAGACCGGCAAGGGCGCGCCCGGCGCGCCGTAGCGCGCCGCGAGCTCGGCGGCGCCGTCGGGGCGGCGGACGCAGATCGCGGCGATCTCGACCTCCGGCATCCGCGACCAGGCGTCGTAATGGAACGCGCCGAAATAGCCGGCGCCGACGATGGCGACGCGGACCGGCCGATCCGTCGGAAAGCGCCGCTCAGACATCGAGCCGCTCCAGCGCCGCGCCGACCGCCTCGAAGACCGCCGCCGCGCCGGCGTCGCCGCCGAGCTCGCAGGTGACGAGCCCGCCGGAGCCGAACGCCGCGTCGACGGCGCGGCGGAGAAGCTTGCCCGCCGCCGCCGGCGCCGCCGCCGCGTGCCGCGCGCCCAGCCATTCGAGCATCATCGCGCCCGAAAGGATCATCGCCGTCGGGTTGGCGATCCCTTTGCCGGCGATGTCGGGCGCCGAGCCGTGGCAGGGCTGAAAGACGGCGTGGCCGTCGCCGATATCCGCCGACGGCGCGTAGCCCATGCCGCCCATCAGCGCGGCGCCGAGGTCGGAGAGGATGTCGCCGAACATGTTCTCGGTGACGGCGACGTCGATCGTCCAGGGCTTCTGCGCCATCGTCATCGCGAAGGCGTCGACATAGGCGTATTCGGTCTCGATCCCGGGATGCGCCGCCGCCCGCTCGGCGACGATCTCGCGCCAGAAGGCGAAGGCCTGGAAGACGTTGGCCTTGTCGACCGACGTCACCTTGGCCGGCCCGCCGCCGCGGGCGGCGCGCCGCTCGGCGGCGAGCGCGTAGGCGAAGTCGAAGAGCTTCTCGGTGGTCGCGCGCGTGATCACCATCGTCTCGCGCGCCTCGACGTCGCCGTCGCGCGTCCCCGGCGCCTGCGGCGCGAAGAGGCCTTCGGTCGATTCGCGCAGGATGACGTAGTCGACGTCATGCGCCCGCGGATCGGCGAGCACCGGCCGCACGCCCGGCACCGGCTTCACCGGCCGAACGCCGGCGTAGAGGCCGAGCTCGAAGCGCAGATCGATCTGCGGCGTGATCTCGCGGCCGTCCGGATAGCGGATATGCGGCAGGCCCATCGCGGCGAGCAGGATCGCGTCGGCGCGGCGCGCGACCTCGAGCGTCCGCTCGGGCAGGGCGACGCCTTCGGCGGCGTATGTTCCGGCGCCGGCGGCGCATTCTTCCGGTCTGAGCGCGAAGCCGCCGACCCGCGCGGCCGCCCGGTCGAGGAGGCGCAAGGTCGGCTCGGTGATCTCGAGACCGATCCCGTCGCCCGGCAGGACCGCGATATGAAAATCCGAATTCGCGCTCATGGCGCCTCCTCCAAGAACGCCGCCAACGGCCCGAGCGGATAGCGCCAATGCGCCGGCTCCGCGCCGGCGATCGGGCTGTCGAACGCGGCGATCTCCTCGCCGAGCAGGCAGCCGAGATAGGCGGTCTCGAGATCGTCGCCGCCGAAGGCCAGATTCGAGACGTTCCTGAGCCGCTTCGAGACCACGTCGTCGAGATGCGGCCGGCCCATCTCGCCGGCCTGGAACGCGTTCTCGACCCAGTCGACATGATCGGGATCGGCGTCTTCGAGCCAGATCTCCTGCTCGCCCGTCGGCGCGACGCGGATGACGCGGTTCGAGACGATCGAGGTCACCAAGAGCGAGCCGTCGGCGGCCAAGGTCAGACCGTCCGGGAAGACGCCGGCGCCGAAATCCGAGACGACGCGCCGGTTCTCCAGCCGATCGCCGGCGATGTCGAAGGCCGTGAGCTTTCTCGCGAAGGTCTCGTTGACGAAGAGCGTCCGTTCGTCCGGCGCGATCAGGCATTCGTTCGTGTAGCCGAGCCCGTCGGCGACGATCCGCGCCGCGCCCTCGGCGTAGAGAGCGACGAAGCCGCTCGCCGCGTCCGGCCGATAATCGACGGCGCGCGGAACCTTGGTCGTCGACACGGTGATCCAGAGCCGGCCGTCGCCGCCCGCGGCGACGAAATTCGCCGGCGGCATCGGCGCGCCCTCGATCTCGTCGAGGACGACCTCGCAGCGCCCGTCCGCATGGAGCCGATAGACGCCGCCCTTCTCCGCGCCGAGATGCGCCAGCAGAAAGGTTCCTTGCGGCTCGAGCGCGACGCCGTTCGGCCGCACCGGCAGATCGACGCCGGCCGCGGGCGCCGCCGCGAGAATCCGGCGCACCGCGCCCTTGGGAGAGATCAGGCTGACGCCGCCCGGCTCCGTCCAATCCGGCGCGATCAGGAGGCCCGAGGAATGGGCGACGACGCATTCCGGACGGTTGAGCCTGCTGCCGACGAAACGCAGCCGGTCGACATCGATGCGCATCTTTTCCTCGCCTGAAGAAGTTTTAAATCGATTTAGATCGGCCGCAGCTCGGGACGCAACGGCAAATTTCAGGCGCCCTCGCCGCGCCGGCGCTCGCGCAGCCCGATATAGAGGCCGCTGCCGATCACCACCGCGGCGCCGACGACAGTCCATCGATCCGGCGGCGTGTGGAAGATCGCCCAGCTCGACACGGTCATGAACAGGATCTGCGCGTAGCCGAACGGCGCGAGCGCGCTCGCCGGCGCGAGGCGATGCGCGAGCGTCATCAGCTGATGGCCGCCCCAGCCGAAGACGCCGATCATGCCGAAAGCGACCCAATCGAGCTCGGCCGTCGGCCAACGCCAATCCAGGAACGCCACCGGCGCCACGCCGAGCGTGGCCACGGCGGCGGCGTAGAATTGCTGCGTCGCGGTCGAGTCGACGCCGGCGAGCCGACGCGACAGAATCGAGTAGAGCGCCGCGCCGATCGCCATCCCGAGCGAGAGCAGCATCGCCCAATGCGCCTGCTCGCTCCAGGGCCGCGTGATGATCAAGACGCCGCCGAAGCCGGTCAGGACCGCGATCCACCGCCTCGGCCCGACCCGTTCGCCGAGCATCGGGATCGACAGCAGGCAGATCCAGAGCGGCATCGTGAAGAGGATCGAGGCCGTGACCGTCAGCGGCAGATACTTGACGGCGACGAAGTTGAGGATCGTCGCGACGAGGAGCGCCGCGCCGCGGGCGAGTTGGGTCGGCAGCGCGCGCGTCCGGAAGAGGCGGACGCCGAGCGTCGGCCAGAAGAGCGCGAGCGCGAGCGCCATATGCGCGGCGTAGCGGATGAAGACGACCTCCGTCGCCGGCAGCCCGGCGTTCGCGAGCCACTTGGCGCAGGTGTCGATGCCGGTGTTGATCACGGTCGCGGCGATCATCAACGCGATGGCCGCGACCCGACGGTCCTCGATCGGCGCGACGCTCATGCGCCGGCGACCGCCCCGCGAAGGCCGCCCGAGGCCGCGTCGGCCGGCCGCCGCTCCCGCTTCGAAATTCCGCTCAACAGCATCCCTCTGTCGCGCCGCGGCCGAGACGGACCGAAGCGCGTCGATTTTTCCCGGAGAATGCGCCGAGGCGAGCCGCCGTGCAATGGCGCTCCGCGCGGCGCGCGGCCGAGCGGCGTCGGCGAAAACGATTTTCCGCTTGAATTCGTCAGTGGAAAGAGCGAGCCGGTCGCGGCGAGGCCGCCGGCGCCGAAGCTCGGTAAGACGATTCTGGAGGCGACGTGACCACGATCAGACTCACCGCGGCGCAGGCGCTGGTCCGCTGGCTGGCCGCGCAAAAGAACGAGGACGACGAGACCTTCATCGCCGGCGTCTGGGCGATCTTCGGCCACGGCAACGTCGCCGGGCTCGGCGAGGCGCTCTACGGCGCGCGCAACGATCTGCCGACCTGGCGCGGCCAGAACGAGCAGAGCATGGGCTGCGCGGCGGTCGCCTACGCCAAGGCGAAGAACCGCCTGCGCGCGATGGCGGTGACGAGCTCCATCGGCCCGGGCGCGACCAACATGGTCACCGCCGCCGCGCTCGCGCATGTGAACCGGCTGCCGGTCCTCTTTCTGCCGGGCGACGTCTTCGCGGACCGCGCGCCCGACCCGGCGCTGCAGCAGATCGAATGCGAGCAGGACGGGCTGGTGAGCGCGAATGACTGCTTCCGCCCGGTCAGCCGCTATTTCGACCGAATCACGCGGCCGGAGCAGCTCTTGACCGCGCTGCCGCGGGCGATGGCGACGATGACCGACCCGGCCGCCTGCGGACCGGCGACGCTCGCGCTCTGCCAGGACGCGCAGGCGGAGGCGTTCGACTGGCCGCTCGGCTTCTTCAAGGAGCGCGTCTGGCGCCGGCGTCGGCCGCTGCCGGATCCGGCGGAGCTGACGGACGCGATCGACGCGCTCCGCGCCTCGGATCGGCCGCTCGTCATCGCGGGCGGCGGCGTTCACTACGCCGAGGCGGCGGACGCGCTCCAAGAGTTCGCCGAGACGCATGGCGTTCCGGTCGCCGAGACCCAGGCCGGCAAATCGGCGCTGCCATGGGACCACAGCCTCAATCTCGGCCCGATCGGCGTCACCGGCTCCTCGGCGGCGAACGCCGCGGCGGCCGAGGCCGACCTCGTCCTCGCGGTCGGCACGCGGCTCCAGGACTTCACGACCGGCTCCTGGTCGCTCTTCCAGAACCCTCGGCTGCGGCTGATCACGCTCAACGTCTCCGCCTATGACGCCGCCAAGCACGGCGCGCATCCGTTGGTTGCCGACGCCAAGGTCGGTCTTCTCTCGCTCTCGGCCAATCTCGAAGGCTGGCGCGCGCCGGAGGCGGCGCGGCGCGAGGCCGAGCGCGACGCCTGGCGCGCGGCGGTCGACGCCGCCACCGCCGCGCCGGCCGAGGCGAAAGCCAATCTGGCGAGTTTTCGGCCCTCGGACGCCCAGGTGATCGGCGCGGTGCAGCGCGGCGTCGGCGAGGACGCGGTTCTCGTCTGCGCCGCCGGCGGCCTGCCGGGCGAGCTGCACAAGCTCTGGAAGGCGTCGCGGCCGAACGGCTACCATCTCGAATACGGCTATTCCTGCATGGGCTACGAGATCGCCGGCGGCCTCGGCGTCAAGATGGCGCTGCCCGAGCGCGACGTCGTCGTGATGGTCGGCGACGGAAGCTACATGATGATGAACTCCGAGCTCGCGACCGCCGTGGCGCTCGGCCGGAAGATCACCGTCGTCGTCCTCGACAATCGCGGCTTCGGCTGCATCGACCGCCTGCAACGCGCGACCGGCGGCGCCAGCTTCAACAACCTCCTCGACGACGCGCGCGATGCGACGCCGGCGCACATCGACTTCGCCGCGCACGCCGCCGCGATGGGCGCGGCCGCCGAGAAGGTCGACTCGATCCAGAGCCTCGAGCAGGCGATGGACCGCGCCAAGGCGGCGAGCGGGCCCTATTGCATCGTCATCGACACCGATCCGGCGGCCACGACCGAGGCCGGCGGCCATTGGTGGGACGTCGCCGTGCCGGAAGTGTCGGAGCGCGAGGAGGTGCGCGCGGCGCGCGAGGCCTATGAGACGGCGCGGGCGCGGCGGCGCTTGGAGGGATGACGCCGTGATCCGGTTCGGAACCAATCCGATCGCCTGGAGCAATGACGACGATCAGACGCTCGGCGCCGATATTCCGCTCGAGCAGTGCCTTAGAGAGGCCGGCGAGATCGGCTTCGAAGGGATCGAGAACGGCCACAAGTTTCCGTCCGAGCCCGAGGCGCTCGAGGCGGCGCTGGCGCCCTCCGGGCTCGCATTCGTCTCCGCCTGGTGGTCGCTCAATCTGCTCACCCGGAGCGTCGCCGAGGAGAAGGCGGCGCTGCAGCCGCGTCTCGACTTGCTGAAGGCGCTCGGCTCCTCGGTCTGCATCGTCTGCGAGACGTCGAACGCGGTCCACGGCGCAAAGGCGACGCCGCTCTCGGAGCGTCCGGCGCTCGAGGACGAGCGTTGGCCCGAGTTCGCGGCGCGCGTCGACGCGATCGCCGAATACTGCGCGATGCAGGACGTCGATCTCGTCTATCACCACCACATGGGCACGATCGTCCAGAGCCGCGACGAGATCGATCGGCTGATGGCGCTGACCGGACCGGCGACCCAGCTGCTGCTCGACACGGGCCATGCGACCTGCGCCGGCGCTGATCCTCTCAGCCTCGCCGAGGCCTACGCTCCGCGGGTGAAGCACTTCCACGCCAAGAACGTCCGCAAGCCGATCATGGACCGCGTCGCGCCGGAGCGTCTCAGCTTCCTCGACGCGGTGCGCGCGGGCGTCTTCACCGTGCCGGGCGATCCCGAGGGCGTTGTCGATTTTCCGCCGGTGCTGAAGGCGCTCGCCGAGGCCGGTTATCAGGGTTGGCTGGTGATCGAGGCGGAGCAGGATCCGGCGGTTCGGGATCCCGTCAAGTATCAGTCGATGGGGCTGAAGGCGCTCGTGGCGATGGCCGAGGAGGTCGGGTTGACGTCCGCCGCCTGACCGAGCGCGCTCTGCGCGCGGCGGACGGGCGATCGAGGCGACATCGTCGCCGCCTGCACGAAACGTGACGGCGCGCGTCGGCCGGGCGGCTCGCGCCGTCGCCTCCTCTCCGAGACTGAACTCTTTGGTTGACTTTATCGGACGCGCTCGCCTAGATCGCGCCTTAGTGAACCGAACGGTAAAGTTTTGGAGGCTTCGATGAAACTGCATGTCTTCCCGGCGTCGCCGAACGCGCGCAAGGCCGTCATGGCCAACGCGCATCTCGGGCTGGGCGTTCCCGTCGCGATCGTCGATCTGCCGAGCGGCGCGCATAAGGCGGCCGAGTTCCTCGCACTCAATCCGAACGGCAAGGTGCCGGTGCTCGAATTCGACGACGGCTCGACGCTCTGGGAGTCGAACGCGATCATCAATCGGCTCGCGACCGATGTCGACACGCCGCTCTGGCCGCGATCGAACGCCCGCTACGACATCATGCGCTGGCAGTTCTGGGAGGCGAGCCACTGGCAGCCGGCCTGCTCGAAATTCATCTCCAAGCATCTCTTCAAGAACGACAGCATCGACATGGCGCAGGCCGAGGCGGACTTCAAAAAGTTGGCCGGGGTGCTCGACGCGCATCTGGCGGACCGGCGCTGGCTCGTCGGCGACGCGATGACCAATGCGGACGTCTCGGTCGCGGCGTATCTCGGCTATCGCCAGCCCTGCCAGTATCCGCTCGACGGCTTCGACAACGTCCTGCGCTGGATCGGCGAGATCGAAGCTCTGCCCTCCTGGAAGACCGCCAACGGCTGATCGCGCCGGCCGGCGCGTGGAAGCGGGCGCCGCAATCTGTCGAGCGTCCTCGCGCCTCCCATGCTAGTCTTTCTCCAAAACAACGGAGGAAACGATGCACGCCGTGGTGAGACTCTACTCAGGCGCCGGCGCCAAGGCCCTCTTCGAGATGATCGAGACGCGCAAGTCGGAGATCGAGGACGTCATGTCGTCGGTCGCCGGCTTCAAGTCCTACACGCTGATCAGGACCGCGGACGGCGGCGCCAGCGTCACCGTCTGCGAGGACAAGAAGGGCGCCGACGAAAGCGTCAAGACGGCGCGCGAGTGGATCGTGGCCAACGCCTCCGATCTCAACATCGCGGCGCCGACGCTCGCCGAAGGCGAGGTGATCATCGCGATCGGCTGACGCGGTCTCGACGCGCGGAGAAGACGGCGGTCGGCGCGGCGCGCCGTCGCTCGCCGCGCGCCTCGTTCTTCGATCCGAGCATGCGGATGAAGCGGTCGATCGAGAAGTCGGCGTCGACGGCGCGCACAGGCGCCGCTCGTCCGGGCGGCCGTCTTCCCGCCGCGCGTTCTCTCGAAGAACCTCCGTGGCGGCTTTGACCGCGTTCACGACCGAAGGGAACTCGGCCAGCGCGCCGTCGCCGCAGCTTCGATCGGGTCGATAGGGGCCCTCAACCCGGTCGGCTGAGGGCCGGGTTAAGGGCTCGTCAGACGGTGGGGTCGAGGCCGATGAGGGCCTCCGCCAACGCGATGTAGAAGGGTATGCTGAGAACCGCGACCGGCGTGCCGACGCCCGTGGACGCCCCGACATAGGCGGAGGGGTTCGCCTCGGGAAGCGCGGCGCGCAGCGTCGGCGGTCCCGAGATGTCGGAGCTCGAAGAGGCCATCACCGCCAACAGGACGACGCCGCCCGGCGAGAAACCCGCGAGGTGATGCGCGACGAGCCCCAACGCGAAGCCCATCAGGCCGTGAACGATCGGCGCCGCGAGCGCGTAGAGCGCGAAGGCGTGCGCCACTTTGCGCAGCGCCGAGAGACGCGCCCACGCCTCGATTCCCATCACCAGCATCAAGATCGACAGGAGGCCGCGGAAGAGCGGCTCGTAGAAGCTCTCGAAAACTGATTCGGGCCGCGCAAGGCCGCCGATGGCGAGACCGAGAAGCAGCGCCGAGATGGCGGGGCTGCGGAACGTCTCGACGAGAACGCCCCGCATGACGGCGCCGTTCTCGCTGTCGCCGGACCCGCCGCCGACCGTCATCGCCGCGACGCGGCCGCCTTGGGCGGAGGCGGCGAGCCGCCGCTCGCGGCTCACCCGGGCCATGACGATCGCGGTGACCAGCGCCGCGACGTCCATGAACGGATAGAGCGCGCCGATAAACCCTTCATAGTAGACGCCCTCCGCTTCCAGCATCGTCATGCCCGCTGCGAGCGTGGAGGCGGAGACCGCGCCGAACAGCCCGACCGTCGCCATCGCGTCCATCCGCGACACGCCGGGCCATCGCGCGAGCGTCCGCCCTCCGAGCACGACGATCGCGACGCCGAGCGCCGTCGCGCAGGCGGCGGGAACGACCAGCGCGGACAGCTCGGCGCTGCGGATCGAGACGCCGGCGCTGATCCCGACTTTCAGAAGAAGGACGAGAACGATGAACTTGTAGACCGGCTCGGGCACCTGGAGCTTGCTGCCCAGAGCGGCGAGCGCCATTCCGCCGAGCAGAAAGGCGAGCGTCGGCTTCTGCAGCTGCGCCGCCAGTGTTCCGAGGATTTCTCCTACGATTTCCATGATTTCCTCAAGACAGTTGCGCTGCTGGAGGAATAGGCGGCGGCGAGATGTCAGAAAAATATATGTTTTTGACGTTTTCGTTCTATTTAATAGAACGATAGGCTCGTTCACGCCGTCTCCGCCGGCGATCGACGAACGGAAGAGCGGCATGATCGCGCAATGGATCAACTGAACTACCGCCATCTGCGCTACTTCCGGGAAGTCGCGCGGGAAGGCGCTTTGACCCGCGCAGCGGCCCGCCTCAACCTTTCCCAGTCCGCGCTGTCGATGCAGATCCGAACGCTGGAGGAGCGGCTCGGTCATCCGCTTTTCGATCGCGTCGGGCGGAAGCTCGTTCTGACGGAGGTCGGCCGTATCGTTCTCGATCACGCGGACCGGATTTTCGGAATCGGCCAAGAACTGATGGCGACGCTCGAGCGGACGGGCGCGAAGCCGCCGCCGCTGCGCGTCGGCGCGCTATCGACGCTTTCGCGAAACTTCCAGCTTCGGTTCCTACGGCCGCTTCTCGATCGTCCCGATACGACGTTGATCCTGAGATCCGGCAGCGAGGTCGTGCTGCTGGACGGGCTCAAGTCGCTCGCGCTCGACGTGCTTCTGACGACCGAGCCGCCGCCGGCCGCGTTCGGTCCCGAATTCGTCGCGCATCGGATCGCGGAGCAGCCGGTCGGCCTGCATGGAGCGCCTCGGCGGCTGCGCCATGCGTCGCTGCGCGCCCTGCTCGCCAACGAGCCGTTGATCGTTCCGACGCAGCGCTCGATCCGCGCCGGCTTCGAAAGCCTTGTCGCGCGCCTCGACGTCTCGCCGCGCCTGGCGGCTGAAGTGGACGACATGGCGATGATCAGGCTGCTCGCCCGCGCGGATGTCGGCCTCGCCGTGGCGCCGTCCGTCGTGCTCGCCGACGAAATCGCGTCAGGCGCTCTGCGCACGACGCCCTACGACCTCGAGATCGTCGAGAGTTTTTTCGCCGTGACCCTCCGGCGCGAGTTTCCGCATCCGAGATTGGACATGTTGCTGCGCGCACGGTCGGTCGAGCGCGATGAGGGCGCGTCCGCCGAGTGATTGGATCGAGGATGGAGCGGAGGTCGCGTCGCGCCTGGAGCCGCGAAACGCGCGCGCCGCGCCAGCGGGCCGATCTCGGAACAAGATGATCGACCGCTGAATTTGTCGCGCGACGGATCCTCTCGCGCTCAGCGTGTTGTCGCTCAGCGCCTGCGCCGGCGACGTCGCTTCATTTCTTCGACATCCACCAAAGAGCCGCAACGCCGAGAAAAAACAGGCCCAATCCGCCCAAGAAAACGCCAAGGCTCTCCATGCCGTCACCCTTGTCCTCGGGCCTCAGATCGCCGTCGCGCGCCGAGGGCCCGGACGCCGCCGACGATCAGCCGGGCGCCTCCGCTCGAAAGTTCTCCAGCGCCGCCTTCGCCCCGAACTCGACGAAGCGCGCGTCCGAGCTGATCGTCACCAGCGAGAAGCCCTGCGCCGCCGCGCGCGCCGCGTAGTCGGGCGCGCCGCAATGGAGGCAGGCGGCGAGCCCCTTGGCTCGGGCGGTCGCGCGGATGTGCTCGATGACCTCGAGCATCTCCGGCTCTTGGCGGTCGAAAGAGGGGCCGAACCCGAGCGCCGAGCCGAGATCCGACGGGCCGATATAGACGCCGGCGAGGCCCTCGACCTCGAGGATCGCGTCGAGGCTCTCGAGCGCGCTCTTCGTCTCGATCATCGCCAGCGGCAGGATCTCGTCATTCGCCTTCGCGGCGTAGCCGTCGCCCCAGGCGATGCGCGCGCGGATCGGGCCGAAGCTGCGCGCGCCCTTCGGCGGATAGAGGCAGTCCGAGACGAAGCGCGCGGCGTCGTCGACCGTCTGGATCATCGGGCAGACGATCCCGAGCGCGCCGGCGTCGAGCGAGCGCATGATCGCGGCCGGATCGTTCCAGGGCGCGCGCACGAGCGGCGCGATCCCGCGGCGCTGGACGATCGGCAGCATCGCGAGAAGATCGGCGTAGTCGGCCGTGCCGTGCTGAAGGTCGATCGTGAGCGAGTCCCAGCCGGCCGCCGCCATCGCCTCGACCGAAAGCACGCTCGGGATCGCCAGCCAGCCGTTGACCGCCGTCCGCCCATCGGCCCAGACGCGCTTCAGCGGGTTCTCGAAGTCGCTCATCTCCTGCTCCTCTCGCCTCTGCGCGCCGGGCTCAGATTTCGGGCTCGCCCGGGCTCGGGCCGTGCGCCGTCTCCAGGAAATCGAAATCGCAGCCGTCATTGGCCTGGCGGATGTGGCGGGCGTAGATCCATCCGTAGCCGCGGCCGAATTTCTCGGGCGGCGGCGTCCAGGCGGCGCGGCGGCGGGTGAACTCCGCCTCCGAGATCTCGGCGTTGATCGTGCGCGCGTCGACGTCGACCGCGACCACGTCGCCGGTGCGCAGGAGCGCCAGCGGCCCGCCGACATGCGCCTCGGGCGCGACATGGAGCACGCAGGCGCCGTAGCTCGTGCCGCTCATCCGCGCGTCGGAGATCCGGAGCATGTCGCGCACGCCCTCTTGCAGGAGCTTCTGAGGGATCGGCAGCATGCCCCATTCCGGCATGCCCGGCCCGCCCCGCGGACCGGCGCCGCGCATGACGAGCACGGTGTCTTCCGTGACGTCGAGCTCCGGATCGTCGATCCCGGCCTTCATCTCGGCGTAGCTGTCGAAGACGAGCGCCGGCCCGCGATGCTTGAGGAATTTCGGCGAGCAGGCCGAGGGTTTGATCACGCAGCCGTCGGGCGCGATGTTGCCGCGGAGGACGGCGAGGGCGCCCTCGGCGTAAACCGGGCTGGCGAGCGGCCGGATGACGTCGTCGTTCCAGACCTCGGCGCCGGCGATGTCCTCGCCGAGCGTGCGGCCCGAGACGGTGCGCGCCGAGAGATCGAGGAGGTCGCCGAGCCGCGCCATGAGCGCGGGAAGGCCGCCGGCGTAGTAGAAATCCTCCATCAGATACCTGTCGCCGGACGGGCGCACATTGGCGATCACCGGCGTTTTGCGGCTCGCGGTCTCGAAATCGTCGAGAGAGAGGTCGACGCCGGCGCGGCGCGCCTCGGCGATGAGATGGATGATCGCGTTGGTCGAGCCGCCCATCGCCATCGCCACGGTGACGGCGTTCTCGAAGGAGCCGCGCGTCAGGATGTCGGAGGGTTTCAGATCCTCGAGGACCATCTCGACGATCCGCCGCCCGCTCGCCGCGCACATGCGGATATGGTTCGCGTCCGGCGCCAGGATCGACGCGGCGCCCGGCAAGGTCATGCCGAGCGCCTCCGTCGTCGACGTCATCGTGCTCGCCGTGCCCATGGTCATGCAATGGCCGTAGGAGCGGGCAATGCCGCCCTCGACCGCGCGCCACTCCTGGTCGTCGATCGCGCCGGCGCGCCGCTCGGCCCAGTATTTCCAGACGTCCGAACCCGAGCCGAGCGTCTCGCCGCGCAAGGCGCCGCGCAGCATCGGGCCGGCGGGCGCGAAGATCGCCGGCAGATCCATGCTGATCGCGCCGAGGAGGAGCCCGGGCGTGGTCTTGTCGCAGCCGCCC
>CAZPTD010000080.1:9436-13770 GCA_964588915.1 uncultured Neomegalonema sp. | reverse complement strand
CGGACGCGCCGGCGCCGCGCGAGGGCGCGGCGGCGAGCGGCGGCGGCGGCGCCGCGCCGAGCATGCCGGTGGCGCGGGTCAAGGCTCTCTCCGACAACGACTCGAAGGCGATGTTCGAGCCGATGAAGGACGACGACTGGCCGAACCCGCCGCGACGCGCGCGCGGCGCCCGTCGACCGGCGGCTTGGACGGCGCCGCGGCTCGACGTCGGCGCGACTCGCAACAGCGAACGCGAATTCTAAGCGCGCCGACGAGATCGCGTCTTACGCGTCGCGACGCGCGCGCCGGCCGACAAGCGACGCGCGGCGGCGGAGCCTCCGCCGCGCGGAATGCCGTAAATATATGATTTTCAATTATATTTTTGATCGGCGCGCGGAGCATGGCCGGGCTGCGCGCCGATCGAAACTTTTCCACGATTCCAATCTTGCGTCGCGGTCGGTAGGCCGGCTAATCCGGTGACCGTTGGATCGCGAGGCGAGGCCGCATTCAAAGGTTGCAGGCGCGCTGGCGGACATCCACGTCATTGCCGCCGCGAGCGCTCTCTGCCGAACGGCGCCCGCCGACGGCGGGACGCGATAATTATGAGGTTCCCATGGTCGAGCGAGTTGGATTGTCGGCGCTCTTCATTTGCACGCACAACTCGGCCCGATCGATCATGGCGGAGGCCATCCTGAACAAGAAACGCGTCGGCGTGCGCGGCTACTCGGCCGGCTCGGCGCCGCGCGGCGCGGTGCACCCGCTGGCGGCGGAGCTCCTCGGCTCGTTCGGCCACGACGTCTCGAGCCTCCGCGCGAAGAGCTGGGACGAGTTCGCCGGCCCGGACGCGCCCAATATCGACTTCATGATCGCCCTCTGCGATCACGCGTCCGGCGAGACCTGCCCGACCTGGCCCGGCCGACCGATCGCCGCGAACTGGGCGGTGCGTGACCCGTGCGCGGAAGACGGCGGCGCCGTCGCCCGACGCGTCGCCTTCGTCCGCGCCTACCGAGAGCTCGAGCAGCGGATCGACGCGTTCTTCGACGAAGGGCTGGTCGCGACGGCGTTCGCGGACGAGGCGACGCGCCAAGTCATCCAGGATCGTCTCGATCTCGTCGGCGAGATGATGTGCGCGCCGACGGGAAGCGACCTGACCTGGCCCGGACGCCCGCACTGACGGCCCCGGCGCATTCTCGACCGACATTCCGCAACGGCGATCGTCACGGGCTTGACCCCGAGGGGCCGCCGCGCGACGGTGCAGCCATGGCGACCCTCCCGACACCAGAATATTGCATCATTCTCAGCACGGCGGGCGACTTGACCGAAGCGCATAGGATCGCCGACGCGCTCGTCGACGCCAACCTGGCGGCCTGCGTGCAGCTGAGCCAGATCTCGAGCGTCTATCGCTGGCGCGACGCGATCGAGACCGCCGGCGAGGTTCGGCTGACGGTGAAGACGCGAACGGCGCTTTTCGACGCGGCGGCGGCGACGATCCGGGCCAACCATTCCTACGACACGCCGCAAATCCTGAGGGTCGATTGCGCCGGCGGCGACGCCGATTTCCTGCAGTGGATCAGCGACTCGACCCGAGACGCCGAGACGGCCGGCGCGCCCGAGCGGCGCGCGCCGTAGCCGGCCCGTCCTCAGAGTCCGTCGCCGCCCGAATCGAGCAGACCGAGGATCAGACGGACGACGAGGTCGCGCTGCGCCGGGTCGCTCTCGGCCACCAGAAGCGCGATCGCCACGAGGGCGTTGTCCTCGATCAGGAGCCGCCCGTCCGCGCGCACGAGACGGTCGTTGAGCTCGAGATAGTGCAGGAACAGCAGGCTGCCGATCCGCTTGTTGCCGTCCGAGAACGGATGGTCCTTGATGATGAAATAGAGAAGGTTCGCGGCGCGCAGCGCGACCGTCGGATAGAGCGGCTCGCCGCCGAAGGTCTGCTCGATCGCGCCGAGAACGCCCTCGAGAGCGGCGCCGCGCTCCTGACCGAGCAGCGGCGTGTCCTCGCCGAACGCCGCCCGCGCCTGCTTGAAGGCGAGCACCGTCGCGCGCGCGTCCTCGATGGTCAGCTCGACCATCTCCTCGCCGCCCGCCGCGTCCTCCGAGCCGTCGGGCAGCCGATCCTCGTCATATTGCAGCAGCAGCGTGAAGGACCGCGCGTAGCGCTCGATGACGTCCATCACCGCCCGCGCCTCGTCGGAGAGATCGAGCCGACCGTCGTCGGCCGCCTGATGCAGCGCGTCGCGCGCCAGGCTGAGCACGCGCTGGATCTCGGTCAGACGCGAATCGGCGGCGTCGCGGCGGCGCTCGAAATCCGACTGCAGCCGGTCGCGCAGAACGCGCGTCGCCCATTGCCGGAACCGCGTGCCGCGCCGCGAGCTGACGCGGTAGCCGACGGAGATGATCGCGTCGAGATTGTAGTGCTTCAGCTCGCGCGCGACGATCCGGCCGCCCTCGTTGCGCGGCACGCGGATCTTGCGGACGGTCTCGTCCTGCGCCAGCTCGCACGAGCTGTAGACTTTCGACAGGTGATCGCTGACCGTGTTGACGCCGATCTCGAAGACCTGCGCCATCTGAGCCTGCGTCATCCAGACCGTATCATCCTCCACGCGAACCGCGACCGGCGAGCCGTCCTCGCCGCCGTCGAAGACCAAGCTCTCGACTTCCGTGTCGTCGGAGCTGCGCCCGTTCCCCATGCCGCACCCCTTCATCACGAATCAGACTGCGAGGGATACATAAAGGCGCGCTAATACAACAGCCCCATTTTCGCCAAATTTCAGAGGCGTGGCGCGAGCTTCCTCAGCGCCGCCTTGATGAGGCCTGCGGCCTCCGCCGGCCCGTCCTCGGAAGCCGCCGCGGCGGCGACAGCCGACGCAGCGTCGTGGGCGGGATAGCCGAGATTGACGAGAGCCGAAAGCGCGTCCGCCTCCGCCGCCGCTGCGCGCGCGGCGGCGTCGTCGGCCGGGTCCGACGCCGGTCCGACGCCGTTCGCCGAGGGCGCCGCTTCCGCCTCGATCTCGACGACCGTTTCGGGATCGGGCGACGCCGTCTTCGCCGCCGCGGCCCCGAGCGCCATCACGTTCGGCGCCTTGTCCTTCAACTCGTTCACGATCCGCGCGGCGAGCTTCGGACCGACGCCCGGCGCCCGCTTCACCGCCGTCGCGTCGCCGAGCGCGATCGCGCGGCTGACGCCCTCGGGCCCGAGCGCGCCGATGATCGCGAGCGACGCCTTCGCGCCGACGCCTTGCACCGAGGTCAGGAGCCGGTGCCACTCCTTCTCGACCAGCGTCGCGAAGCCGAAGAGCTGCATCAGGTCTTCACGGACGACGAGCTCGGTGAAGAGCGCCGTCGGGCGCCCCGGGGCCGGAAGAGCGGCGAGGGTGCGCGGCGCGCAATAGACGATATAGCCGACGCCGCTCGCCGTCTCGACCAGCGCGTGATCCTCGGCCACGTAGCCGACGCGTCCTGAAAGCTTGCCGATCATGCGCTTTTTCCTCGCGCGCGCGATGTGAACCAGGGCCGCCGCTTCTCGGACAGATCGCGCGCAGACGCAATCCGCTCGATCGCGGCGCCGCGCGACGCCGTCACGACGCGCCGCGCTCGACGCCCGGCGCCCGCGCGTGATGAGCGTGACAGATGGCGACGGCCAGGGCGTCGGCCGCGTCGGCGCTGTCCGGCGCGGCGCCCGGCAACAGCAGCCGCACCATGTGCGCGACCTGGCTCTTTTCGGCGCGGCCGCCGCCGACCACGGACTTCTTGACCGTCGTCGGCGCATATTCGGCGACGTCGAGACCGAAGAGCGCCGGCACGAGCAGCGCGACGCCGCGCGCCTGGCCGAGCCGCAGCGCGCCGGCCGGATCGCGATTGACGAATGTCTGCTCGACCGCGGCGCAGTCCGGTCGGTGCTCGGCGATGACCGCTTCGAGCGCTCGATAGATCTCCGTCAGACGGTCGGGCGTCGAGGCGCGATCATTGGTGGCGCAGGCGCCGGAGCCGACATGCCGCAACCGACCGTTCGCGGCGTCGACGACGCCCCAACCCGTCCGCCTGAGACCCGGATCCAATCCGATGACGCGCATGCTCTCGCCGCTCGCTTCCGCTCCGACCGCGAGCTTAGCCTGCGGCGGCGCGCCAGCCCAGCCCGTCCGCGCGCCGCCGGTCTCGAATGCGCGTCGGGCGCGCCCGATGCGGCGCGCCTTTCACGATCAGCGTTCGGCGTTTCGAGCGCATCGAACGGACGCGCTCGATCGGGCGCCGCGTCAGCGTCCGCAGTTGCTCATGCCGCGGCGGCGGCCGTCGAGACGGCGGCAGCGGTCGGCGTCCATGATCCGCGGCTGCTCGCCGCGCAGCTGGCAGCA
>CAZPTD010000080.1:0-9336 GCA_964588915.1 uncultured Neomegalonema sp. | reverse complement strand
GGCGGCAGCGGTCGGCGTCCATGATCCGCGGCTGCTCGCCGCGCAGCTGGCAGCAAACTTCGACGCCGGAATCGCCGCGATCGTCGTCGCCGCGATCGTCGTCGCCCTCGTCGCGGCAGCGCCGGTCGGGCACGACCTCGCCGCGCGATGTGGCGCACCGGCGGCGCGAGGTGACGAAATTGCGGCCGCGGAGCCGGCAGCAAACCTCGTCACGACCGCCCTCGTCCACCTCGCGGCAGCGCCGGTCGGGCACGACCTCGCCGCGCGATGTGGCGCACCGGCGGCGCGAGGTGACGAAATTGCGGCCGCGGAGCCGGCAGCAAACCTCGTCACGACCGCCCTCGTCCACCTCGCGGCAGTTGCGTGCGGCGACTTCGCGGCCGCGACGGCGGCGGCAAACGCGCGGCGACGTGAAGGCGTCGCCACGAACGGTGCGGCAGCAGATCTCGCGGCCATCGTCGCGGCAGCGCCGATCGGACACGACGCGACCGCGCTGGCGGCGGCACTCGCGACGCGACATGAGGGCGTCGCCGCGGCGGGTGGCGCAGCAGACGTCGCCACGATCGCCGTCGCCGCAGCGACGGTCCGGCACGATCCGGCCGCCTCTACGGCGACAATCCCTCGGCGCTGTGAAGAAGTCGCGGCCGCCGTCGCGGCAGCAGACGCGGTCTTGCGCCTGCGCCGACGGCGTCGGCGTCACGCCTGGAAAGCAGAAGATCGCGGCCAGGACGGCCGCTAGGAACGCTTTGCGCATTGTTTCCTCCCGGAATTCCGACCACTCAGAGCGCCCGAGCGTGGTGCGCCGCGATCGGATCTTCTTGTTGCGCTGCAGCGTCTCCCTGGTCTCGGCGACCGCGGGATCGCCGCGGCGCGTCATATGAGGCGATCTCCGGGCGCATCGATGCGATGCGCTCGATCCGAAACCGCGTCAGCGTCCACAGTTGCTCACGCCGCGGCGACGGCCGTCGAGGCGGCGGCGCCGATCGGCGTCCTCGACCCGCGTCTGCTCGCCGCGCAGCTGGCGGCGAAGCTCGACGCCGGAACCGCCGCCGTCTCCGCGGCCGCCGTCGATGCGGCGGACGCCCTCTTGCGCCGCCGCCGGCCATGTCGGCGTCACGCCGGGCAGGCTGAGAACGACGGCCGACAGGACCGCCAAAAGCACTCTGCGCATCTCGCTCCACCAACAGAAAGACCGCTCGAAGCGACCGAGAGCGCAGAGCCGCGGGAAACTCGTAGGCGCGCTGCGGCGTCTTCCCGGTCCCGACGACCGTGGCGACGCCGCAGCGCTTCGTGTTCGGCGGATGTCGAGCGCATCGCGACGATGCGCTCGATCCGACGCAGCGTCAGCGTCCGCAGTTGCTCATGCCGCGGCGACGGCCGTCGAGGCGACGGCAACGGTCCGCGTCCATGATCCGCGGCTGCTCGCCGCGCAGCTGGCAGCAAACCTCGACGCCGGAACCGCCGCCTCTGCGATCGTCGTCCCGGCAGCGGCGGTCGGCCACGATCCGGCCGCCGTCGCGACGGCAGCGCCGACGCGTCGTGAAGTAGTCGCGGCGGCCGCGCTGGCAGCACACGCGCTCACGGCCGCCTGCGCGGTCGTCGTCCCGGCAGCGGCGATCGGACACGATCCGGCCGCCGTCGCGACGGCAGCGCCGACGCGTCGTGAAGTAGTCGCGGCGGCCGCGCTGGCAGCACACGCGCTCACGGCCGCCTGCGCGGTCGTCGTCCCGGCAGCGGCGATCGGACACGATCCGGCCGCCCTCGCGACGGCAGCGACGCGCGGTCGTGAAGAAGTCGCGGCGGCCGCGCTGGCAGCACACGCGATCACGACCGTCGCCGCGGTCGTCATCCCGGCAGCGACGGTCCGACACGATCCGGCCGCCGGCGCGGCGGCAGCGACGCGCGGTCGTGAAGAAGTCGCGGCGGCCGCGCTGGCAGCACACGCGATCACGACCGTCGCCGCGGTCCTCGTCGCGGCAGCGACGGTCCGGCACGATCCGGCCGCCCGAGCGGCGGCAGCGACGCGCGGTCGTGAAGAAGTCGCGGCGGCCGCGCTGACAACAGACCTGGTTGCGACCCGGACTTGCGTCGCTGTCGCGGCAGCGGCGGTTTGGCACGATCCGACCGCCCCGGCGGCGGCAGGCCCGGCGCGTCGTGAAGAAGTCGCGACCGCCGTCGAGGCAGCAGACTCGATCTTGCGCGTTCGCGGGCGGCGTCGGCGTCACGCCGGGCACGCTGAACGCGGCGGCGGCCAAGACCACCAGCACTAGTCTCTTTAACATGGGACCTCCCATCGGCCCGCTCGCCAGAGGACGGACAATCGCCGTCGCGACCGGACCACTCCAATGCGCCGTAGCGCTCCCAGCGCCGCCGGGTCGGCGACGCGCCTTCGCGTTGGTCCTCCAACCATCCGTCCGCCACGGTCGCCCTGCGGCCGTCCGGCGCGGATCCTCGCAGCGAAAACGCCGCCTGCGTCGCTCCCCGAACGCGCGAAGCGCAGGCCCGCGCCTTGGCCCGACTCCGCGGAGCGGCTCGCGCCTGCGCGGGTCGCGCGGAGGCGGAGGCGTGCGCCGCGTTGGCCAAGGCGTTCGGCGATGAAGGCTATTTTCGCATCGATCTTTTCATCTCTCGGGCCAATTGTTCTATTTTTATTCCCTTGAAAGATCGCTTTGGCGACCTAGCGATACGAGCGTAAGCCCGAGGATGTGACGTCATCAAGGCGCCCGGACGGCGACGTCGTGCGGTTTAACCAAGAAAAAACAAAGCTTGCGGATTCGGCGCCGTCGGAGCGGGCCTTCTCGGCCTCGGCGACGACCGCGATTCCGTCCGGCGCGGCCGCGCCTTGCGTCTCCAACGCCGCGCGCAGCCCGGCGCGGGCGCGGGACGCGCTTCCGGATCGGCGCGCCGGATCGGGCGGCGCGGCTCGAGCGCTAGCCGGCCCGACGCGCGTCGCCGTATTTCGCGAAAGGGCTGAGCCCGAACCAGCCCTCGAACGCCGCGATCTCGGCCGGCGCGCCGTCGAGCTCCAGCGCGCCCGTCGCCTTCGCCTCCGCGATCGTCGCATGTCCGAGCCGGATCTCGACCAACGCGCGCAGATGCGCCGTCACCCAGATATCGACTTCGAAGCCCGGATCCTTGACGCAAATGTCGGTGTCGTCGGGCTCGAAGACGAGCCAGTAAAACCGCTTCTCGATCGGCACGCCGCTCAGCTGGAACTTCGCCACGCGCCGCCGCTCCTGGTCCTCCGCCGCGAAGTCGCGCAGACGGCGCAGCTCCCACATCAGCACGTCCGGATCTAGATTGTGATCCGCGGTGACGGCGCGCCGAAGCCAGATCTGCGCCCAGGCGCCCATCTCCTCGAGGATCGGCCAGAGAGCGCGGCCCGACTCGGTCAGCCGATACTGGACGCCGGCGCCTTCGGACGCCGAGCGCTCGATCAGATGGGCGCGCTCCAGCTCCTTGAGCCGCTGCGACAGCAGCGCCGTCGACATGCGCGGCACGCTGGCGCGGATGTCGGAATAGCGCGCGGCGCCGCAGAAGAGCGCGCGCAGGACGAGCGGCGTCCATCGCTGCGCCATCACCTCCGCCGCAATCGCGATCGGGCAGAATTGTCCGTATCCATTCGTCTTCGTCATGACGTCAGCGCTAGCGAACGCCGGCGCCGCCGGCAACTTCACATATTGAAGTTGTCCCGAACCTCGCGCGGTGGGAGCTCTGGCCCGACGCGACCGAGAAAGGAGGCGCCGCCATGACCGATTTGAACCTCGACGCCCTCGCGCGAGAGCTCGCGCCGATCCTCGCCGAGGGTGAGCCCGAGCGCGACGCCGCCGCGCGCTTCGTCTTCGAGAACTACGCCGCGCTGCAGGAGCGCAAAGTGTTCTCCGCCCTCGTTCCGCGCGGCTATGGCGGCGGCGGCGCGCGCCATTCCGAGATGTGCGCCTTCCTCCGCGCGATCGCCGGCGCGAGCCCGTCGACGGCGCTCGCGCTCTCGATGCACCAACATCTCGTCGCGACGGCGATCGTCAACGACGCCGCCGGACGGAAGGGCCGGGCCCTGCTCGAGAAGGTCGCGCGCGACGAGGCGATCCTCGTCAGCACCGGCGCCAATGACTGGCTCGCCTCGAACGGCGAGGCCCGGCGCGTCGAGGGCGGCTATCGCGTCACCGCGCGAAAACCCTTCGCCAGCGGCGGCCCGGCCGGCGACACGCTCGTCACCTCGGCGCGCTTCCGCGATCCGGAGCAGGGCCGGCGCGTCCTCCATTTCGCGCTCGATCTCCACGCGGACGGCGTAAAGATCGGCGAGGACTGGGACACGCTCGGCATGCGCGCCACCGGCTCGCACGCCATCCAAATCGAAGAGTCGTTCGTCCCGGACGCCGCGATCACGCTCGATCGGCCGCAAGGCGGCTGGCATCCGCTCTTCAGCGTCGTGCTGACCGCCGCGCTGCCGCTGATCATGTCCGCCTATCTCGGCGTCGCCGAGCGCGCGGCCGACATCGCCCGGCGCCGCGCGCGCCAGCGGCCCGACGATCCGGCCCAGGCGTACCTGCTCGGCGAGCTCGCGAACGCGCTGACGACCGCGCGGCTCGCGGTCGAGAGCATGGTCGCCATCGCGAACGATCTCGACGTCGTGCCGTCGATCGAGACCGCCGACGCGATGGCGATCCGCAAGACGATCGCGACCGACGCGATCCTGGCGAGCGCCGAGAAGGCGCTGGAGACGGTCGGCGGCGCCGGCTATTTCCGCGGCCTCGGGCTCGAGCGGCTGCTGCGCGACGTCCATGCGGCGCAGTTCCACCCGATGCAGGCGAAGCGGCAGCATCTCTTCAGCGGCCGCGTCGCGCTCGGCCTCGACCCGATCGAGACGGCGGCCGACGCCGAGGGCTGAACCCGGCTTCCGGCGCGGCGGCGCAAAACGCCGCGCCCGTCTTCTCGCGCCGCCGCCGGCCGGATAGACACGCGCCGAGCGCGGCGCGCCGCCGCGCGCAAGAGGACGAGACGATATGGCCGAGAATCTGTCGCTGCCGAAGGAGCAGGTGAAGGCGCTCCTGCTCGAAGGCGTGGCGCAGACCGCCGTCGACGCCTTCTCCGCCGCCGGCTATTCCAACGTCGAGCGGCGCGCGACGGCGCTCGATGCGGCGGAGCTGAAAGAGGCGCTCGACGGCGTCCGGATCCTGGGCATCCGCTCGCGCACCAAGATCACCGAAGAGATCATCGCCGCGGCGCCGCGGCTGATCGCGATCGGCTGCTTCTCGGTCGGCACCAACCAGGTCGACCTCGCCGCCGCCCGCGCCGCCGGCGTGCCGGTGTTCAACGCGCCGTTCTCGAACACGCGCAGCGTCGCCGAGCTCACCATCGCCGAGATCGTCATGCTCTATCGCGGCGTCTTCGCGAAATCGGTCGCCGCCCATGACGGACGCTGGATGAAGACCGCCGCCGGCAGCCACGAGGTCCGCGGAAAGACGCTCGGCATCGTCGGCTACGGCAATATCGGCACCCAGCTCGCCATGCTCGCCGAGGCGATGGGCATGCGCGTCGTCTTCTACGACCAGACCGACAAGCTCCAGCACGGCACGGTCAAGCCGACGGCCGATCTGCGCGCGCTCCTGGCCGAGGCCGACGTCGTCTCGCTGCATCTGCCGGAGACGGCGCAGACGCGCGGGATCCTCGGCGAGGCCGAGATCCGCGCGATGAAGAAAGGCGCGTTCCTCATCAACAACGCCCGCGGCTCGCTGGTCGATCTCGACGCGCTCGCCGCCGCGCTCCGGGACGGCCGTATCGCCGGCGCCGCTATCGACGTCTTCCCGGTCGAGCCGGGCTCGAACAACGAGCGCTTCGAGTCGCCCCTGCGCGGGCTCGACAACGTGATCCTGACGCCGCATGTCGGCGGCTCGACCCAGGAGGCGCAGCTGCAGATCGGGGCCGAGGTGGCGAAGAAGCTCGTCGACTACTCCGATGTCGGCTCGACGGTCGGGGCGGTGAACTTCCCGCAGGTGCAGCTGCCGGTCACCTCGGGCGTGACGCGCTTTTTGCAGGCGCAGCACAACGCGCCGGGCGGGCTGCAGACCTTGAACGAGGTGTTCGCGCGACGAAAGATCAACATCGCCGCGCAGCACTACCAGACCGACGGCGAGCTCGGCTATGTCGTGCTCGACGCTCAAGGCGACGTCGCCGACGCCGAGGAGGTGGTGGCGGAGATCAAGACGCTGCCGGCGACGATCCGCGCGCGGCGGCTGCATTCGGCGCGCTGAGACGGCGGCGCGTCACGACGGCGACGGCGAAAGCCCGATATCCGGCGTGAAATTCTGCGCGTGGATCGGCGCGATCTTCGGGCGCGCCATCACGGCCTCGATGAGCGACACCGTCTTCGGGCAGTTGCGCCTGAGCCAAGCCGTGTCGCCGTGCCACTGGGCGAGCATCCAGACATAGAGGTCGACCAGGCTGAGATCGTCGCCGAAGAAGTAAGGCGCGCGCTCGATCGCGGCTTCGAAGATTTCGTACTGCCGGTTCACGAAGGCGACGGCCGCGTCGCCGAGCGCGGCCGCGCCGTTCGGATCGCTCGTGTAGCGCCCGGGATGCAGCTTGCGGCTCTCGCCCTCATAGACGTTGGTGGCGAAGAAGAGGAGCCATCGCATCGCCTGCGCGCGCTCCCACGGATCGGCCGGCAGCAGTCGAGCCTCGGGATGCGCGTCGGCGATATAGGTCATGATCGCGACGCCTTCGGTCAGAACGCCGCGCTCCGGGACGACGAGCGTCGGAACCTGAAGGCGCGGGTTCAGGCGGGCGTAGTCGGGCTCGAAATTGGCCCCTTTGCGGATGTCGACGTCGACGCGCCGATAGGGCGGGCCCGCCTCCTCGAGGCCCGCCCGCACGAACACGCCGCCGGTCTGCGGACAGTCGTAGAGAATGTACATCAGCCCTCCGACGACGTGCGCTCAAAGCCGCGCATAGACGTCCATCCGCGACCAGTAAGGAATAAAGCCGCCCTCTTCGTCGCGCTCCTGCGCCGCGGCGAAGGCGGCCTCGAAGGGCGCGCGATCGGCCTCGGCCAGGCGACGGCCGCTATCGACGGTGACGAGGTCGGCGACCATTTCGTCCGGCGTCTCGACCCGATACTTCGCGGCGAAGCGCAAGGTTCTCTCGTGACGGAGCGCGCCCGCCGACACGGCCGCGGCCAACGCCGCCTGCGCCTCGGCGTAGACCGCGCTCTCGTCGTCGATGAAGCGCATCGTCGGATAGATCGGATCGGGCGCGATCGGCTCGATCACGGCGATCCTTCCGCCGGCGCGGGCGAGCCGACGCGCTTCGCGGATCGCGGCCGGCATGTCCGGGATGTGATGGAGGCTGAGCGAGAACAGCGCGAGGTCGAACGCGCCCTCGTCGAGGCCGGTCGCCTCGGCGGTCGCGACCAGATAGCGCGCGCCGCCGCCCTCGGCCTCCGCCTTGGCGACCTGCTCGGCGTTCGGCTCGACGCCGACGACATCCGCGCCGAGCGCCGCCAATCGCCGCGTGACGCGGCCCGAGCCGGCGCCGATATCGACAGCCTCGAGGCCGGCGATCGAGCCGAGGCTGCGCGCGATCACCTCTTCGAAATCGAGAAACTCGGGTCGGTCCATGGCGTCGCCTCCGGATTTCCGCTCGTCGGACGATGCCGGCCCGGCGCTCGCTCGGCAAGGGCCGGATCGGCGGCGGGCGCGACGCGATTTCGCCGAACTGCCGCGCTATGCGGCGGCGAGCCGAAAAGGAGACGCGCCTTGAAGAGGATCATCTCAGCGATCTTGTTGACGCTTCCGCCGGCCCTCGCCCTCGGCCAGGACGGCGACCGCCTGTCCGGCGACGAAATTCGCGACCGGTTCGCGGACGCGACGGTCGTCAAATACGTTCCCTGGGAAAGCCCGATGTTTTTCGACGCCAATGGCGAAGTGCGCGGCGGTTGGCACGCCTTCCGCACGCCGACGACGCGGGATTTTCCGGATTTTCTGGTCTTCGCCTGGCGCGTCGAAGGCGACCAGCTCTGCGTCGACCATGACGTGTTCTCGGGCGGCTGCTTCTATGTGACGCCGGCCGCGGACGGCGACGCCGACGCGTTTGTGCTCATCGGAACGGCGCCCTACACCATCGCCGGCGCGCCGAGGGACTACGAGATCCGGATCGTCGACGGCAATCCGCACGACCTATGAGCGCGGCGGAAGGCGCAAGGTCAGCGTCGCCCAGCCTTCGCGGCGGATGACGTGCTCGCGTCGGAAACCCCAGGCGCGGTACATGCCGAGAACATCCGGCTCCTGGCGGACGAGGAGCCCGGAAAGGACGACGCGGCCGCCCTGTCGGGTCGCGGCGGCGATCGCGGGCGCGAGGCGCTTCAAGGGTTTGGCCAGGATGTTGGCGAAGACGAGGGCGTAGGGCCCGCCCTTGGCGACGCGCGGCCAGAGGAGGTCGGCGGCTCGGCCGACCGCGATGCGGCCCCGGAGGCGATTGGCGGCGACATTGGCGGCGGCGGTCTCGGCGGCGATCGCGTCGATGTCGCTGGCGTGGACGACCGACGAGGGCAGCGCCGCGGCGGCGGCGATGGCGAGCACGCCGGCGCCGCAGCCGATATCGGCGATCCGCTCGAGACGCGCCCGCCGCCTCAGGAGCCGATCGAGCGCCAAGAGACAGCCCGCGGTCGTGCCGTGATGGCCGGTGCCGAAGGCCATCGCCGCCTCGATCTCGAGCCCGATCGCGTTCAGCGGGACGCGGAAGCGGTCATGCGCGCCGTGGACGACGAAGCGCCCGGCCCGGACCGGCGTGAGCTCGCGCCGCACCTGCGCGACCCAATCGCGGTCCGCGACCCCCGAGACCGCGAAGGGCCGCGCGCCCGCTGCCGCCGCGAGCAGATCGAGCTTGGCGCCGTCCGGCGCCGCGTCGAAATAGGCGCCGACCTCCCAAAGGCCTGAGCCGTCCTCGATCTCGAAGACGCCGACGCCGGTCGGCTCGAGGAAGTCCTCCACCCGCTCGCTCAAGCCGAGCGCCGCCGCCTCGCCCGCGACGGTCGTCAAAGCGACGAAGCAGCCGTTCACGCCGCGCCCGTCTCCTCGACGCCGACCGGGCAACTGACGCCGGTGCCGCCGAGGCCGCAATAGCCGCCCGGGTTCTTAGCCAGATACTGCTGGTGATCGTCTTCGGCGTAGTAGAACTCGGGCGCGTCCAAGATCTCGGTCGTGATCTCGCCGAAGCCCTTGGCCTTCAGCCGCTCGGCGAACGCCGTCCGCGACGACTCCGCCGCCGCGCGCTGCGCCTCGGAAAAGACATAGATGCCGGAGCGGTACTGCGTGCCGACATCGTTGCCCTGGCGCATGC
>CAZPTD010000079.1:0-14195 GCA_964588915.1 uncultured Neomegalonema sp. | reverse complement strand
CGGCGTCGTCGTCTCGGCGCCGACCAGGAAGTCGACCGGGCCGGCGTCCGGGCCTTGATGCAGCTTCTGGAAAAAGGAGTGCTGGGCGTTGGTGCCGGCGACGCCGAGGACGAAGGGCGCGGTCTCGCGCGGGCTCGGCGAGCCGTCGCGGAGGACGGACTTGCCGTTCGACTCCATCTCGAGCTGCTGGACGTACTCCGGAAAGGACGCGAGCCGCTCCTCGTAGGGCGCCAGCACATAGGTCGCGTATTTCTGGATGTTGCGCCGCCAGAGGCCGATGAGCGCGAGCAGGATCGGCAGGTTGCGCCGCGGCGGCGCGCTCTCGAAATGCCGATCGATGTCGGCGCCGCCGAGCAGGAACTCGGTGAAGACGTCGCGGCCGACGCGGATGGCGACGCAGAGGCCCATCGACGACCAGATCGAGAAGCGGCCGCCGGCCCAATCCCAGATCTGGAAGATGTTCTCCGCCGCGATCCCGTAGCCGCGCGCCGCGTCCGGCCGCGCCGTGATCGCGCAGACATGGCGCGCGATCGCCCGGCGCCCGAGCCGCGCCGTCGTCCAGTCGAGCGCCGCCTGCAGGTTGAGCACCGTCTCCTGCGTCGTGAAACTCTTCGAGGCGCATAAGAAGAGCGTCCGCGCCGGATCGAGCCCGTCGACGACGTCGTGAAAGTTCCACGGATCGACATTGGAGACGAAATGGATCCGCGGTCCGTCCGCGAAGGGCTTCAGCGCCTCGACCGTGAGCTTCGGGCCGAGATAGGAGCCGCCGATGCCGATATTGACGACGTCGGTGAACTGCTTGCCGGTGGCGCCGAGCTGCGCGCCGGTGCGCACCATCTGCGCGAAGTCGAGAAACTGCTCGCGCATGTCCGCGACGCCGGCCAAGGGCGGCTGCGCGGCGCGCAAGAGATTGTGCCGGGCGGCGCGGCGCTCCGTGCCGTTGACGATCTCGCCGTCGAGCATCGCGCGGCGCCATTTGCCGAGCTCGGCCGCCTCGGGCAGCTTCAGAAGCGTCTCGAGCGCCGCCGCGTCGATCTTCTCCTTGGAGAAGTCGAGCAGGAGATCGTCATGCGCCGCGTGGAAGCGGTCGAAGCGGTCGCGATCGGCGTCGAAGAGCGCCTCGATCCGCGTCTTCGCGAGCGCCGCGCCTTGCTCCTCGAGCTCGCGCCAGAGCTGCTCCACCCGCCCACGGGATCCGCGCGCGCCGTCCGGATTCGCCATCTTCTCCTCCGTCTACGGCTTCTTGCGGTCCTTGCGGAGCGGCAATGCGCCGTAGATCCCTGTTTCGCAGCGCGACTTTTCGAACCGCGCGTCGCGGCGGCGCGACTGCGCGTCAGCGCGACTGCTCGAGCCGCAGCAGCGCGCGCCGCATATAGGCGACGGCGTCGTCCTTGAGCTCGGCGCGCTCGAGCGCGAAGGCGACCTGCGCGCGGACGAGGCCGCCGAGGCGGCCGCAATCGAAGCGCTCGCCGCGGAAGCGCAGCGCCCGCACCGGCTCGGCGCCGATCAGCCGTTGGATCGCGTCGGTGAGCTGCACCGCGCCCGACGCGTCGGGCGGCGTCGCGGCGAGCGCGTCGAAGACGCTCGGCGGCAGGAGATAGCGGCCGGTGACGGCGAAGTTGGACGCGGTGGCGTCGCCGTCCGGCTTCTCCTCGACGCCGACGACGTCGACGAGGTCGCCGCCGGTGTCCTCGATGCGCATGACGCCGTAGCGCGAGACCTGGACGCGCGTCACCTCGATGCCGGCGAGGAGCGCGCCCTCGGCGCCGGCGCGCCGCCAGCTCGCCGTCATCTGCTCGAGCGCCGTCGGCGCCGCGAGGACGACGTCGTCGGGCAGGAGGACGGCGAAGGGCTTGTCGCCGACCGCGTCGCGGGCGCAGGCGACCGCCTCGCCGAGGCCGCCGCGCGCGGGCTGCTCGACGAAGACGGCCTCGTCCTCGGAGAGCGTCGCGCTGCGCGAGGCGGCGGCGACCTCCGGCCCGTAGCGCGCCTCGAGCATCGCCTCGAACTCGGGATCGGGCGCGAAATAGCGCTGCAGATGCGTCGCGTCCGGCCGGGTGATGAAGACGAAGCGCGTGCAGCCGGCGGCGCGGGCCTCGTCGACCGCGAGCTGGATCAGCGGCTTGTCGAGGACCGGCAGCAGCTCGCGCGGCGTGGCGCGGGTCGCCGGTTGCAGCGGGCTGCGGTCTCCCGCGACGGGAAAGACGGCGGTTTCAATCGGCGTGTCGTCGCTCATCTCGGTTCTCGGCAGTCAACGTCGGTTGGGGTTTTAGCACCGTTAGCCGCGCGAGGGGCGCCAAAACGTGAATCAGCCGAACGCCGCCTTCGCCGTCATGGCGATACGGCCGTCCGCTCCGCGAGCCCAAAGCGCAAGATTGTTGCGATCGAGGAAGAGGCCTTCGAGCGCGAAATCGGCGTCGGCGAAGAGCGGCGAGGTCGCGCGATAGGTGAAGCGGCGGAGCCCGTAGCCGCCGCGTTGCGCGAGCGCCAGATCCGCGAGCATGGTCGCGATCAGCGGCCCGTGGACGACGAGATGCGGATAACCTTCGACGTCGCGGCAATAGTCGAGACCGTAGTGGATGCGGTGGCCGTTGAAGGTCAGCGCCGAATACCGAAAGAGCAGCGTCGAGCTCGGGCTGACAGTGCGCGAGAAGCTCGGCGTGCTGTCGATGGTCGGCGGCTTCAGGGGCGGCGCGTCCGGGGAAGGGTCGTCGCGATAGACGAGAGTGCGCTCTTCGACCACCTTCGTGCGGTGGTCGACCGCCAGATAGGCGCGCGTGGCGACGAAACAGAGCGGTCCGCTGCGGCCGTTCTTGAGCTGGACGTCCTCGATCGCCGTCGTCCGTTTCACGCCGTCGCCGATGCGCAGCGGCCCGTTGACCTCGAGGCCGCCGCCGGCCCACATGCGGCGCGGCAGCGAGACGGGCGGCAGGAAGCCGCCGCGCGTCGGATGACCGTCGCGGCCGAGCGCGTCGAGCGGTTGGGCGTCCGGGAAGTAGAACAAATGCCTGAACGGACCGAGGAATTCGCCATAGTCGGGCAAGATCGACGCGGCCAGCTCGAGCTGGCGCGGATCGAGCGCGTCGAAACTGTCCTCGGAGCGGCCGATCCACTGATTGAGGACGTCGATGTCCAGAGTCGGTTCGGTCATCTCCAATCTCGCGGGACGGCTATGGACGGCGATCGGATTTTTGCGTCGCTAAGCCGGGATAAGCAAGGGGCGATAAGATGAAGCCGATCGCGATCACGATGGGCGATCCGGCCGGGATCGGGCCGGAAATTTTGGTCAAGCTCGCCGCCGAGCCGGCGCCGCTCGCCGAGCTCGGGCTCGAGGACCGGCCGATCGCCATCGGCGACGCCGGCGTGATCCGACGGGCGGTGGAGGCGCTGGGGCTCGACCTCGCGATAGAGATCGTCGCCGCGCCGGCCGAGAGCGGGCCGAGGCCGGGGCTGCTGGAGGTCGTCGAGGCGGACGCGCCGCTCGACCCGGCGCCGGCGCTGGGCGTCGTCGACGGACGGGCGGGGATGGCGGCGTATCGCGCGATCCGCGCCGCGATCGACTACGCGAAGGCGGGCGAGATCGCCGCGATGGTGACCTGTCCGATCCACAAGGAGGCGCTCGCCGCGGCCGGGCTCGCCTATCCCGGCCACACCGAGATGCTCGCCGAGCATGGCGGCCTGGACGGCGCGCCTGTCCGCGTCGCCATGATGCTCGCCAATGACGAGATCCGCGTCGTTCTCGCGACGATACATGTCTCGCTCGCCGAAGCGGCCCTGTTGGCCGATTTCGACGCGAACCTCGCCGCCATACGGCTCGCGCATGAGGGCGCCCGCGCCTTCGGCGTCGAGAAGCCGCGCGTCGCGGTCGCCGGGCTCAACCCGCATGCCGGCGAGGGCGGGCGCTTCGGGCGCGAGGAGATCGAGATGATCCGTCCGGCGGTCGAGGCGGCGCGGGCGGAAGGGATCGACGCTTCCGGGCCGTGGCCGGGCGACACCGTCTTCATGCAGGCCCGCGCCGGCCGCTTCGACGTGGTCGTGGCCCAGTATCACGATCAGGGTCTCATTCCGGTCAAATATCTCGGATTGGAGCACGGCGTGAACGTGACCTTGGGGGCGCCCTTCATCCGCACGAGCCCGGATCACGGCACGGCCTTCGACATCGCGGGCAAGGGGATCGCCGATCCCTCCAGCCTGAAGGTCGCCTTGCGCGAGGCGGCGAAGCTGGTCTGGGCGGCGAGCGCGTCGAAGGCGCTCTGACTCGCCAGCGCGAAAGACGGTCGCGCGCGGGCGGCGGCCGCTGGCTCAGAGCACCGGCCAGGGCGTCGGCAAGAAACCCTCGGGCAGCGTCTTCAGCGATTTCGGCCGCGCCTCCCAGCGCTCCGTCCAGCGCGCGCCGAGCGGCGGCGCTTCGATCGCGCCGCAGAGGACCTGAAGCGTCTTGTCGCCATAGTCGCGGGCGCGGATGAGCTGCGCCTCGGGCGCGCCGGCCTCGCCTTGCGCGCCGTCGAAGACGATGATGATCCGCGCCGCCCGCGCCGCCAGGAACTCGAGGAGCCCGCGCCAATCGGCGGTCGCCGACCCGATGCGCGTGAACACCGGCTTGAGCTCCGGAACCGGCGTCGCCAGCGCCAGGAAGGAGCGCCGGCGCGTGTGGTAATGGCGGACCGCCGCCTCGATGGCGAGATCCGGGCCGAGCGTGCGCCGTCCGCTCGCGATCCGTCCGGAATGCGGGCTGATCGCGTCAGGCCGCTTGGCGCGCGCCACGTCGAAGGGCCGAAGGAACAGGATGAAGGGGCGGTCGCCGTCGAGCGTTCTCAGCCGCGCATGCGCCTCGATCATGTCGTCGATCAGCAGCCGCTTGCGCCGCGCCGCGTCGATATAGGCGGCCGTCGGACGCGAACCGGTCATGATCGCGACGCTGGCGCCGAGCGGCGCGGCGGCGGCGAGCAAGATGAAGCTGAAAGGCAGCCCGAACGCGATCGCGATCACGAGCGCCGGCGCCGAGAGCCAGGCGACGCCGCGCGCGAGACGCGAGAGCCGCCGCCCGACGGGCGCGGCGGCGCGCTGCTCGGCCGCCGCCGCGAGATAGGCGCGCCGCGCTTGGGCCATCTCCTCGCGCGCCGCGGCGAGAACGTCTCTCGGCGGTTCCGGCGCGGCGCCGTCGCCCGGCGCGCCTCGGTTTCTCGCTCCGTCCAGCATTGGCGCTCGCGCCTCTCAGATCGGCGGCAGGCCCGTCACCGCGCCTTCTTGGATGACGGCCGGATCATAGGCCTTGCGCGCGAAGACCGCACGGACCTGCGGCTCGAAATGCTCCAACGGCTTCGAGCGATAATCCGGATCGAACGACGCCTGATCCCAGCGCTCGCAGAACTCGGCGCAGCTCTCGAAGCACGGATGGTCCTTGAAGCGCTCGCGCGCGTCGCGGTCCCAGCCATAGTGATGGCCGTAATAGAACGTCTGGAAAACGCCGTGATGCTCGACGACCCAGGCGACTTCCCAGCGGACGAAGGGCCGGATCACCTCGGCCGAGAAACGGTCGTGGTTCTGCGGCGCGAGCCCGTCGCCGACGTCGTGCAGGAGCGCGCCGACGATCCAGTCGATGTCGGCGCCCTCCTTCTCCGCCCGCGTCGCCGCCTGCAGCCCGTGTTCGAGCCGCGTGATCCGATAGCCCTCCAATGTCGTCGCGCCCTGGCGGCGCAGCTCGTCGAGGACGCGGTCCGCGGTCGTCGCGAGATAGGGCTTCTCGAGCTCGGCGAGCAGCTCGTAGTCTTCTTTCGTGCCGTCCTTCATCTGCGTGAAGGAGACGGTGCGGTTGTCCTGCGGCATGGCGGCGGCTCCTTCCGACGTCGCGCTGACGCGCTTCGCGAGAGAGTGGACCGCCGAAGCCGCCGACGCCAGCCCCGCGTTCAACCGAGGCCGCTCGGGCGAACGCCGCGCCAGCCGCGCGAAAAGATCGGTCGCGATCGAAAGATCGTCGTTGAACGGCGTCAAAATCGGCGCGATGACGCCCTGCGGCGTCGAGCGGTCTTCGGCCATCGGCGCGAAACGCCACTGGGCGCGCGACCGACGCGCCTGTTCAACTGCGGGACATGCAATGAGCGAGAGCAAAACGCCGGCGACCGTCATCACCGGTTTCCTCGGCGCGGGCAAGACCACGCTGATCCGGCATCTTCTGGAGAACGCCGGCGGCAGGCGGATCGCGCTCATCGTCAACGAGTTCGGCGATGTCGGCGTCGACGGCGAGATCCTGAAGGGCTGCGGCGCGGAGGCCTGCGCCGAGGAGGACATCGTCGAGCTCGCCAATGGCTGCATCTGCTGCACCGTCGCCGAGGATTTCATTCCGACGATGACGGCGCTTCTCGACCGCGCCGCGCCGCCCGAGCACATCGTCATCGAGACGAGCGGCCTCGCCCTGCCGCAGCCTCTGGTGCGCGCCTTCGCCTGGCCCGAGATCCGCAACCGCGTCACCGTCGACGGCGTGGTGACGGTGGTCGACGCGTCGGCGGCGGCCGGCGGGCGCGTCGCCCGCGACGAGGCGGCGCTCGCGGCGCAGCGCGAGGCCGACGACGCGCTCGACCACGAGACGCCGATCGAGGACCTCTTCGAGGATCAACTCGCCTGCGCCGATCTCGTCGTGCTCAACAAGGCCGATCTCGTCGATCAGGATCAACGCGCCGCGCTCTCCGAGCGGCTCGCGCGCGCGGCGCGGCCGGGCGTCGGCGTGCTGGCGGCCGAGCGCGGGCGGCTCTCGCCGACGCTGCTGCTCGGTCTCGGCGTCGGCGCCGAGGCGGATCCGGAGGCGCGGGCCGAGCGCCGGCATGTCCATGATCACGACCATGACGAGGATCACGATCACGACCACGCGCACGATCACGACCACGCGCATGATCACGGACACGACGCCTTCGAGAGCCGGGTGATCGAGCTCGGCGAGATCGAGGACCGCGCCGTCTTCGAAGCGCGCCTCGCCAGCGCGCTGCGCGAGCTCGGGGTGCTGAGGCTGAAGGGCTTCGCCGCGGTCGCCGGCAAGCCGATGCGCCTCGCCGTCCAGGCCGCCGGTCCGCGTCTCGAGACCTATTTCGACCGGCCGCACGAAGACGGCGCCGAGCGGCGGACGCGGCTCGTCGCGATCTCGCGCAGCGGCTTCGATCACGAGGCCCTAAAGGCGGCGCTCGACCGCTAGCCCCTTGCCGCCGCGGCGCGGCGACGGCAGAACGGAGAAGGGCGAGGCGCGGGATCGGAGGGGCCGATGGCCGAAGGAGATCGGGAGACGGGCGGCGGCGAGGCCGCAGAGGCGGTTTCGCGCGGTGAGGCGTCCGTTTGGGGGCGCGCCAAGCTCGTTCTCGCCTTGACCGCGCTCTTCGCGCTCGCGATCGGCTGGTTCCAGAGCCGCAGCCCGTTCTTCGACAGCGTCGATTACGGCGTCACCGACCTCACGGTCGCTTTGCTCGGCGACCGGAACGCGCAAGGGCACGACAAGGTCGCGCTCGCGCTCATCCGCGAGGAGACGCTGGTCGACGCGCCGGCCTATTCGCCGATCGACCGGCGCGTCCTCGCCGCGACGGTCCGAGAGCTCGATCAGCTCGGCGCGCGGGCGATCGGTCTCGACTTCGTCTTCGACAAGCCGACCGACGCGGCGGCCGATCAGGCGCTCATCGACGCGATCAGGAGCGCGGAGACGCCGATCGTCCTCGGCCGCTTCCAGGACCGCGACGGCGACATGACCATCGCGCCGCAGCGCGAATTTCAGGACTGGTTCCTCACGGAGGCGACGCGGCCGGCGACGCCGGACGGCGAGAGCCGCGTCGTCGTCGGCTATCTCAACACCGTCACCGAGATCGACGGCGTCGTGCGGCGCTTTCCGGAGCCCGACGAGGACGCGGCCGAGGTTCCGAGCTTCGCCGAAGCGTTGGCGCGCGCGGCCGGCGCCGAGGGCGCGAGCGGCGACGGGCGCATCTCCTGGCTGAGGGCGCCCGTCGACGGCTCGGACACCTTTCCGCGCCTTTTTGTCGAGGAGGACTTCGTCGAGACCTCGGCCTCGCCGGCGCCGCCGACGCCGTTTCTCGTCCTGCCGGTCGTCGAGGACCGGGTCGTCATCATCGGCGCCGCCTTGCGGATCATGGCGGACTACCATGCGACGCCGCTCAATGTCGGCTTCGGCGACGAGAGCATCGGCGTCGAGGTGCAGGCGCAGATGACCGCGCAGCTGCTCGACGGACGCAACGTCTTCGAGCTCGGCCCGTATTGGAGCTTCGCGCTGACCGTCGCCGCGTTCGCGCTCGGGATGACGCTCACCTTCATCTCGGACAAGCGGTGGCTGGCCGAGATCGGCGTCGTCGTCGTTCTCTACCTCGTCTTCTACGTCGTCGTTTTCGCAATGACCCGGATGTTTTTGCCGCTCGTCGCGCCGGCGGTGGCTTGGGCCCTCGCCACAATTTTGGCGAAGCTCATCGTTATGGGAGAAGAAGCGGCGATCGCGCGTCGCGCGCGCCGCGGCGCCGGGCGATGGAGCGCCGCCGGCCGGGGGGCGGGTGGACGGCGCGCCGAGCCCCGCGAGGGCTGCCGCGCGGGCCCGGGGGGCGGCGCGCGGCGCGGCCCGGATCGAGCTTGAGGACCGAAATCAAGAAGGAAATGCGCCATGCGCACTCATGTCACCGATGCGGCGGCCGGCCGGCGCCGCCAGGCGCTCGGCGCCGTCTTGGCGCTGGCGGCGCTCGGCGCGGGCGTCGAACGCGCCGCGGCGGACTTCATCGTTCTCGCCTCGTCCTCGAGCGGCTATGAGCGCGGCGACCTGTTGCGCAACGCCGACGCGCTGGCGGTCGAAGAGGGCGCGCGGCTGCGCCTGATGACGCCTGCCGGCGACACGCGCGAGATCTTCGGGCCGAAGGACGGCCTGGTCGGCGAGCTCGAAGGCGCGCTCGACCCGATGGACGACGGCTTTCAGCGCCTCGTCGCCTATCTCGGCGGCGACGGCCGCGACCGGAGCCGGACATTGGCGACGCGGTCGGCCGACGCGTTCTTCTTCGTCTCCGGCGCGCCGGTCGGCCCCGAAGGCGGCGCGTATTGCTACGCTTCCGCGTCGAGCGTTCGGCTCGAGCGGCGGGACGCGTCGGGCGACGCGCAGGCGACGGTGTCGAGCCCCGCGGGCGCGCGGACGGTGGACTTCGCCGACGGCGAGCGCGCGGCGCCTTGGCCGGTTCCGGTCCGCTCCGGGCAAGACTACGCCGTCGACGTCACGCCCGGCGGCTCGGCGACGGTGACGCTCTTGCGCCTGTCCGCGCCGAGCTCCGGCGATCCGGATCTGAAGCTCGCGCTCCTGGCGGAGAAGGGCTGTTTCACGCAGGTCGAACTCTTGCTCGCGCAGTAACCGGCGTCGATCGCGCCGTGTCAGGATTGGAGGCGCCGCCTTGCGCTCTGTCGGACCTACTCTTTCGCGCCGTCTCGTCGCCGCTCTCGCTCTGACGGCGGTCGCCTGCGCGCCGGCGCTGGCGGAGATCATCGTCTTGCGCTCGGACGTCGCCGGGCTCATGCGCGGCGATATTTTGGACGACGGCGAGGTGGTGAGGCTCCGCGCGGCGCAGGAACTCCGCGTCATGTCTCCGAACGGATCGACGCGCGTCCTCACGGGACCGGAGAGCTTCCGCGTCGGTGATCTGCCGGGCGCGAGGAGCGTTCCGGTCGAGGCGTTCGACCGCGCGGTCGCCTATCTCGGCGGCCGGAGAGTGTCCATCGGCGCGGTGGCCAGCGACGAGAGGTCGGGCGAGATCGTCGGCGGCGTCGCGCGCGGCGCCGGCGTCGCGCCGGACGCGGACGCCGTCGCCGCCGTCATCGCGGACTTCGACGAGGCCGCCGCCGACGAGGCTCCGGCGGCTGCGGCGCGGGCCGAAAGGGGCGAGGCGCCGGCCGGCGTCGCGCTCGACGGCGTCGCTCTTCTGCGCGACGACGGCTACTGCTTCGCGCCCGAGAGCGAGATCCGGATCGCGCGCCTCGACGCGTCGCGGCGGGCGGTGTTCCGCTCGGAGACGCCGGGCTTCGAGCCGTTCGAGCTCGTCTTCGAGGAGAACGTCCTCGAGCTGTCGGCGCCCGCGACCGCGCTCTTCGCCCGCGAGGGCGCCCGGCACGCGATCGGCTTCGAGGACGGCGTGCCCGTCGTCGTGACCGCGCGGCGGGTCTCGGCCGAAGCGCTCGCCCGCGAGGACGCGGCCGTCACGCTCCTGGAAGCAGGCTGCGAGCAACAGTTCGAGCAATTCCTCGACCGACCGCTTTGAACGGCGCGCGCCGCCTGGAGTCCTTTCGCGGCGATCCGGCGGCCGCGATGGTCGACGCGCCTTCTCATTGAGTGGCGCCGGTCGTTATAAGGCGTCAAGATGCCCGGCGCGGCGCGCGTCGGCGCCCGCACACGGAACACCCCGCGCTCGGAAAACCTCGCGGCTTCAGGAGGCCACGCCCATGCGTTCGCTCGCAGCAGTTCTCACGCGGCGTCTCGCGGCGCTTTTCGTTTGCCTCGCGGCGCTCGCGGCGCCCGCCGCCGCCGAGATCATCATCCTCCGCTCGAACCTCGCCGGCGTCGCGCGCGGCGACATTCTGCCCGACGGCCGTCTCGTCACCCTCGACGCGGCGCACGAGCTGAGGATCATGGCGCCGAACGGCTCCACGCGGATCCTCGGCGGCCCGAACGCCTTCCGGGTCGGCGAATTGCCGGGCGCGGACAGCGCGCCGGTCGACGCGTTCAACAGGGCCGTCGCCTTTCTGAGCGGGGCGGGACGCGAGGAGGGCGGCGCGCTCGCCGCGCGCGCGCCGTCCTTCGACATGGCGCTGAACGGCGTGACCTTCGCGCGCGAGGACGGGTTTTGCTACGCGTCCGACGGCATGGTGACGATCTTCCGGCCGGACGCGTCGGAGCGCTCCGTGCTCCGGGCGACGACGCGCGGCTTCCGGCCGGTCGAGATCGTCTTCGAGGCGGGCGAGCGGACGCGCACGGTGCGCGCCGCCGAGCTCTTCCTGCGCGGCGGCGGCGAGTACACGCTCAGCTTCGAGGACGGTCCGTCGGCGATGCTGCGGGCGCGCGCGGTTCCGGCCGAGGCGCTCGCCGGCGAGTTCGCCGCGACCGTCCTGCTCGGCGAAGGCTGCGAGCAGCAGTTCGAGGCGCATCTGAACTGACGCCTCTCCGCGCCGCCGGCCGACGCGTCCTTTAACCCTGCGTCAAGAGGCCCCATATCCGCGGCTCGCGGCGCCGCGTCAGGACGCGCGCGCTCGGAAAGTCGGCCGACGCTTCGGCCCTTTCGCGAGGATTCTCGACCATGACCGACCAAAGCCGCCATCCGGGCCCGAGCCCGCTCGTCACCTTCCTTCGCGGCGCCCTCGCCGCGCGCGCGCCGTCGCCGCTCGCCGCGACGCGCATCGACGTCGAGATCGACGCCGGCCTCGCCGTCGCGACGACGACCCGCGTCTTCCGCAACGCCGAAGAGGCGCCGATCGAGGCGACGCTGACCTTTCCGGTTCCCGTGCATGCGACGCTCTTCGGGCTGACGGCGCGGATCGGCGACCGTCGGCTCGCGGCGCGGGCGCAGCCGAGAAAGCTGGCCCGCGAGACCTATGAGGACGCGGTCGAGCGCGGCAAGACGGCGGTCCTGCATGAAGAGCTTCTCAAGGGCGTGCATCTGCTCACGGTCGGCCAGATCCCGCCGGGCGCCGAGGTCGAGGTCTCGGCGGTCTACGCGCAGCCCTTGACGGCGACGGGCGGCGCGGCGCGGCTGCGCCTGCCGCTCACGGTCGGCGACGTCTATGGTCCGTCGCCCCTCGGCGAGGCCGAGGCGCTGATCCATGGCGGCGAGAACGCCTCGGCGCTCTTGACCGTCCGCGCATCCGAGGGCGGCGTCGCGCTCGACGGCGCGCCGATCGACGCCTCCGAGGATGCGGCCGCGATCGAGATCCCGCTCAATCGGCCGATCGATCTTTCGGTCTCGAAATGGACGCCGCGCGAGATCGTCGGCCGGGCAAGCGACGGCCGCGCCGTCGCGCTTTCGCTCGCGCCGCGCGAGAGCGAGGACCGGGCGCTCGACGTCGCGCTCCTGATCGATCGGTCGGGGTCGATGAGCGGCCGCTACGACCTAGGCGTCGACGTGACGAAGCATCAGAGCGTCGTCGGCGGCATGATGCGGCTCGCCGGACGGCTCATGGCCGGCGACAAGGTCGATCTTTGGCAGTTCGACGACCACGCCGAGCGGACCGCGCCGGACGAGCAGGAGGACGCCGCGGACGCGGACGAGATCGACGTCTTCATCCGCCGGGCGGCGCGTCTCGGCGAACCGCGCGGCGGGACGGAGATCGGCGGCGCGCTCGAGAAGCTCTTGCGCGAGAGCGCGGCGCGCGACGTCCTCTTGATCACCGACGGCATGAGCTATGCGCTCGACGTCCAAGGCGTCGCCCGGGCGGGAAAGCGCGTCAGCGTCCTGCTCGTCGGCAAGGACAGCCTGGAGGCGAAAGTCGGCTGGCTGGCGAGCGTCACCGGCGGCGAGATCTTCATCGCCGCGGGCCCGCTCGAGGACGCGCTCTTCGCCGCGATCGAGTCGCTCAGATCCGAGGTCGAGCCGCGTCCGAGCGTCAGCGGCGCGCCGGAGAGCCTCAGCCGCATCCAGTCGGGCATGCGAATCTCGGCCGCCTGGCGGCCGGACGGCGCGGCGCGCGAGGACGTCTTCGGCCGGGCGGCGGCCGCGGTCGCGGCGGCGCTCGCGCTGCCGGCGATGCCGGAGGACGCGGCGACCGAGCTCGCCGTCGCCGAAGGCCTGACGACGCATCTGACGAGCCTCGTCCTCGTCGACGAGGAGAGCGAGCCGCAGGAGGGCGAGCCGGTCCGACGCAAAGTCGCGTTGCCGACGCCGCAGACGTTGGACTTCATGGAGCAGGAGGCGGTCGCTGTATGGGCCGCGCCGCTGATGGCGAAAGCGGCGCGGTCGGCCTCGATGACGCGCGTCGCGTTTCGGCGGTTCGGAGGCCCGGCGGCGTCGGCGCCGCCGGAGGACGCGCAGCTGAGCGTCGCGCGCAAAAGGATCGGCGATATCGAGCGCAAGGCGTCGCAGAAGCTCGGCAATCCCAGCCGGGCGCGCAGGTTGCGGAGCTTTCTCGAGAACGACGCGTCGTCCGCGGAGGCGCGATCCGACGACCGGGCGGGCGTCGCGCCGCTGACGCCGCTCGCCGTCGATTGGGCGGCCGAGCCGGATCGGCTCCGGCGCGGCGACGTCGCCGCGCTGGCGCCGGAGGCGGCGGCGGCCGTGCGGCGGCTCGCGACGCTGCCGACCGTCGCGTTGGCGGCGCGGCGCCATGGGCTCGATCCGATCGTCCTCGCCCTCGCTCTCTATGCGCTGGCGGCGGCGGCGGCCGATCCCGGGGCGGCGGCCTTTGCGGAGGCGGCGCTCGGCGAGCGGCCGGCCGCCGATGTCGAGGCGCTCTTCCTGCGGCTGACGCAATAGGAGGGCGAGGGCGGCGGATCGGTCGCCCTCGATCAGCCTTTCTCGATCGCCTCGCGCCGCTCTTCGAGCTCGAGCCATTCGGTCTCGGCCGTCTCGAGAGCGGCGCGCTTCTCGCCATGGAGCGCGACCGCCTGGTCGAACTTCTTCGGATGCTGTTCGTAGAGGTTCGGCGTCGCCAGAAACGCCTCCAGCTTGGCGATCTCCGCTTCGAGCCGCGCGATTTCCGCAGGCAGCGCCTCGAGGCGGCGCTGGTCCTTGTAGGAGAGCTTCAGCGGCCGCGGCGCGGCCCGCTCATCGCGCCGCTCGGCGCTCTTCGCTTCTGGCGGCTTCGGCTTCGCCGCCGGCGGTTCGGTCTCGGACAGGCGCTTCTGCGCCTGATAGTCCGACCAGCCGCCGGCATAGGCGATCGCGCGACCGTCGCCCTCCATCGCGATCGTGGTCATCGCGACCCGGTCGATGAAGTCGCGATCGTGGCTGACGACCAGCGCCGTGCCGTCGAAATCGGCGAGCAGCTCCTCGAGCAGGTCGAGCGTCTCGAGATCGAGGTCGTTGGTCGGCTCGTCGAGGACGAGAAGGTTGCTCTCGCGCGCCATGATCTTGGCGAGGAGAAGCCGCGCGCGCTCGCCGCCCGAGAGCGCCGAGACCGGCCCGCGCGCCTGGCGCGCGTCGAAGAGGAACTCCTTCAAGTACCCGACGACATGCTTCGGCCGCCCGCGCGCCAGCACC
>CAZPTD010000078.1:0-14341 GCA_964588915.1 uncultured Neomegalonema sp. | reverse complement strand
GCTCCGATCGACCGATAGAGCGGCGCCGCGAACGCGCCGCCGCCGAGCCCGGCGCGCGCCGCCGCCGCGCCGCCGCCGCCGAAGGACGCCGCGAGAACGGCGTCGCGCGGCCCGTCCCCGCCGGCTCCGCGTCCCCGCCCTTCGGCGAAGAGGACGAGCAGCGCCGTCGCGAAGGCCGCGACGCCGATCGCGCCGGTCATGAGCCCGTCCGAGAGCGCCGCCGCCGCGCCCGCCCCGACCGCCGCGCCGAGCGCGAGCCACGGCGCCGAGCGCCGGAGCAACGCGCGATCGAGCGTCCCTTGCGCCATCCGGTGTTTGAGGCCGACGAGCGAGACGACCGCGATGACGGCCAACGCCGTCCCCACCGCCGCGTGCGCCGCGCGTTCGCGATAGTCGAGCGCGACAAAGGTGAAATAGAGCGCCGGCGCCAAAGCCGCGCCGCCGCCGACGCCGATCAGGCCCGAGAGCACGCCGACGCCCGCCCCGATGACGAGAAAGAAGCCGATCAGGGTGCCGCTTTCGACGAATTCCGCCCCCATGTCGTCCGCCCCCGCTCTTTCGTCGCTCTGTGTCTTCGCCGCGCCGGTCAGGCGGTCGGGCGGCGCCGAACCGAGGAATCGCCGACGATCTCCCGCGCCTTGTCGCGCAGACGCTGGCTGTAGTCGCGCCTCGACCGGCTTTCAACCCGGGCGAGGGCGCTCCGCGGGCCCAGGAGACGGCCCCGCAGCGCGCGCGACCGTAGACCCGATCGCGCCGAAACGATAGCGCCGCCGCGCCGGCGGCTGGACCGCGCCGGCCTTCCTCGGATATTGCCGAAGCGCGAGGCGAAGATCGGCCGAGGAGGCTCCATCATGACGGATCCGGTCGCAGGGCCGGCGCGGCCGCCGTCGCGCCGAAGCGCTTTGCTCCAGATCGCGGCGGTCCTCGGCGGCGCCGGCGCGGCGCGCGCCCAGAGCCGATGGGCGCGCGAGCAAGATCCGGAGATCGTTCAGATCCTCGCCGATTTCGAGCCCGGCGCGCTCGAGCCGGGCGCCGGCCTCATCGCCGACATCCGTCCCGCCCTTTTTCGGATGCTGTCGCCCGAAGGGGTCCGGCGGCGGGTCCTGACCTTTCTCGTGCGAGAGACGCCGCCGGCGGCGCATGTTTGGCGCTGGCCGGCGGACGCGCGCGCGGTCGACTACGCCCATCTCGGGCCGATCGGCGCGGACGAAGGCGCGCCGTTCGACGCCGGCGCCGAGGCGCTCGAGCGCGCGGCGCGGCTCTCCGCCCTGCCGATCGGCCGCGACCGCCCGGTTCTCTTCGCGCTGCGCGGCGCCGAGATCGTCGCGGCGCGGCCCGATCGGCTGACCCTGCGCTCGACGCGGCCGGATCTGCGCCGTCTCGCCTGCGTCCTCGGCGTCTGGACGCCGCAGACCGGCCGGCTCGCCGCCTTCGCCGGCTCGACGACGCCGTCGCTCTTGCACGCGCACGCGCAGGCGCGGCTCAAGAACGCCGGCCGCGTCGCCGGCCTGCTGCCGACCGGCCTTCTCCGCTTTTCGGTCGGCGCGCACCGGCCCGAGACGCCGCGGCCGCAGGCGGGCGCCTTCCGCCTCGCCGAGCCGGTCTCGGCGCTGCGCGACTACGGCCGCGCCGAGCCCGAGCTCTTCGCGCTCGACGGCGGCGCCTGGATGCTGGACGGCGCGCCGATCGCGCAGGGCCTCCACGCCGCGTCGTTCGACGGCGCGCCCTTCGGCGGCGTCTGCGCCTTCAGCTCATCGGGCGGGCCGACGGTCGCCGGCGGCTATGACGCCGCAGGCCGGCCCTTCGGCGATTGGGCGGCCTTCCGGCGCGCCGCCGGGCTTGCCGACGATCCGACCGCGCGCGACCGGCGGCGCTTCGAACTTCTGCTCTTGACCGGCGCCGAGCTGCGCCGCGCCGCGCTCGGGCGCGAGACGCCGGCGCTGAGACGCCTGCGCTTCGGCTCCGAAGGCCCGCGCGTCGCGGCGCTCCAGGCCGCGCTCGGCCTCGCCGCGACCGGCCGCTTCGACGTCGCCACCCAGATCGCCGTACTGAGAACCCAGCTTCTCGAGGGCGCGCGCGCCGACGGGATCGTCACGCCTCGATGGGCGCGGGATCGCTTCGGCCTGGCTCTGTGACGCCGAGTACCGGCTCGAGCGCCTTCTCGATCACGTCCCAGCCGGCGCCCGGGCGGCGCGCCTCGTCGGTCAAGATCCGCCGCCACGCCCGCGCGCCGCGCCGGCCCGAGAAGAGGCCGAGCATGTGCCGCGCGATCCGATCGAGCCGCTGGCCGGCGGCGAGCTCCGCCTCGATGTAGGGCCGCATGCGCGCGACAGCGGTCTCGGCGTCGACATCTCGCGTGGCCGCGCCGAAGACCCGCCGATCCGCCGAGCCGAGGATGGCGACCGGATCGTGATACGCCGCGCGCCCGATCATCACGCCGTCGAAGCCGTCCGCGAGATGCGCCTCGGCCGCGTCGAGATCGCCGATCCCGCCATTGAGCACGATCTCGAGCTCCGGACGGCGCGCTTTCATGTCCAGCGCCAGCGGATAGTCGAGCGGCGGAACGGTCCGGTTCTCCTTCGGCGAGAGGCCGCTCAGCCAGGCCTTGCGCGCATGGATCGTGAAGCGCGTCACGCCGGCGTCGGCGACGCGGTCGATGAAGTCCGGCAGGATGTCGCGCGGCTCCTGCGCGTCGACGCCGATCCGGCACTTCACGGTGACCGGAACGGCGGCGCCGACCTCTTCGGCCGCGTCGATCATCGCGGCCGAGCAGCGCGCGACGAGATCCGGATCGCGCATCAGGCACGCGCCGAACGCGCCGCCCTGCACGCGGTCGGACGGACAGCCGACATTGAGGTTGATCTCGTCATAGCCGTAAGGCGCGGCGATCCGCACGGCTTCGGCGAGAACGGCCGGATCCGAGCCGCCGAGCTGCAGCGCGACCGGCCGTTCCGCAGGCGAGAACGCGAGCATGCGCTCGGCATCGCCGCGCACAACGCCCTCGGCGACGATCATCTCGGTGTAGAGCAGCGCCCGCGCCGACAATCGCCGATGCAGCGTTCGGCAGTGCCGGTCCGTCCACTCCATCATCGGCGCGACGGACAATCGAAAGCTCTGATTCTCCAGAGCAATCAATGAACGGCGGTCCATGGATCGTAGGAGCCGAAGTTCCACAAATGACCTTCCGGATCCCGGCAGGAGAACCCGCGCCCGCCATAGTCCTCGTCTTTCGGCTCGCGGACGATCTCCGCGCCGGCGGCGCGCGCCCGCGCACAGAGCTCGTCGACTTCCGAAACGACGATATAGGGGCTCTGCGTCGTCCCGCCGAGCGTCGGCGGCGTCGACTGCAGCTTGCCGAACGCATCGTCTCGCGCGCTGGCGAGCATGATCATGCCGTTGCCGAAACCGAGCTGCGCGTGAGCGATTCCGCCTCGGCCGTCGTCGACGACGAGGAGCTTGGCGAACCCGAAAGTGTCGCACAGCCACTCGATCATCTTCGGCGCGTCTTGGTAGCGCAAGGTCGGGATGATGACGCTGCTCATGTCGGCTCCTTTCTCCGCTGTCGTCATGCTCTCCGATGGGGCCCGAGGACGGCCGCGTCTCTCGGCGCGCGCCGACCACGCCCGCCGCCGTTCGTCAGGCGCCGAGGCGATCCCAAATCACCTTCGCGATGTCGACGCCCGTGACCCGACGGAGCTCCTGGATCAGGGTCGGCGAGGTCACGTTGATCTCGATGAGCCAGTCGCCGATGAAGTCGACGCCGGCGAAGAAAATCCCGTGCGCGCGCAGAAACGGCCCGATCTCGGCGCAGACGGCGCGTTGGCGATCGGTGAGCTCGGCCGCGACCTCGCTGCCGCCGGCGGCGATGTTGGCGCGGAACTCGCCCTCCGCCGGCCGCCGACCGACAGCGCCCTCGACGACGCCGTCGATCATCATCACCCGCGTGTCGCCCTTCGAAATCTCGGGCAGGAACTCCTGGACGATGACCGGGCCGCGCGGCTCGGTGGCGAGCGTCGCCTCGAAGTCGCGCGCGAAATTCGGGTCGTCGGCGGCGCTCTTCATCACGCCGGCGCCGGCGCCGAAATAGGACGGCTTCAGCACGACGCCGGCGCGCTCGGCCGCGAAGGCGCGCGCCTTCTCCGCTGAATAGGTGACGAGCGTCTGCGGCGCGAAGTCGGAGAAGCGCGTGACCACCAGCTTTTCCGAGACGTCGCGCAGCCCGCGCGGCGCGTTCACGATCCGCACCCGATCCTCGCAATTCGAGAGCACCAATGTCAGCGACAGGTAATCGCGGTCGAAGGGCGGATCCTTGCGGATGAACACGAAGCCGAAGCCGTCGACGTCGAGCGTCTCCGCCGCGTCTTGCCGAAAGAACGGCGCGACCGCCGCCTTTTGCTCGAAGATCCCGTTCTCCGTGCGCGTGCGCCGAGCAAAAACGCGAACCGCGCCGTTCTCGATCGAAAAGTCCGAAAACTCGGCGGCGTAGACCTCGAGGCCGCGCGCCTCGGCCTCGACCATCAGCGCGACGCTCGAATCCTTGTAGGGCTTGATCCGATCGAGCGGATCCAACACGAAGCAGCATTTGGCCATGAACGACTCGTCGGTTGCGAAGCGCCGCGGCGACGTCCGCGCCGCTCAGAGCCCGAGCACGCGCTCGAACGGAAGGACGCGCGCGACGCTATGCGCTCGGGAACGGCCGCGCAAGCCGCAGGCCGGCGCGACGCGCGTCAGCGCATCGCGTGATGGAACTGCGCGACGCCGTCCCACACCTCGATCGCGCTGAAGACGCCGGTCGCGAAGCCGCCGGTGTCGACGCCGATCCGGTGCGCGAAGACGCCGTATGCGTCCGGCGTATGCCCATGGACCACTGTCACGCCGATCGTCCACGGCGCCTCGGGATCCTCGGCGAGCGTGAGAAACGGCTCGCGGACCCAGATCAGATCGAACTCGATCTGCTCGTCGAGCTCGACGATCGGATCGACGCCGGCGTGGACGCAGAGAAAGTCGCCGGTGCGATAGGTGAGCGCGAGGCCCGAGAGGAAGTCGCAAAGCTCAGGTCCGAGCTTCTCGCGCAAGAGCGTCGGCGTCGCCCGGAACGGGTTGTGGATCTCCATCGCCGAGAGCGTCTCGCGACCGCCGTTCGACATCCAGGTCGTCCACTCGGTCATGCTCGACGTCCGATCGGCGAGCTCGGCTTCGGCGATCAAAAACAGGTCGTGATTGCCCATGAGCGCGGTTTCGCGCACGAGCGGCCGGCCGAGCCCGCGCGCCGCCAACTGGAGCGTCTCCAGAGGCTGAGGACCGCGATCCACGAAGTCGCCGAGATAGACGAGGTCGACTTCCGTCTCGGGATGCCGCTCGGCGATCTCGCGATCGAGATGACCGAGCAGCGCCTCGAGCGCGTCGGCGTGGCCGTGAATGTCGCCGATCGCGAAGAGCGGCCGAGCCGGATCGCGCCGCACCGGCAGCGGGATCGGCTCGGTTTTTTGGATCCTCATCCGTTCCGTCTCCTATCGACTCGACCCATATAGAAGGCCGGCGCCGTTGTCGGCGAAGATTGCGCCCGAATTACAGCGCCGTGGCGCGGCGCTTTCGCCGCAATCGATGAAAAAGGTGGCGACGTCGCCGCCTTCGCGTTTACATGCACGCGGCGCGACGGCGCGGCAGGACGGCGGAGACAGGCAGGCATGCGGTATCTGGGCATCATATTCAATCGCGCCATCCCATTCTATTTGTGGCTCGGGGTCGTATACGCGATTTTCGTCATGGTCTTGGCCTTGACCACCTCCGCCACGACGCCGCCGACCGCTTCCGCGCCGGTCGCGTCCGCCCCCGAGGCGCCGGCTTCCGAGGCGGCGTCCGACGCGGCGCCGGCGCCCTCGGCCGCGTCGCCGGACGCGACGTCGAGCCCGCTCGTCTCGGACGAGTGCAACATCGTCGGCGAGGAACTCTACCAGCGCGTCGAGCGGGCGCTCAGCTGCGAGATCGTGACGATCCCGCTCTTTTCGAGCGCCGAGTTCACCATTGATTGGACAGTCATTTTCATCATTCTCGGCTTCGCCTCGGCCTGGATCGAAGTCGTGCGGGCGACCAACATTCGCGACACCGCGCGGAACGACACATGGTCTCTCGTCGTCACCATCGTCGCCTTCGTGCTCTTCGTCGGCGTCAGCGCCTTCGGGACGACGGCGTTCATGATCGTGGCGGTCGTCGGCTTCGGCGACGTTCTGCTCGATCGCTATGTCGGCCAGGCGGTGGCGCGGCGCGATTTCGGCGGCATCATCGGCGGCGGTCATTAGCCGCGCCTCGCCGGCGCGTCAGTGAACCGTCTCCGGCGCGGTCCGATCGGCCGATTGGCGCGCCCATAGCGCCGCGTAGGCGCCGCCGCCGGCGACGAGATCGCGATGCCGGCCGCGCTCGACGACGCGGCCTTGATCGAGCACCAGGATCTCGTCCGCGTCGACGATCGTCGAGAGCCGATGCGCGATCGCGATCACGGTGCGGTTGGCGCCGAGCTCGGCGAGCCGCTCCTGGATCGCCGCTTCGGTCGCGGTGTCGAGCGCGGACGTCGCCTCGTCGAAGATCAGGATCGGCGGATTCTTGAGGATCGTCCGCGCGATCGCGACGCGCTGCTTCTCGCCGCCCGAAAGCTTCAGCCCGCGCTCGCCGACGACCGTGTCGTAGCCCAGCGGCAGCTCCGAGATGAACTCATGGATCCGCGCCGCCTTCGCCGCCGCGATCACGTCCTCGCGACCGGCCTCGGGCCGCGCATAGGCGATGTTGTAGCCGATCGTCTCGTTGAAGAGCACCGTGTCTTGCGGCACGACGCCGATTCGCCGCCGGAGAGAGGCCTGGGTCACGTCGCGGACGTCCTGCCCGTCGATGCGAATCGCGCCCGAGCTGACGTCGTAGAAGCGATAGAGCAGCCGCGCCACGGTCGACTTGCCGGCGCCGCTGGCGCCGACGAGCGCGAGACGCCGGCCGCCCTCGAGATCGAAGCTCAGCTCCTTGAGGATCAGCCGCTCCGGATCGTAGCCGAAGCCGACATGGTCGAACACGACGCCGGCCTCGGTCACCTTCAGCGCCGGCGCGCCCGGCTTGTCGCGCACCTCGGGCGTCCGATCGACGAGTTCGAACATGTCGGCCATGTCGATGAAGGACTGCCTGAGCTCACGGTAGACCGTGCCGAGAAAGCCGAGCGGCAGCATCACCTGGATCATGTAGGCGTTGACCATCACGAAGTCGCCGACAGTCAGAGAGCCGTTCGCGACGCCCGCGGCGGCGAGCGCCATCAGCGCCACGAGACCGGTGGTGACGATGATCGCCTGCCCGCCGTTCAGGAGGGCGAGCGAGGTCTGCGTGTCGATCACCGCCCGCTCATAGCCGCGCATCGAGGTCTCGTAACGCGCGGCCTCGCGCTCCTCCGCGTCGAAATACTTGACCGTCTCGTAATTGAGCAGGCTGTCCACCGCCTTTTGGCTCGCCTCCATATCCTGCTCGTTCATCCGCTGCCGGATCTTCACGCGCCATTCGGTGATGCGGAAGGTGAAGACGATGTAGGCGGCGATGGTCGCGAGGACGATCACGAAGAAGCGCCAATCGAAGGCGATGAAGAGGATCACGGCGACGAGGCCGAGCTCCAGGATCAGCGGCGCGATGCTGAAGAGCAGGAAGCGCAGCACGAACTCGATCGCCTTGACGCCGCGATCGATGACGCGCGTCAGCGCGCCGGTGCGCCGCTCGAGATGATAGCGCAGCGAGAGCGCGTGGATGTGCCGGAACGTCTTGAGCGCCAGGCGCCTCAGCGCCTGCTGGCCGACCTTGGCGAAGATCGCGTCGCGCAGCTGCTGAAAGCCGACGCCGCAGAGTCGGAGCGCGCCATAGGCGATGGTGAGGCCGATCGGCCCGAGCAGGAGCCAATTGAAACCGGCCGCCTCGAGCGACGCCTCCTCGCCCGAGAGCGAATCGACCGCGACCTTGAAGAAGAACGGCGTCGCCACGGTCGCGACCTTCGCCAGGGCGAGCAGCGCCAGGGCGACGACGACGCGCACGCGGATCTCCCGGCCCTCGCGGCCGCGCGGCCAAAGATAGGGCGCGACCCTGGCGATGATCGACCACGCGCCGGCGAGCCCGGTCCCCGGACCTCCGCCCGGCGCCGCCTCGGCGCGGACGCGAATGCGTCGCATCTCGTCTCCTTGCGCCGCGAGAACGTCGCGCGACCTGCCGCTTATAGCCGGGCGTCAGCCCGGACTGGAGATGACCGCCGGGTCGGTGTCCGGCAGCGACAGAACTTGTCCCGGATAGATCAGGTCCGGATCCCGGATCTGATCGCGATTGCTGTCGTAGATAATGGTGTAGCGGGCGCCCGAACCGTAGACGTGATCGGCGATCATCCAGAGATTATTGCCCGGCTGCACCACGACCGTGCCTTCGCGCAGAACGAGATCCGTCGGCGCGCGCTCGAACGGCGTCTCGGCGCGGCTCGAGATGATGCCCTCGCTCGTCAGCTGGTCGACGCGCAGCGTGTAGATCGCGGGCGGCACCTCGCGGGCGAGCTGGACGCGCCAGTCGCCGTCGGGGCTGACCCGCGCTTCGGCCTCGAGGCCGTTGTCGAGATAGACGCGGGCGACCTCGCCCGGCGCGCCGCTGCCGGCGATCGTCACGTCGCCCTCGGCGCCGTAAGTGACGGACTGGATGACGACGCGGCCGTCCTCGGTCGCAGGTCCGACCGGTCCGAGGAGCTGCACGCCGTCGACCGTCGGCTGCACGACGATCGGCCGGCGCGCCGGATCGTCCGGCAACGTGACGATGACCGGCTCGACCGAACTCACGACCTCGCCCTGGTCGTTCTCCGCCTCGAGATCGAAGCGGATGCTGAGCGGCGGCTGATCGGGCGCCGTCAACAGGACGACGAACTCGCCCCGCGGATCCGCGCGCACCTGCTCCGAGGGCAGGCCGTCGACGAGAACGGTGACGAGAGCGCCCGGCTCGGCGCGTCCGGCGAGCACGCCCGAGCCGTCGCGGCCGACGCGGACGACGTCGAAGGTCGGGCGGATGTCCTTCTCGGCGCTTTCGGCCGGATCGGGCGGCACCGGCGAGACCGGCGTCTCGACGAAGTCGCCGCCGTCGCGCACGGCGCGCGCCACCGGATCCTCGGGCGCCGGCTCGACATTGCTCTCGACGTCGCGGGACGCCGCGGCCACGTCCTCGGCGCCGTCGACCAACGGCGCGCCGAGCGCCGGCCGCGCGATCTCTGGCGGCGTCACGTCTTCGGGCGGCGCCGTTTCCAAGGACACGAAGCCGCGTCCGGGCTCTTCGGGAAAGCTCGCCGGATCGTTGACGTCCGGCCGCGGGTCTTCGAGAGCCGCCGAGACCGTCGGCGGCGGCACGTCCGACCGCGCGCTCTCGATCGTCGCGTCGTCGGGCCGCGCCGCGTCAGGCGCCGTCGAGGCGATCGGCGCGTCGCTCGACGACGGGAAAGCGTTCGGCGCGTCCAGGCCGGACGAGACGCCGGTCCGGTCGAGCGCGACGCGCGGCGCCTGCCCGGCGTAGCGCCGCGCGCAGCGGCACGGGAAGCCGGCGAGAGGGGGCGGCGCGGGCGGCTGAACCGCCGCCCAAGGGCCCCGCCGAGGCGGGACGTCGACCGCGGAGGCGATCACGTCGTCCTGCGCCGCGGGCGCTTCGAAGGAGGCGGCCGGCTCTTCGGGCGCGACGACGACGTCGACGCTGGGCGCGGGCGCCTCGGGCGCCTGATCGGGAAGCGCGAGCGTCGGCGTCGCCGTCGCGAGATCGTCGGTCGGCAGGCCGCTCGGCGACGGCTCGTCGCGCCCGATCGCGTCGGGCGTCGCTCTCTCCTGCGCCGCCATCGAGGCCTCCGCCGCGTCGGGTGGAAGATTGTCCTCGGCGGTGGCGGCGATGTCGGGCGTCCGCGCGTCGGCGACGATCGGCTCGCTCGCGCCGACATCCGCGGCGTCGATCACAGCGGCGGGCGTCTCGTTCTCCTCGACCGCGGCCGACTCGGCCGCGTCCTGGACGGCGTCTTCCGCCGCTTCCGCGACCGCCTCGCCGCCGGTCGCCGCGTCGGCGGCCTCGACGGCCACCAGAGGCGCCTCTTCGACGGCGGCGCTCGCCGTCGGCGGCTCGCCCTCGTTGGCGACGCGCGTGGGCGGCTTCTCCGAACCGGCGTCCTTGTCCGACGCGCCGGCCGAGGCGGCGTCCTCGGCCGGCCCCGCGACCGCGGCGGTCTGCGGCGCCGCCGCGCCGTCGCTCTCGACGTCCTGCAGGCCATACTGATATGCGACGAAGCTGAGCGCGCCGGCGACGCCGATCACGATGAGAACCAACAAACCGTCGCGACTTTTCATCTCGTTCCCTTTCGCGAGCAGAGCGCGCTCTCTGTCCCGCCGGTCGCGGCGCGTCAAGAGCGTGTGGCGGGGTCGAGCCGCCGCGCGGACTGCGCCGCGCTCGGAAGTTTCGGAGCGACGCCCGGCGCCTGCTCCGTTTTCCCTGTGAGAGTCGGCTTCGGCCGCAATGCAGCATAACGAGGCGAATCTCAGCTGGCGAGGGTCGCCATGTCTAAAAAAGGGCTTAAGCGCGCGATCAGGTGGCCGAAACGCGTCTATGATCGACGCAACGGAACCGAGACCGAGACGAGGCGATGACCGAGAAGAAACCAGAGACGAACCTGAAGGAGGACGCCGGAGCGCCGATGAAATCCGTCTGCGTTTATTGCGGATCAAGGCCCGGCCGCGATCCGAGCCGCCTCGCGCTCGCCCGCGCGCTCGGCGGCGAGATCGCCAGCGCCGGATTGAGGCTCGTCTACGGCGCCGGCGAACTCGGGCTGATGGGCGCCGTCGCCGTCGCCGCGCGCGAGGCCGGCGCCGATGTGCTCGGCGTCATTCCCGACGGGCTCTTCGGCCGCGAGCGCTCGGAGCGCGCCGGGCCGGGCGTCATCGTCACCGAGTCGCTCCATCAGCGCAAATCGCTGATGCTCGCCAACGCCGACGCGGCGATCGTGCTGCCGGGCGGCGTCGGCACGCTCGACGAGTTCATCGAAGCGGCGACCTGGCGGCATCTCGGACTGCATCGCAAGCCGATCGTGCTGCTCGATCCCGACGACTATTGGCGGCCCTTGATGACGATGTTCGCCCGGATGGACGACGAGGAGTTTCTCTGGGCCGACTTCGCGCCGCTGCAGGCGCCGGGCGGCGTCGAGAACGGCTCCGTCTTCGAGATCGCCCGCAATCCGGCCGACGCGATCGAGCGCATTCGCCGGGTCTGGGCGGCGGACGCGGCGGCGGCGAAAGAGTCGCATTGATCGCGGCGCGAAAGCGCGCAGCTTGCCGCGCGATCACGCCCGTTCCAGGCCCGTCGCCGCGAGGGAGACTGTCATGCGCGCGCCCCATCGCCTCCGAGCCGCGCTCGTCGCCGCTCTCCTGTCGCTCGGCCTCGCCGGCTGCGGCGAGGACGACGAAGACGAGCGCGCGCCGCCGCCGCCGCCGGCCTCCGCCTTCGACATCGACCACGCCGCGGAGGTCGCCGCGCTCGGCGGCGACCCGGCCCGCGGCGAACGGCTCTTCCGACCCTGCTCGACCTGTCACCGGATCGACCAGGAGGCGCATCGCACCGGTCCGCATCTCGTCGGCCTCTTCGGCCGCCTCGCCGGCTCGGAGCCCGGCTATTCCTATTCCGCCGCGAGCCGCGACTCCCAGGCGATCTGGCGCGTCGGGACGCTGTCCGACTATCTCCGGGATCCGCGCGGCTTCATGCCCGGCACGAAAATGAACTATCCGGGCGTGACGCCCGAAGACCTGCCGGACCTCATCGCCTATCTCTATCAGGCCGGCGGCGAAGCGCCGCGCCCCTGAACCCGAGCCCGGTTCGGCGCGACGGCCTTCGCGCACACTCGGCATGCGAACCATCGCGACGGCCCTCGAACCGGCGACGTCGAACGGGGTCCGACGCCCCGGCTCGAGGCCGGGGCGCGGAAGGGTTTCGAAAGCGGATCTCTTGGGGTCAGCCGGCGCTCGCGAGCCGCTGGGCGACGTTTTCCCAGTTCACCAGCTTCTCGAGGAAGTTCTCGAGATAGGCCGGCCGCTTGTTGCGGTAATCGATGTAGTAGGAATGCTCCCAGACGTCGCAGCCGAGCAGCGCCGTCTGCCCGAAGCAGACCGGATTGACGCCGTTCGGCGTCTTCGTGACCTTGAGCTGGCCATTGTCGACGACGAGCCACGCCCAGCCCGAGCCGAACTGGCCGACGCCGGCGGCGACGAACTCTTTCTTGAACGCGTCGACCGAGCCGAAAGCGGCCGTGATCCGGCTCTCGAGCTCCGAGGGCATCGCGCCCGAATTCGGCGCCATCATCGCCCAGAACTGGATGTGGTTCCAATGCTGCGAGGCCTGGTTGAAGAGGCCCTGATGCGCCTCGACGCCGTAGGTTCCGCGGATGACCTCTTCGAGCCGATCGTTGCCGGCGCCGGCCCATTGCGTGCCGGCGATCAGCTCGTTGCCCTTGTCGACATAGGCCTTGTGATGGAGGTCGTGGTGATACTCCATCGTCTCGCGCGACATGCCGCCGCCGGCGAGCGCGTCATGGGCGTAGGGAAGATCGGGAAGCGTGAAGGACATGTCGGGCTCTCCTTTGATTGGGCGCGCCGCTCCGGCGGCCGCGGCCGGTTCGCGGCACACATGTCGCAGCGCAGGCTCGATGTCCAGAGCCGCGGCCGCGAACTACGCGCCGCCGCCGGTCGTCAGCAGGGCGGCGGCGACGCGCCGATCCTCGGTCAAGAGAACGTTGTAGGTGCGGCAGGCCGCCGGCGTGCCGATCGCGTCGTAGCGCAGCCCGGCCGCGTCGAGCGCGCGCCGAAAATCGGCCGGCGGCGGCGCGATCTCCGGGCCGAGACCGATCAGCAGAACGTCGACCCGCCCGGCGAGCGCGACGAGCGGCGCCGCCGCCTCGGCGTCGAGCGCGGCGAGGCCCGGTCCGGCCGCCCAGCCGCGCGCGCCCGCCGCGTCGAGGATCACCGGCCCGTCGATGAACGCGCCGGCCACCCGAAAGCCCGACGGCGCGTAGGCGTCGATCGGCGGCTGGGCGCCGTCGAAGGAAAGCTCGGTCATCTTCATGGCGCGCCTCCTTCTTCCGCGGCGCGGCGCCGAGGGCGGCTCAAAAGCGCGAGCCGTCCGGATTGAGCGGGATGCTGTCCGCCTCGTCGCGCCGGGCCGCCGCGTCGCCCGGGTCGCCCTCCTCGCCGCGCGTCACGCCGAGGATCTCGAGCAGCGGCGAGGCGATGAAGACGGACGAGTAGGTGCCGACGATAACGCCCCAGATCATCGCAAAGGTGAAGCCGCGCAGCACCTCGCCGCCGAGAACGAACAGCGAGCCGAGCGCGATCAACGTCGTCACGGAGGTCATCACCGTCCGCGACAGCGTCTCGTTCACCGAGCGATTGATCACTTCGGGAATGGGCGAGCTCTTGTATCGGCGCAGATTCTCGCGGATGCGGTCGAAGACGACCACGGTGTCGTTGAGCGAGTAGCCGACGATGGTCAGGATCGCGGCGATGATCGCGAGGCTGAATTCGAGCTGCAGCACCGAGAAGACGCCGATCGTCAACAGCACGTCATGCGCGAGCGCCGCGACCGCGCCGATCGAGAACTGCCATTCGAACCGCAGCCAGATGTAGATGAGCACCACGGCGACGGCGAGCAGCACCGCCGTCACGCCGGCCTGCACCAGCTCGCCCGAGACCTTCGGCCCGACGAAGTCGATCCGCCGGATCTCGACGCCCTCATAGGCGGCGCCGAGGGCCTCCGCGACGATCTGCCCGGCGCCCTGCCGCTCTTCGCCTTCGGGGACTTCGACCTCCTCCTCGCCTTCGAACGGCTCGACCCGGATCAGCACGTCCGTCGGCGCGCCGAACTCCTGCACCGCGACGTCGCCGAGGCCGAGGCCGGTGACGACGTCGCGCACCTCGCCGATATCGGCCTCTTCGGCGAAGCGCGCCTCGACCAACGAGCCGCCGCGGAAGTCGATGCCGAAATTCAGGCCGACAGCCGCCGTGGCGATGATCGAGATCGCGAGCGCCGCGCAAGAGACGATGAAGGCGAGCCGCCGCCAGCGGATAAAGTCGATATGCGTCTCGCTTCGGACCAGTTTCAGTCGTCGCATCTGGAATCCCGTCTCGGGCCGGCGCCGGCGGCGCTCAGACCGCTATTTGTTTCGGCCGCCGCATGGCGAACCAGTTCGAGATGAAGAAGCGCGTCAGCATCACCGCCGTAAAGACCGAGGTCACGATGCCGCTGCCGAGCGTCACCGCGACGCCGCGCACCGGCCCGGAGCCGC